>DASUWS010000130.1:0-47690 GCA_036378295.1 Ktedonobacterales bacterium
GCAAGCAGAGCCGTGCGCGTCGCCATCTCTTTGGAAGAGTAGGGCTTTCCCTGGTCAAGCCACCACGTGATGGCTTCGACAAACATCGTGGATACGAGGTCAGGCACGAACGTATCGGGAAAGACGTGAGGAAGACGCTCGACGGCGTTCGGTCCATGGGGAATCTGTCCGCGCGCCTGGATCATATCAGCGAGAGACGCGCGCATCTTCCACACAAACCAGGGGCTGCCCTTCCTGCCAAGCAGCGCCCGATAGAGCCGTTCGTATTCCTCGATAAGCTCGAAGAACTTCACCCAGACCCCCGAAGGATGGTCTCGCCCCAGATCGCCGACCGCGTTGCGCAGGGCGCTCATGGCTTCCTCAAAGATCTGTTCCACAAGAGCATATTTATCCTGATAGTTGCGATAGAAGGCGGCACGGCTGACCATCGCGCGTTCAGTGATCTCACCGACAGTGAGCGCGTCGAATCCCCGTTCCTCGATCAACTCTACCAACGCCTCCCGCAAGAGTTTCTGCGTGCGTCGCACACGCAAATTGCCCACTGGCTGTGTCACTTCGCGCTCCTTGTCTCATTCGAGACACATGGCCCTGATTGCACCTTGTCTCTGTGAGCCTCGCTGACTACACTCAAACACAGACAATGAGGTTCGTATGAGACATCATGTCTCAAGTTCGACAAAGTGTCAACACATCAAGTTCACGACACACACGTGAAGAAAGGCGTATCACGATGGGTTTTCGATCTGCTGTTGCAGCAGTCAAACCGCACATCCAACCAGGCGGCCCAGAGGCTGTGAGCACAGTATCACTCGTGGAATGATTCAACTCTCTCGATGCTTATCCCGCGACAGGAGATGCACATGACACATGTTGCAGAGACCGAAGAAATCGACGTGGTCGTAGAGAAGGCCGAAAAAGGCCAGTCATCGCTGCGTACATCAGGAGATCGCTTCGCCTATTGGCTGAGCCAGATAACGAGTCCTTACATTGTCGGCTTTGGACTGTTCGGGTATGTCTCGCTCTCGACGGCGCCCACGGTGGCGGATGGGTTCCGCTGGCTCGTGGTCATTGGCGTCGGCCTGGCCGTGCCCTATGGGTATATGTGGTGGGGAGTCAAGAAGGGGAAGTGGACCGACATCCATGTCAGTCGCCGCTCTCAACGGGTGGTTCCGCTTCTGATTGGCCTGTTTGCTCTCGCCGGTATGCTCGCCGCACTCCTCGGACTTTCTGCTTCGCGCTCTCTCGTGGCTACGCTTGCGGCGGTCATCATTTCGTTCTCGCTGGCCACAGTGATCACGCAAGCGGCGAAATACAAGATCAGCCTCCATGTCAACTCGGCAGCGGGAACGATAACAGTATTGTGCCTGCTGGCCGGTCCGCTCTGGCTGGCGCTCGCTCCCCTGGTTGTGCTGGTCGCCTGGGCACGGTGGAAACTCGAGGCGCACTCCCCGCTGCAGGCCGTGTATGGGGCAGCGCTGGCAGTAGCGGTGGATATAGCCACGTTCTGGCTCTTTGGTCTCCGCTGAGCCTCCCCCAACGACGCACGGGTCAGCTTCATATACGCAATGGATTCTACACAATGGATTCCGGTCAGCACAAACAGTCGTCGCTATCCGAAAGGAGCGCAATATATGCATTCGTCTACACATCACCACCAGAACCGGTCGGGTGAGTCGCCAGCGCAAGAGACACACGGATTGATTCTCAATGGAGGCTGGCGCTATGACCTACATGGGTGGTTCACCGACACCTTTGTGTTCCTTGGCCAATCGCGGCGGCTCAGGCAGAGGACGGCTACTCTGGCACGCATTCAGCCTGGTGACAACGTTCTGGATGTAGGCTGCGGCACAGGAAAGCTGGCGTTAGAAGTCGAGCGCCGCGTTGGCAGGAGGGGGCACGTCACAGGTATTGATCCGAGTTCAGAGCAGATTGCTCGCGCGCGCTCGAAAGCGGCCCGGCGTAACGTGCCCATTGATTTCCAGCTTGGGGTGATTGAGCATATCGCTTTCCCCGATCAATCGTTCGACGTGGTGCTCTCGACCCTGATGATGCATCATTTGCCCGATGGTCTCAAACGCCAGGGCCTCGCGGAAATCTTCCGCGTACTCAAGCCCGGAGGCCGGTTAGTCATCGCCGATTTTACACGCAAGCAGGAACGTACGGGCCCCGGTGCCCGCTTTCACGCCGGAGGAAGCGACATACACCGTCTCGCCGGCCTCGTCAAAGAAGCCGGTTTCTCCGAGGTGGTGACGGAGGAGATGAGGCCGCCACGCTTCTCCGCTTTCCCAGGTGCGGGCTTTGTGAAGGCATCTAAACGCTGAGATCCACCGCCATCAGCGAAGAAGCAGGGGAACTTCTTTCAACCGCGTTCACCGCGCGACAAGCACACCCCATTCAAGCGCTGTCGGCGCCACCGGGAGGCTGTCGATGCTCGCTCCCTCGATGACGGCACCCGCTGGTGTCGGCTGCGCATGCGCGATACAACGATCCTCCAGGGATACCTGCCAGCCCGCTGCCTTGAAGGCATCCAGGGTGGGCCGCAGGTAGAGCATCGTATCGAGCTTCGCCGCGCGAATCTCCGCCGCATTGAGGGCGTCGTTCTCTGGGTAGAAATGGGAGATAGCGAGCAGGGTTCCTGATACGATGCGCCGCAGCTCCTCCAGCAGACGCGCGGGCTCCTCGATGTTTGGCAACCCAAGATTGGTGGTCAGCATCCTGATGACGCCGTTCTTGAATGGCGTGCGGCGCGCATCGAACCCTAGCAGGCTCACGCGGTCATAGAGGCCCCAATACTCCAGCCAGCGCCGATTACGCCGGAGAATGCGAGGGCTGAAGTCTGTGGCGATAATGGGGCGGTCGAGCGCTTCTGCCAATCGCTCGACCAGCACGCCACGCCCGCAGGCCAGATCTACTATTGGCTCGTCTCCTATGCGCAGGCGTTCGACCACGGCGGACAGCTCGCGCGCGAGGCAGTTTCGGTACTCCTCCGTGTACAGCCCCTCGTGAGCACGATCTAGAAGCTCCCGTACATGCGCGTAATCGCCGCGATCTTCGAGCACCGCCGCACGGAAGAAGAGATCCGCCGGCCCAAGCGTCTCCGGGGGTACATCCATCAGTCGGCGCTCGACGTCAGGGTGATCGCGAAGATAGCCGGTAAGCCTACTGCCCGCTTGTTCCCAGAGATCGTTGCGTGGCAGAT
Source organism: Ktedonobacterales bacterium (assembly GCA_036378295.1). Taxonomy (GTDB): domain Bacteria; phylum Chloroflexota; class Ktedonobacteria; order Ktedonobacterales; family JADMIN01; genus DAHUXT01. The sequence goes on from DASUWS010000130.1 coordinate 3,200, forward strand.
CGGGTGTCAGGAAGAGGCCAATTCCTTCGTGGATGGGATAGGTAGCGGCGCATACCGCGCACTGGGCCTCACCTTCCACGATGCGTTCGCCCTGACGCACCGTCACACTCCAGGCAAGCCCGCCGCCACACTGCGGACACTGCAACAGATCGCGTATGAATTCGTGCACAGTGGACCTCCGAACAGGCGGTGGCCTACCATGGTACGCGATACCTAGTCGCGGCATCTGCCTACCATGTAACAGTGTCGAGCAAGCGCCGCCTGAATCATACCATGAGGCAGTTGCCGGACTGCACGAGCGCTGATCGTCACCCGCGATCATACAGATGCCCATCTCTTCGGGGATTGGCGGATTTCTTCATTCGGGCTTGTGGAGCAGGAGCTTTGAACATCCCACGGAGACTATCACACCCGCTCTGGTGCGGGACGCGAATGGCTTCAGCGGAGTATACTGTGACCGGGGAGCATACCAGTACCATGAGGAATGACGAAACTGGCCCGGCGATAGCCGCCGATGGGATAGATGGAATATATGTGGGGCTGCGCCCGCTCATGTTCTCGATTGCCTACCGCATGCTTGGCAGCGTGAGCGAAGCGGAGGACGTCGTCCAGGAGGCGTATCTGCGTTACCATCGCACGCTGGCGCAGGGCACCGCCATCGAGTCGCCGAAGGCATTTCTCACGACGGTGACGACACGCCTGGCCATCGACGAGCTGCGATCCGCGCGCGCCAGACATGAGGCGTATGTTGGCGTCTGGCTGCCCGAGCCTGTCGCCGCCTCCCTTGCGCCTGACCCAGCGGAACTCGCCGAGATGGATGACTCCTTGTCGCTGGCGTTTCTCGTCCTCCTCCAGCGGCTCTCACCGATCGAGCGTGCCGTCTTCCTGCTGCGCGAAGTCTTCGACTACGGCTACGATGAGATTGCGCCAATCGTTCAGAAGAGCGAAGAGAACTGCCGCCAGATCTTTGTCCGCGCCCGGAAGCGGATCGAGGACGGCAAGCCCCGCTTCGACGCACCCACCAATGCGCGGCATGAGCTGGCACGCAGGTTCTTCGATGCGGCGGTACAGGGAGACATGACGCATCTCGTCGAGTTCCTGGCCGAGGACGCTGTCTTCTACGGCGATGGTGGTGGCAAGGCACGGGCATACCCGCACCCAGTGGCGGGCCGCGAGCGTGTCGCCCTTGTCATGAGAAGCATTATCAAGGCCGCGTACTCCTTCAACTTCACCTACGAGTTCGCGCTCATCAACGGCCAACCGGGAGCGCTGGCATTCGACCCAGAGGGGCACGTAGCCAACGCGCTGGCGTTCGACTTTGCTGACGGCGCCATCCGAGCGGTCCACTCGATTGTAAATCCAGATAAACTCACCCACCTCGGATTCCCCGTATCCAACCTCACCCGAATTGCACGCGACGATCATTGACCCGCGATGCGTGGATCTCCAACACATGTCCGCCCAGTGTTCGAGCGGCTGTCACAGGATTGACGGCCATCTCGTCTAAGAGGGCGCGAAACACCACAACGGTGTGCAAACCGCATGTGTCACCTCTCACCTCATAGAGTAGGAGATCTTGGAAATGAAGGTCTTTGTCGCTGGCGCGAGTGGCGCCGTTGGCAAACAACTCGTCCCACAGCTTCTCGCGGGTGGATATGAAGTCGTCGCGATGACGCGCTCTCCACGCCACACTGAAGCACTCCGCGCCGCGGGCGCCGAGCCTGTGGTAGCGGATGCGCTTGATCGTTTAGCCGTCATGCGGGCGGTCGAGCAGACCAGGCCAGAGGTCATTATCCACCAATTGACCGCGCTGACCGGGGTGAAGGATTACAAGAACTTCGATCAGGAGTTTGCGCTGACTAACCGGCTCCGCACCGAAGGCGCAGATTATCTGCTGGAGGCGGCGCGGGCCGTGGGGGCGCGGCGATTTATTGCCCAGAGCTTCGGCAACTGGGATTATGCGCGCACAGGCACTGGCCTGAAAACCGAGGACGATCCGCTCGACCCGTACCCGCCACGGAATCAGACGAAATCGCTGGAGGCAATCCAGCATCTCGAATCGGCTGTGACCGGAACTCCTGGGATCGAGGGGATTGCCCTCCGGTACGGCAACCTCTATGGTCCAGGCACCGGCTTTGCGCGTGACGGCGACATCGTGGCGATGGTACGCAAGCGCAGTCTCCCAATCGTCGGCAGTGGCGCGGGCGTCTGGTCGTTTATTCATGTCTATGACGCGGCATCGGCGGCGGTTGCGGCCATCCAGCAAGGAGCACCGGGCATCTACAACATTGCTGACGATGAGCCAGCGCCCGTGAGCGTCTGGCTCCCTGACCTGGCGAGGGTGGTAGGCGCCAGGCCGCCCATTCACCTGCCAGTCTGGATCGCGCGGATGATCATCGGTGAGGTAGGCATCTCGATGATGACGGAAATCCGCGGCGCCTCCAACGCCAAAGCGAAGCGGGAGTTGGGCTGGCAGCCATGCTACAAGACCTGGCGCGAAGGGTTCCGCAAGGGTCTTGGGTGATGATTGGTCAAGATACACATTTGGACAAGGAGCCTGATGATGACATCCAGTAGCGCTATGACGCGTGGGCGCGCTCTGCCCATGCTGTCCACGTCGCCCATACGCAGGTCAGGCGAGTATATTCCCGGCGAGCAGGAGCCTGGGATTGCGCTGACGAGCCTGCGGGATATGCTCCAGTGGGCGCGCAATTATGCCCGCAGCCGCTCGATCTGGCCGCTGGGCTATGGCCTCGCCTGCTATGCCATCGAGATGATAGCGACCGCTTCCGCCCCTCAGACTGATCTGGCGCGTTTTGGCTCCGAAGTGTTTCGTTCCAGCCCGCGCCAGGCCGACCTGATGATCGTCGCGGGAACGGTGTCAGTGAAGATGGCCCCGCGACTCGTGCGCCTCTACGAGCAGATGCCCGATCCCAAGTGGGTCATCGCTCTGGGCCAGTGCGCGAGCTCGGGCGGCGAGTTCTACGATAGCTATTCCACGGTACAGGGCGTCGATACGCTCGTGCCAGTAGATGTCTACGTGCCCGGCTGCCCGCCCCGGCCCGAGGCGCTGATCGAAGGCATTCTCAAGCTGCGCGAGAAGATCGAGAAGCAGGGCTTATCACTCATTGGGGACAAATAATAGCAGGTTTGTGTTTGGGAAGGTATGACATTGCGCCGGGAAGAACATTGGCTGCTCTCCCCGGCACATTGAGCGAGCCTATACCCCAACATGCAGCCGGCTGACCAGCGGACTCTCTCCGTTTTCGGGCAGACTGCACAAAGCTCCGGCCACATGGCATGCTATGCTGCCGATAGAGCAGTCTTTCTACGGCGGAGAGAGGTCCATGGGCATCATGGTTCGGATGGCGCGACCAGACGATGCGCCTGCGATCACGGCGATCTATGCGCCGTTTGTCAGCGATTCGGCGACATCGTTCGAGATGATCCCGCCGACCACGGAGGAGATGGCAAGCCGCGTGGCAAAGACGCTGGCGCGGTTTCCGTGGCTGGTGGCTGAAGATGAAGGCGCTGTGGCAGGGTACGCCTACGCCAGCCAGCATCGCGAGCGCGCCGCTTATCAGTGGTCCGCCGATGTTTCGGCCTATGTGCACAAAAACTGGCGGAGACGCGGGGTGGGTCGCAGGCTGTATCGCGCGCTTTTCGCCATCTTGCGCGCGCAGGGCTACTTCAATACCTACGCGGGCATCGCATTGCCCAATCCGGCAAGTGTGGCATTACATGAGACGATGGGGATGACGCCGGTGGGCGTCTATCATCGCGTCGGCTACAAAGCGGGCGCGTGGCATGATGTCGGGTGGTGGCAGGGCAGGCTACAGCCGCTCGCCGACAATCCGCAGCCGCCACGTGCTTTGCCAGAAATCGCGCCGATCTCCATCTGGAATACCTGGCTGGCATCCGGCGAGCTATCGGAATGGCACGCACCATCACAGGCGCAGCCATGAGGCAGGTTCCCATCCGGCCGAGCGCATCCGGCGGCCGGGTCATCATGGGCGCGCCGCGCCTCTCTGGCTGGGCGCAGGTGGTGACGCTCTCGCTGACCGAGATCACGAGTTGGGGCATTCTCTACCACATGTTCCCGGTATTCCTCGGCCCTATGGAGCGCGATTTACACTGGAGCCAGGCCAGCATGAGCGGAGCGTATTCGATGGCGCTGCTCATCTCCGGGCTGATGGCGATTCCTGTTGGCCGTTGGCTCGACCGCACCCGCAGCCCGCGAGCACTCATGGCGGCTGGCTCTTTTCTTGGGGTGGCGGCGCTGCTCGTCTGGGCAAACGTCACCTCTCTACCGGTCTTCTTTGCGCTCTGGGCCGTGCTCGGAGTCGCAATGGCGGCTTCGCTCTATGAACCAGCCTTCGTCACCGTCGCCGCGTGGTTTATGCAGCGGGAACGAGCGCTGACCGTGCTCACCACGGTGAGCGGCCTCGCCACAGTCATCTACCTGCCAGTTGCGGCGTTGCTGATCGAGCAGTCTGGCTGGCGCACAGCGCTGCTGCTGCTGGCGGCAATCCTGCTGGTGGGAGCAGCGCTGCCGCATGCCATCGCGCTACGCCCATATCCCGTCGTTCCACACCCCGAGAGCCGCCCCGTCGCGGCGACCATCTCACCCTGGTGCGTCTGGGGCTTCTGGCAACTCGTCGTCGGATTTACTCTTGTGCAGATCGCCGTCTCGGCGCTCATGGTCTACCTGATACCCTATCTGGGCCAGCAGGGAATGCCCGCGACTCAGGCAGCGACAGCCAGCGGGCTGATCGGGTTGGTCGCGCTCGTTGGGCGCGTGATTGCCACCTGGCGCAGCACGCCGCAGACACGTGCCGTGATGACCGGCGTCTTCTTTCTGGCGCTGGCACTCGGCATCGTTGTCCTCACACTGATACACGGCCTCGTCGGGCTGGCACTCTTCATCGCCCTCTTTGGCGCTGGATTTGGCATCTACTCGCCAGCTCGCGCCGGACTGGTAGCGGATCGCTTTGGCACGCTGGTCTTCGGGCGTGTCAATGGGCGCCTGGCGCTCGTCATCACGCTTGCGCGAGCGGCTGGCCCGGCAGGGACAGGGCTGTTGCTGCTTCGGGGAGCATCCTATTCTGCCGTATTCTGGCTGCTGGCGCTTCTCGCGGCGCTGGGTGCGGGATTCCTCTGGCTGCCGTACACGGACCTTCAGCAGATGTGACGAAACGGTCGAACAGCCAGAACAAGCACAACATACGCCTACTCCACCGTATCCTTCACTGGAACCAATGGCACTCGATGCTGGTGGCTTCTTACGAGGCGATAACCCACGCTCGCCACGAGCAGCGCCAGGCACACCACCAGAATGATGACTGGGAGCGGGATGCTCCCAAGCGCGCGCAGAATCGCGGGCAACGGCGTGGAGTCCGGTGGTACGGATGTCTCAGGCGCTGGAGCCGCATTGGCGCTGCCCTGCGGGCTGGCGCGCGCCGCGGTCAGAAGCACCCGGAGCGCCACATCCTCGTCGGAATTCACCTGGAACCAGTGTCCCGCGCGCTGAGCCATGTTCAGCCCCTGCGCATAGTCTCTCGCCTCGGCGCTGACAGACCCCTCGTAGAAGACATAGCCAGGCTGTCCCTGCGCGCCTGGATAATAGCGCATGTGGTCGAAGCCCTGCGTCCAGAAGGAGTCGGGGACGCCTGTGTTCTCATAGTAACGCGTGAGCTCGATGCCGGAGCCGCTATGGGCGGGCGCGGGAACCGGCGAACGTTCTTCAAAGCCCATGAATGTTGCTGCGCCGAACGATTCGAGCAGTGCGCCATCGGTGATCGTCGCGGTGCCAGCAATGCCATCGCCCGAGAGGGTGATCTTATCGGGAGCAATACAGACGGGGCATGCCAGCGCGCGGGGGATATTGACCAGCCCAATGAGCGTGGCGGCCAGGAGCGCTACGAACGTCACGAGCAGGTGCGAGCGTTGGAGCAGACGCCAGCGGCGTTGAAACAGGGCAGGAAGCGGACACATAGGGGGTCAGCTCCTTTTTCGGGCGGCCTGGGCAGGAAACATAAGGCCAGCCAGCGCGATCAGGGAACGTCGTCCGTCAGACGGCTACGAGCAAACCACTGTCCTATTGGAACATACACACGTTGGAACAGACACATACGAGGCGGACTGCGTCGAAGCGATTGGATACGAGATTGGATAAGAGATTGGATAGCTGCATGGTATCATATATGCCTGGTTTTATGATATGACGCCATGCAGCCGCCCCACGCTTTTTCATCTCAGCCGGCGCGTGCGCGCTGTCGCTCGGTCCATGCGCTGTAACCGCTGTCAAAGCTGATCAGCTCGCCGTCGCGCACCTCAACGATGCGGTCAACGATGCGGTCGAGAAAATAGCGATCATGCGAGATGACCACTACCGTGCCATCGTAGCGTTCGAGCGCGCCTTCCAACACCTCGGCAGAGGCGATATCCAGATGATTCGTTGGCTCGTCCAGCACCAGACAATTGGCGCCACTGAGCATCAACAGCAGCAACTGTAACCGGCTCCGCTCACCGCCGCTGAGGGTGGCGACGGGCTGGCGACACTGCTCGTAGCTGAAGAGATAGCGCCCCAGAAGCGCCACCGCCTGTTCCTCATACTGCGAGCGGGCTGCCTGAACGATCTCTACTGGTGTGGCCTTCGGATCGAGCGTCTCATGGCCCTGCGCAAAGTAGCCGAGCGAGATGCTTGGCCCAATCCACCGCTGCCCGCTCGTCGGCGCTAGCTCGCCTGTCAGCAGCTTTGCCAGCACGCTCTTCCCCGCGCCGTTCGGCCCAATGATGCCCACCCGCTCGCCGCGCATGACCAGCAGATCGGCATCCAGCAGGACGATGTCATCGCCAAACGCCATGTCCGCGTGGCGCAGCTCCAGCACTTTCTGGCCGCCACGTGCCGCGCTGCGAAGCTCCAATGCCATCGTGCGCCGCTGGAGCACCGGGCGGTCGACCTTCTCCATACGGTCGATCTGGCGCTGCTTGTTGCGCGCCTGTTTGATATGGCGCTCATCGACCACGATGCTGGCCCAGAGCTTGAAGCGCGCAATCGCTGCTTCGAGCCGGGCAATCTCTTTCTGTTGGGCAGTGTAAACTTCCTGCTGCCGCTGGAGCGCGACCTCTCGCGCCAGCGTATAGGCCGAATAATTGCCGGGCCAGAGGGTGATGGCGCCGCGATCCAGCTCGGCAATCTCACTGACGGTCTCGTCCAGCAGATAGCGGTCGTGCGAGACGATGACCACCGCGCCCGCAAAATCCTGGATGAGCGATTCCAGATACTCGCGATGCGGGAGATCGAGGTGTGTCTCGGGTTCGTCGAGCAGCAACAGTTCAGGACGCTGCGCCAGGCAGGCCGCCAGCGAGACGAGTTTGCGCTGCCCGCCGCTCAAGGTCGCCATGGGCTGCGCAATGGCCGTGTCATCCAGCCCCAGCCCACGCAAGTAGCTGCGGGCCTCGCCCTCGAATCCCGGCCCCCCGATCTGCTCGAAGCGGAGCAACAGGCGCTCTTGCCGCTCCAGCACGCGCTCGATGCGCCGCATATCCGCGGTCACGTCAGGATCGGCCAGATCGGTCTCGCAGGCGGCCAATTCAACCTCCAGCTCGGCCAGATCGGGTCGCGCCGCCAGCACGAATTGCAGCGGGGTACGGGTATCGCCGGGGATGTGCTGCGGCAGGAAGGCAACGCGCAGCCCGCGCCTGCGAACAACCTCGCCGGTATCGGCATCTTCACTACCCGCCAGGATACGCAGCAGGGTTGACTTGCCGCTGCCGTTCTGGCCGACAAGTCCGATACGCGCCTCCGGGGCAATCACGAGGTCGGCGCCGCCCAGAATAGCGCGCCCGCCGAAGGATTTGTGCAGAGAATGGACTCCAACTAGCGTCATAGATGTCTCCGTTTCCGGCGGCAACGCCAGTAGAGAGGGTATCCAAGAGCCTGTCTCTTTTTCTCGATTCGGGCTGCACCGCCATGCAACGTGTAATACGACGCGAGCAAGAGGAGTGCGCTGAATGCGAGACGCAGGCGATACGGCGCGCGCTGCCGGGGAGAAAGCAAAGCGGCCGTGGACCCCTCGATACTGGCCCACAGCCGCCACATGGTCTGATCAGTCTGGAAGCGTCAGGTGCGGTGGCACATCAAAGCAGGCAAGCTGCATTTGGGCGCAGTACGACAGGGAGCCACCACCAAATCGCTCCCTTTGATCATGCCGTTGCTGAACCAAAAGCCTGCCGGATGCATTATCCCACCATGCTCCTGAGATATACGGGGCGCACGAGCGCGCACTCCGCCGGCAGCGTACCATCTGCCACGGCGCTTGTCAATCAGGCCAGTTGAGGTACACCGAATTACACATTGCGGGTGGCAGAAGTTCGTGGCATACTTCGCTGGACATTACCGCAGGACATGTATGGTCAAACTGCTGTAGGCGACAACACCGGAGACATGCACGCCCCACTAGCGAAGGTGGAGATCGAGCCATGGCGGCTCCGCTCAGGCGCTCAGCAATTTGTCCGAAATTGATTGGCCGCGACGCGTACCTGGACTCCATCGCACATGTGCTGGGGCAGACGCGTCAGGCGCATGGGCATACCCTCTTGCTCGCTGGTGAGGCGGGCATTGGCAAATCGCGCCTGGTCGCTGAAATCAAGGCGAGTATCCACCAGGATACCATACTCGTCTTGCAGGGGAACTGCTTCGAGCCGGATCGCACGCTGCCATATGGCCCCCTGATCGATGCCTTGCGAGCGCTCCTGACCGTCGTTTCCCCTGCCAGTCTCACACGCGACATTGGGCCGTATGCCGCTGAGATGGTGCGGCTACTGCCTGAGCTTGCTGCATATCTTCGCGACGCGGCAACCGGGCCAACACTCGCGCCTGAACAGGAGAAACGGCGGCTCTTCGAGGCGCTCACCCACCTGCTGACCCAGATCAGTGCGCGCCAGCCGATCATGCTCGTCGCTGAAGATATCCACTGGGCAGATAACACCAGCCTCGAGTATCTGGCCTACCTCGCGCGGCGGATTCCTCGTCTGCCTATTCTGCTGCTCCTCACCTACCGTAGCGATGAGCAGCATCCACCCTTGCGTCACTTCCTCGCACAGCTTGACCGCGAGCGTCTGGCGACCGAGATTGCGCTCACACCCCTCGCGCCATCTGAAGTCGAAGAGATGCTAGATACCATCTTCCAGTTGCGGCGCCCTGTTCGCCGTGAATTCCTCGACGCCATGTGCGATCTGACCGAGGGCAATCCTTTCTTCATCGAAGAAGTGCTCCATGCGCTGCTGGCCGATAACGAGATCTTCTATCGTGACGGGGGGTGGGAGCGCAAGCCGCTCCATGATCTCCATATTCCTCGCAGCGTGCAGGACGCCGTGCGGCGCCGCGCCGAACATCTCAGCCCGGCGGCGCAACGCGTAATGGCGTTCGCGTCGGTCGTGGGCCTACGCTTCGACTTCGCCTTGCTGCAACACGTGATGGGATACGACGAGGCGACCCTGCTCGCGCTGCTCAAAGAGCTGATCGCGGCGCAACTCGTCGTCGAGCAGTCCGCCGAGCATTTTGCCTTCCGCCACGCACTGACCCGGAAAGCCATCTATGCCGAGCTGCTGGAGCGCGAACGGCGGATGATCCACCGTGAGATCGTGGCGGCGATTGAAACGCTGTATGCTGACGAGCTGGAGAGCCATGTAAGCGAGCTTGCCTATCATACCTGCCAGGCAGGCGACTGGGAGCGCGTGCTTGAGTATGCGCGCCGTGCCGGGGAACACGCGCTGGCGCTCTACGCGCCACATGCCGCTCTTGAGGAGTTTCTGCGCGCTCTCGAGGCCGCCGCTCATCTTGGCGTGCCCGTCGCGCCCGGCATCTATCGCTCACGGGCAAACGCCTATGAAACGCTGGGCGATTTCGAGGGTGCCCGGCGCGATCTCGAAACAGCCCTGCGCCTGGCATACGAGACCGAGGATGCGGAAACCGAATGGGAAACGCTGCTCGATCTGGGGCTTCTCTGGGCCGGTCGCGACTATACCAGATCGGGCGCATACCTCCAGCAAGCGCTCACATTGGTGAACGCCTTCGAAAGTCCACTGAAGCGGGCGCGGACACTGAACCGGCTCGGCAACTGGCATCTTAATGTCGATGAGCCGTTGACGGCGAAAACCTGTCATCGTGAGGCATTGGCCATCTTCGAGGCAGCGGACGATAAGCAAGGGGTTGCCAGGACGCTCGATTTGTTGTGCATGACAAGTGTGCTGAGCAATGATCTTTCTGCCGGGGTAACGTATGGAAAGCGGGCGGCGGAGATGCTTCGCGCACTCGACGACCGCCAGACGCTTTCCTCCACGCTGGAGACGTTACCGTTTGCGGCGGCGCTGCGCCAATCACAGACCATGACGCTCACACAGACGACACTAGGGGAGGCAACCCATCAGTCTGAGGAAGGGCTGCGTATTGCCCGCGAGATGGGCTGGCGCGTGGGCGAGGCAAGCGCGCTCTGGGTTCTTGGTCTCTGCTCGTGCGCGAGTGGAGAGTTTGGCCGGGCGCACAACAGTGCGATAGCGGCGCTGGCAATCGCCGAGGAGATCGAACACCGGCAATGGACGACCGCCTCGCGTTATACCCTGGGCGAGCTGGCTTACGAGCTCTATGCGCTGGCGCTGGCGCATGAGCATCTGGAGCGTGGGCTAGAGATGGCGCGAACCACTGGCTCATGGCACTGGATACGCATACTCAGTGCCCTGCTTGCGGAGACGTGCATGGCGCAAGGAGACTTGGCGACAGCCGAAGCGGTATTGAATGCCGGCGTTCCGCCCGGAACGGCGACCGAGACCGTGGGTCAGCGGCTGGCGTGGGTCGCGCGCGGGGAATTGGCGCTCGCCCAGGGGTCGCCTGTGATCGCGCTCGATATTGCCCAGCGCCTTGGTAGCGAAGGGTCATCCGATGATCCGCCACTGGTCGCGCTGCTGGGCGGCAGAGCGCTCGCCGCGTTGGGGCGTTTCGACGAGGCCGAAACGTGGCTATGCGCAGCCGAGGTCACGTTGCGCGCACAGGGCGCGAAAACCTCGCTGCGACGCGTGCTCATGGAGATCGCAACACTGTATCACCTCATGGGGCGCGCAGAGGACGCCGCGCGTTACGCTTCAGAGACCCACAGCCTCATTCACCGCCTGGCGGAGACGATTCCCGATGCCGTGCTGCGCGCGGTATTTATGCGGCAGGCGCTGGCGAGTCTTCCATCCCGCACCGCAGATGGGGTGAAGATGTTGCGGGCGGCATCTGACATCCTGACCGCGCGCGAGCGTGAGGTAGCTGCGCTGGTGGCGCAGGGCAAATCGAACCGCGCCATTGCCGATGAGCTGGTCGTCAGCGAGCGCACGACTGAATCGCACATTACCAATATCCTCGGCAAGCTCGGCTTCACTTCACGAGCGCAGATTGCCGCGTGGGCCGTCGATATCGGGCTGGCTCAGCTTCAGACGATCGTTCTGGCGCCGCGCTCGCCCCGCGTTTCCACGCGCCGGGCACGCCCATAGCGCACCCCATATATCTATCCTAGATATCCCACGTATCCTTGTGCCACACGTCCCCCACCAGTTCTCCGTACTGCCCTCCGAGAAATCTCCGTACCATCCACGATGGCATGGCAGCGCCACCCAGGTACCCTGAGAATGCGCCCGCACACTCGCCCGCGCACTACGTGCAGCGAGATACGTCGAGCGCGAGACGCATTGTATGGATTCCAGGAGCGGAAAGGGAGATTGATCTTATGTACGGTACCGTTGCTCGCATGCGGGCAAAACCCGGCGTCGGAGCACAATTGGCCGAAGAAATGCGCAGCTATGAGGAGGCGCACATCGAGGGGGCGGTCGCCTCGTACGTCTATCAGATGGACAACGACCCATCCGAATGCTGGCTTGCGGTCGTCTTCACCAACAAAGAAGCCTACTTCGCCAACGCGAACAGTCCTGAGCAAGATGCCCGCTATCGCAAGTTGCTCGAATTGCTCGAAGGGCCGCCGGAGTGGCACGACGGCGAGATCGTCTATGTAGCTCAGCAAGGGTAATGCCCTCCTGAGCGAGCAACATCCCAATCAGCAAACAAGCGTGCGCTGGACCTGACCGCACGCCGTGGCATGCTGTGCTCAAAACGACCGCCCGCGCGCCGCTATTGAGCCGCTGTTGAAAGGAAGCATGGGCTATGGCAACGACGTCACCCACCGGCCCACAGTTGGAAACGAGCCAGATCGAAACACTCCGAAGCACGATTCGTGGCGAAGTCATTCTGCCTGAAGACGCTGCCTACGATGAGGCGCGCCATGTTTACAATGCGATGATCGACCGTCACCCCGCGATCATCATTCGTTGCGCCGATGTCGCCGATGTCATCAGCGCGGTCAATTTCGGGCGCGAGGCCAGGCTAACTGTCTCGGTGCGCGGCGGCAGCCACAATGTGACCGGGTTCGCGGTAAATGATGGCGGTCTGGTGATCGATCTCTCGCGCATGCGCAGCGTCTGGGTTGCTCCGGAGCAGCGGATGGCGCGTGTCGAGGGCGGGGCAACATGGGGCGATGTCGATCACGCGACGCACGCCTTTGGCCTCGCCACACCAGCAGGCATCATCTCGACCACGGGGATGGGTCTGCTGCTCGGTGGTGGCATAGGTCATCTCACCCGCGCGTACGGCCTCAGTTGTGACAATCTGCTCTCCGCGGATGTCGTGCTGGCCGATGGTACACTGGTAATTGCCAGCCCGGACCAGAATCCGGACTTGTTCTGGGCGCTTTGCGGCGGCGGCGGCAACTTTGGGGTCGTCACCTCATTCAGCTTGCGGCTGCATCCCGTAGATACCGTGATCGGCGGGCCGATTCTCTATGCCATCGAGAGGAGCCGCGAGGCACTGCTGCTCTATCGCGATGTAATGGCTTCGGCGCCCGACGACTTCAACGCGTTCTTCGCGTTCCTCATCGTCCCTGACGTGCCTGCCTTCCCGGAGGCGCTCCGCAATCAGCGCGTCTGCGGCATCGTGGTATGCTACACCGGCCCACAGGACCAGGCAGAGGGACTGCTCAAGCCATTGCGCGACTTCGGACCGGTGCTCGATGCCATCGGCCCGCTGCCACTGCCGATGCTCAATAGCATGTTCGACTTCACCGTGCCCGTCGGCAAGCTCCAGAATTATTGGAAGGCCGACTTCATGAACGAGTTGAGCGATGAGGCTATCGACGTGCTTGCCCAATGTGGCCCGCTGGTGCCGGTGGGGTCATCCACCATACATATCTATCCGATCAGCGGTCGGGCACAACTGGTTGGCCGCAATGAGACAGCCTTCAGCTATCGCGACGCCAGCTTCTCCACCGTCATCGCCGCGATGTATGAAGACCCGGCGGATACGCCGCGTGCCAGGCAATGGGTGCGCGACACCTGGGAGGCACTGCATCCTCACTCGGCGGGCGGGGCGTACGTCAACTTCATCATGGATGAGGGTGAGGAGCGCATCCAGGCAAGCTACCGCGATAACTACGATGGGCTGGTAGCCGTCAAGCGCCGCTACGACCCGAACAATCTGTTCCATCAGAACCAGAATATTCGCCCCTGAGTCGTCACTTCGTGGCCACGCGGCCACGATGCGCTCTCCTGCGAGAGGAGACACGCGAGAGGTGTGCCCGAACGCCCGGCTGTTGTATGCTGCGTGTAGCGTGGCGTCCAATAGCCGGGCGCCTCTATTGTCGGACAGGGAGGGGACACCGTGGAGATTCTGCGCACACCTGACGAGCGATTCGCCGATCTGCCAGACTATCCATTCGCACCACACTATCTCGAGGTGGCTGACGTGCGCATCCACTACGTGGACGAGGGTCCAGCCGATGCGCCGCCCGTGCTGCTGATGCATGGCGAGCCGTCGTGGTCGTTCCTCTATCGCAGGATGATCCCGATACTCACCGCCGCCGGACATCGCGTGATCGCGCCTGACCTGGTAGGGTTTGGCCGCTCCGATAAGCCCGCCGCGCGTGAAGACTACACCTATCAGCGGCACGTTGACTGGATGGCTGGGCTGCTCACGACGCTGGAGCTGCGCGAGGTGACACTCTTCGGCCAGGATTGGGGCGGGTTGATTGGCCTGCGTCTGGCGGCGGAAAACGAATCGCGCTTCGCCCGGATCATCGCGGCGAACACCTTTCTACCGACGGGCGATATTCCTCCGGGGCGCGCGTTCCTGCGATGGCAGCGGATATCACAGGAGACGCCCGATTTTCGCGCGGGTGATATTGTCAAAGGCGGCTGCACGAGCGCACTCTCGGGCGCGGTTGTCGCCGCCTACGACGCGCCTTTCCCCGACGAGCGCTATCTCGCGGGCGCGCGCCAGTTCCCGATGCTGGTGCCCATCTCGCCCGATGACCCCGCTGCTCCGGCCAATCGCGCGGCGTGGGAAGTGTTACGCCGCTGGCAGAAGCCGTTTCTCTGTACGTTCAGTGACCGCGACCCGATTACACGCGGCGGTTCGCGCTACTTTCAGGAGGCGGTGCCCGGCGCGCAGGGCCAACCGCACACGACGATTTCCGGCGCGGGCCACTTCCTGCAAGAAGATCGTGGGGAAGATCTGGCGCACACCATCGTCGCCTTTCTGGCACGATAGCCTTTCCCTCCCCACGACTCCAGCCAGGGGCTGCTGCCCTTCCCGGCCCTGCGGGCCACCAGCCCGCGCGTCTGCCCCCTGCAAGGGGAGGGTTTCCAGCCGCGTCTGCACCGTGTGACCGTGGAGAGATGTCCGCTTCCCCTCTCCCTGTGGGTCAGGGGGCAGCCCTTCCCCTCCCACCCTGGCGGCATGGCGAGAAGGGCCGGGATGCGTACCGTACCTTACCGTCACCGTCCAGCGAGGCCGGAGGTCGAGATGCCCCGCATGAAGTAACGCTGGAAGATGAAGAAGATGACCACCAGCGGCGCCGTATTGATCGCCGCACCTGCCAGGAGCAGGCCAAACTGCGTGAAGTGAACACCCTTGAAGAAGGTCAGGCCAACCGTCAGCGTATACTTGTCTTTATCGGCCATCACGAGCAACGGCCACATGAAGTCGTTCCACGCCCCCTGGAACTGAAAAATGGCCACGGTAATCATCGCCGGGCGGATCAACGGGAAGATGATCTGCCAGAAGGTGCGGAACCGGCTGGCGCCATCGATTACCGCCGATTCTTCCAACTCGCGCGGCAGCGTCTTGAGGAACTGCGTCATCAGGAAGACGGAGGTCGGCGTGACTGCCGCAGGGATGATCAGCGCGCCGAGGTTGTTGACCAGGCCCAGCGAGTTCGCGACGAGGAACTTCGGGATCATGATCAGGGACGGCGGAATCATCAACACTGCCAGCGTCATCGCGAAGAGAACATTCTTGCCGGGGAATTGCATGCGGCCAAACGCATAGCCCGCCATCGCGCCGAGCACGACGTTGAGCGCGGCAGTCGCTACCGCGTAGATCAGCGAGTTCAGAATGTAGTTGGGGAACGGGAACTCCTGCGACTGTAAGACATCCTTGTAGTTCTGGAGCGTCAGGTGCTGTGGAAACAGGGTCGGCGGCTGCGCCAGCACCTCCGCTTCCGGCTTGAACGACGAGAGGATCGCGAAGACGAACGGGAGCAGCGAGAAGATCGCGTAGGCGATGAGAATGGCGTAGAGCGCAATCTGCCCTGGCGTCAACTCGATTCTGTCGCGCTTGTTCCCGTCGATTTTGCCTCTCGTTGCCGCCTCAACCGAGGCGCGTGTACTCATTGCCATCGTGCTCGCACCTCGGCTTTCTAATACTGAATGTTGGCATCGATAAAGCGCCGCTGCAGAATCGTGAGCGTGAAGATCACGATGAACAACACGATGGCTTCCGCACATGCTAGACCCATCAGCGAGCTTTTGAAGGCGGTATCGTAGATGATGAGCACCGGGGTACACGTCGAGCGCAGCGGTCCGCAATCCGTTCCCTGCATCACATACACCTGGTCGAAGACCTGGAAGGCGCCAATGGTGCCAAGCGCGACGACAACAAACGTTGTTGGCCGCAGCAACGGAATGGTGATGTGACGGATGATGTTCCAGGTATTGGCGCCGTCAATGCGCGCTGCCTCGAAGAGAGTATCGGGGATGTCTTGCAGTGCCGCCAGGTAGACCAGCATGAAGGTCGGCGCGGTCGTCCAAATGTTGAGCGCCATGATGGCGGGCAGCGCGGTCGTCGGATTGTTGAGCCAGGGTTGCGGCGGGATGCCTACCAGCCCCAGCACCCAGTTCAGTGCGCCACCGGTATTGTAGAGCCAGATGAAGATCAGCGAGATCGCTACAGATGAGGTGAGCGCTGGTAAATAGAAGGCCGTTCGGAAGATGCCGCGCCCGCGCACCTTCGAGTTGAGCAACAATGCCAGTGCGAGGGCAAGGATGGTCTGTACGACCACGACGCCGACGGTATACTTGACCGCATTCACGAGCGAATTGCCAAAGTCGCCATTGTGGGTGAGGTCATACCAGATGATCTGATAGTTGCGCAGTCCGTACCAGATCGGCTCGGTAAAGCCGAAGTTGACGTAGAAGAAGCTCAGGTAGAGTGCGGTGACGGTAGCAATGAGCATGAAGACCGTCACGATGACGAGATACGGCGCGAGGAATCCATAGGCGGCCAGCGCCTCGCGCACCTGGAGAGGTTTCAGCCTGAAGCGCCGCCTCGACTTCGGCATCCGCACTGCTTGCTGCATGTCAACGCTCCTTCGCGCGAGTGTGGGAGCACCCCGGCGTATGGCCATGATGCTCCCAACACGAGGACAACTCGGATGCCCAGGCGCACGGGAGACATGCTATCTGGGCACCCGCTTACACCTCACGCCACTACGGCGCTGTGTTCTGCTGGATCCAGGTGTTGACGTTCTGTGCCGCTTGATCGAGAGCGCTCTTGACGTCAGATTTGCCAAGCATCACCGCTTCGAGAGCATTGGCCAGCTCAGAGTGAACCTTGGTGTCGGCGGGACCGTAGAAGTCCGCCTTGCCATAGGCAGCACCGTCGGCCAGCGCCTTCACATCCGGATGGCTGCTAAAGTACGAGTCACTGGCAAGCGACTGGATCGTCGGCAGGGCAAAGCCCGCATGCAGCACCTCGGTCTGGTACTCCTGCCCGGTCATGTATTGGATCAGCTTCCAGGCGGCATCGGGGTGTTTTGTCTGGGAATACGCTGCCCAGGCGTTCGTGAAGATCAGGTTGCCCCGCTGGCCGCTGGCGGACTTGGGCAGTGGCACGATGCCGTACTGCACGTTCGGATAAAACTGTGTCATGAAGGGAATCAGCCAGCCGCCTTCGATGGTCATCGCGACCTGCTGCTTGCCAAACGCTTCGCCATCCCAGCCAGCGCCGAGATCCTTGGGCGTGGCGCCGGTCTTGCTCTTCTCGAATGATGTATAGAACGTCGCCGCGTCTATGCCGGCCTGGTTGTTGAACGAAACGGACTTTCCATCACTCGAGACCATCTGGCCGCCGTTCGCGAAGAGGAAAGCGCCCATGCGCGATGCATCTGCCGGCAGCGCGATGCCCTTGACTTTGCCCTGGGTCATCTTCTGAGCGGCATTTTGCAGGTCGGTCCAGCTCCAGGTGGAAGGATCGCTCAGCCCGGCTTGCTGAACCATCGTCTTGTTGTACACGAGGCCCAGGGTGTTCCAGTCTTTCGGAATGCCATAGACGGTGCCATCCGCGCAGTCGAACGGCTGAAGCAGCGAGTTGTAGTACGTGCTTGCCTGGACATTGTCGCGCGCCATGTACGGGCTGAGGTTAAGCAGCTTGCCCGCCGGGATGTACTCCTGCGCCATGGGGGGCTGCAGATAGAAGACGTCGGCCACATTGCCGCTGCTGACATTGGCGCGCATCTTCGTGTCGTATGCGTCGGGAATCGGTGACCACTTCACGTGGATTTTGGGGTACTTCTTGGTGAAGTTGTCAAACCCTTTTTGGACGAGGGCATCTTCCGCTGGCGATGATGACCAGCCTGTCACGTTGAGGGTAATATCGCCCGACTCAGCCGTCGCCGCTGTGGAATTAGTGCTCGTGGGACATTTGAGCAGCGTGTTTTGCGGCCCCTTGATGCCTGCGCCCGTCCCTCCGTTGCCGCCATTGCTGGTGCCGCAGGCCGCGAGCAGGGCAACCAGCGCAAGACTGGCTAGCAAGCCCGACATCCGCCGAACCGCCCACGTAGATGAATGCTTCATTTCTTTGTTTCGCTCCTTACATTGCCCGCCGGAAGGACATCGCAGCACGCCAGGCGTTAGTGCCTCTAGGTGCCTGGCGCAGCCGCGCCAATCCAGCGTAGAACAGTGCATGCGATTGCTGTAGGTCTGCGTAGCTCGTCGATTATCCCTCCTTTGCTTGTGCCTGCGCGTGGCACACGCGATAGCCTGGGTGGTGCTTCCGGAAGGTAGTCCCTCGGCCAGGCTTCACTCCAGCATGTGCCGCTGGCTCGAAGTTGCCCCGGCTGCCGCGACCGGCTCACCATGGCGCACGGTCCACGAGACCACCAACTCGTAGACCACGGCACCGGACACCGCTGGCGCGAGCCACGCGGCCCGCTGCTCTTCCAGATCGTCACTGACGCGGCGCAACGTCACGGGATGGCCATTCATCCTCGCGCATTCCGGGACCACGTCCTCATGTGGCGCGACGGCGCCGATCTCCACGACCCAGCCAGGATCGTCGGTCTCGACCCTGATGTGCAGAAGCTCCGCCGCACGCTCCAGAGTGATATCCGCACGCATATCGCCGAGCGGCAGCGCTCGCAGCTCAGCCCCGGGCCAGATCTCTGGCAGTTGTGGCACACAGAGCAGACGACGCCGGGCGACATCGGGCCGCAGGCCGAAGATGTACCGCACGATGGGCCAGATGATGCCGTAGCCCGACCAGAGCTGCAGAAAGCACCCGCCATCCGGGCTATACTCGGCGATGGTGCCTGGCGTGGCGCGGCCAAGCGTGGTGTAGATGCGGCGGATGTGTTCCAGCGCTGCATCAGGTCGCCCATAACGCGCCTCGGCACAGGCGAGTGCCCCGGTCGGGAGTGTCATGACGCGCCGGTCGTTGGCAGCGTTCAGCACGATGCCATGCTCCTCGCTCCACTCTGGCGTCTCCATGCGGGCAAAGATTTCCTCTGCCTGCTCCGGGGTCGGGACACCGGCTTCCGCCGCCAGCGCCTGCACGTAGTGGAGCATCAGCCAGGGCCGCCGCGTGTCATCGGGCAGGGGCGAATCGTCCGCCGCGAGCGCCGCATGGAGCCGTCGCATACTGGCCACCTGGGAAGGATCAGGTGTCTCAAGCTCCTCCAAACGAGCGAGCAGTTCCTCCAGCTCGGTGCGCGAGGCACGCAGGTCGCCGAAAAATCCCTCAACAGGAAGCCACCAGTCACGCTGGATGACATGACGAATGCGCCTGGCTCGTTCGCGCAGCGCGGAGGCGAGATGCGCCTGGTCGAGGTCCACCGCAAGCTCGGCCATCAAATCGAGCGCCTCGGCCAGATACACCGCGACATCGAGGGTCTGTACGCCGCTGTGCATCTCCGGCGTCTCGACGAGACTCTCGCCCTGGGGCACCTCCTCGCCGGCTTCCAGCCTGTCACCGAGCGCCCAGTGCAGCAAGCCATCGAGACAGAAAGGGAACAGCGCATCGAGCAGCGCGCGATTGCCCGTCCAGCGGTAAGTGAAGTACAGCGCACGCGCGAGCAGCGGCACCTCGACCAGATTCCCTCGCCAGGCGATGATGCCGTTGCTGACGATCTCGTGCGCGACCGCACTGCCATAGTGCTGATCGCGGCTAATCCTGCCCAGCGTGCGCAACCCCTCGACCGCCTCGTTCGCCTGGCCGACCGGGAGCATGGCCAGCGCGCCATAGGCCGTATCGCAGCCAAACCACCAGGGGAAGTCGGGCAGGCCACCCATCGGCCCACGGCCGAGTCCGGGGACGTCCTGGATGAGCCATGCCATATTGGCCTTTGCCCAGGCGAATGCCTCATCCAGATTGGGATCGGGGGAGCGTAAGACACACTGCGCGAACGGCTTGTTGAACTGCTCAATCGCCTGGCGGTGCGCCTCTGCCAGCGGCATTGGCCTCCCCTCGTCAGCGGTAGAGTCAGACACGGGGAGCGATAAAAGCTGGGCGTAGAGCGTGGTCGCCGGCAGGGCGGCGCTCGATGAGCCGGTCATCAGAAAGCGCAGGCCAGGGAATGGTCCACGTCGCGCGTAGGCATACCACAGGGCCGCGCCCGTCCCGCGCCCACTCGTGTGCTCCGGCCCCCAGACATCCGCGCCCAGGAGGCGCTCTACCGGAGGCAGCCCCGCGCCCGCGCAGACCGTCCAATGGGGTGATTCGCTATCAGAGAACACTGTCGCGTGCAACTCGTCGCAATACGTGGCAACGTCTTCGCCATCACACCAGCCAAGTCGCTCCGAGAGCCAGGCGCCATGCAGATCGGTGCGCAGCGCGACGCCACACTCTATCTCGCCTGCTACGGTGTCGCCTTCCGGTTCGATCATCACATCCACCACCAGCGCGGGCTGGTCCGGTACGATCCACGAGCGCCGGAGCACCCGTAACCCCAATGCAGGCAGCAGATAGGTGAGTGTCGCGCCATCCGCGGCAAGCTGCCAGCTCAAGGGCTGCGTCAGCCAGATGGGAGATTCACCGCGCCGACGGATGCCGACCCAGTAGCCATCGAGCAGCTTCACTGGCGGAGCCCAGACGCCGCCCATCTCACCGGGCTGGTGCCATCCGATGTCGGGGAAAGTCCCGGCCAGCGTCTCTATGGAGTAGAGCCGTGTGCCGCACAGGGCAAAGAGACGTTGTGAATCCGCTTCCACACGCAGCCGCCGCTGTGTCGTCCATTCCCGCATCATCTCTGCCCTTCATCGGACTGTTCGTGTGTCCCCCATCGCGACACATCGGCTTGTTTCACATTCATCGGCGTGTGAGCATAGGCGCCCTGCACCAACACCGCCCGCGATCAGCCGCTCACCGTCGAGGCGCGCACGATCAACTCTGGCGGCAACATCACATGTTCTGGCGGCGATTCCGAGCGCAGTGTCGCTACGAGCAATCGCACCAGCGCGCGGCCAACATTGCCCAGGGGCTGGCGGATGGTGGTGAGCTGGGGCTGCAGATAGGCGCCAAGGCCCAGACCGTCGAAGCCCATCACGGGAAAGTCAGCCCCGACCGTTCGCCCGGCATCGCGCAGGGCGCGCATTGCGCCGACCGCCAGCACATCGCTCACGGCGAAGATTGCCGTTGGTGGATCCGCCATGGCGAGAAGCTCGGTCGTCAGCCGGCAGCCGTCTTCCTGGCTGGCGCCACTGGGAGTGCAGAGCTCGTCCGCGTAGGGAATGCCTGAGGCCGCGAGGGCATCCTGATAGCCAGCGCGCCGGTCCAGCTCAAAAGTGTAGACATCGCCGCAGCCAAGAAAGGCGATACGGCGGTGCCCTAGCGCCAGCAGATGCTCGGTGCCCATGCGCGCTCCGGCCCGATTATCCACCTCGACCCAGGGATAGGGATATTCCCGCGCCTGATCGACCTCCAGCGACGACCGGCCAAAGAGCACATGCGGGAATCGCTGCGCGCAGAGGTAGGTGATGCGGGGATCGCCCGGACGCAGATCCATCACGATAACGCCATCGACGTGATGCCCGCCGACAATCCGGTGATACGAATCCAGCTCGGCGGTACCTGGCTGCGGGCGGCAGATGAGCACATCGAGCTGGTGGCTGGCCGCCTCATTGAGCACAGCTTCCAGGAGCTCAGCAATGAAAGGGTCGGAGCCAGATTCGAGACGGCGGAAATCGTGGAGGGTGAAGGCAATGACGTCGGTTCGCGCATAGAAGAGCCGGCGCGCGCTGGCATTCGGCTCGTAGCCCAGCTCACGAGCAAGCTGCTGGATGCGGGTGCGGGTGGCGAGAGCGATGGCGGTATCGCCGCGCAATGCACGCGAGGCTGTAGACTTGTTCACACCGGCTACATGCGCGAGCTGGGCGAGAGTTGGACGAGCCGCGCGAGCCTCGACGGGTGGATCTGGTGGCGTGTTGTTCACGGCGAGCGCTCCAGAACAATCGGCGACACTGCTCGCCGAGTGCAACCGGTTGCATTTCGTGCCAGCACCAGTCCCCTGGCGAAACGCCGAACACGCACATGGGGACCCAGGCTCTGCGGCGGTTATGGCACGAAGCACCTGCGTTACACAATTGCAACCGGTTGCATTTCGTATACCATACGGGCGCCGGGCTGTCAACTCGGTTGGTACGTGGAGGCTCCAGACGCTTGCTCATCCCGCCAGGTAGTCGCCGTGACATCTGGCAGGATGGGCGTGCGGTCCGCTATGGCTTGGGTGTCGCGGCGGAGGGGTCGCTATCCGGCTTGTCATGCGCTGTGCCGTTCGTGCTGTCCTCCACCAGACCGGGTGGAGCTTCTGGCTGCGCGGGGGTCTCCGTCTGCACCGGAACGACAGCAAGGTCGTACGAGACTGTCGAGCCGGTCGGGAACTGCTCCGGGTGAGCTGCTTTCCATTCGCGCCAGAAGGCGACGGTCACCGCCTGGGCTACCCCGGCAATCGGTGAGGCGAAGAGCGCGCCCCAGATGCCCCACACCTCTGCCGCGGCGATCAGCGCGATGATCGAAATGGCGGGATGCAATCCCACCGCCGAGCCGACGATGCGCGGGCCGACGACATCGCCTTCGATAATGTGGATCACGACGAAGACCGCCAGCACGATCAGCGCCTTGACGAATCCTTGCGTGAGCGCCACCAGCACGCACGCCGCGCCAGAGATCAGCACGCCCAGGAACGGGACAAACTCCAGCACGAACGCCAGGAAACCGAGCAGGATGGCATAGGGGATGGCCAGCACATACATGCTCAGCCCGACGAGCACCCCGACCAGCGTCGAGAGGGCGAGCTGGCCGCGAATGTAGCCACCGATGACCCGGTTGATCGTGTCGAGCACGAAGACGGCGCGCGGGCGGATATTCATTGGCAGCCCTGCGCGCAGCCAGAGGCCGACACGTGGCGCGTTGGCCACGAAATAGACGCTAATGATCAACGTCACGATGGTGTTGACGATGCCCCCGGCCAGGCCAGTCAAGACAGGCAGCACATCCCGCGCGGCACCAGTTAGTTGGCCGGTCAGGGCGTTCAGCGCATCCTTGATTTGCGCGTCGCTGATGCCGAGTCGGTGCAGAAAATCAATCATTGGAGAGGTCCCGCTGACTCCAGGGGTCAGGAGTAGTTGAATCCGGTCCTTCAGGGCACCGGCCTGCTGAATCGCGGTGTCCACGATCAGGCTAAAGAGCAGAGCGATGAAGCCGACAAAGAGCAGATAAACCAGGGCAATCGCCAGCGGCCAGGGCAGCCAGCGGCGCAGGATCGCTACGATGGGTGAGAGCGCGTAGGCGATGAGCGCCGCGATAGCGAGCACCAGCAGTGTCCCGATGATGTGGCCAGCCGCCCAGAGGGCGACGAATATGACGAGCGCCCATCCGAGGATCGCGAGGGGAATATCGCGGGCCCGGGTCCAGTTGATGCCCTGATTGACGGTTCGTGGTTCGCTTGTCGGGACCACATCGCGTATTGGGTGATCGGGCATGCGCGTTCATCCCTCTTTCGCATGGGTGCCGCTCCAGTGCTGCCCCACAGCTTGAGTAGCTGATAAGTCAGATATGAAGCGGCTTCAGGGCTACTTTTATGGTATAATGAACAGGATACGTTCCCTGCTGGCGCTCTGCATAGAGAGGGCCAGGTTGGGCCAGCTTTCTCCCTATTTTGAGAACGCGTGTACGCTGGTATTTGGAACATCCAGGTGTATCCATTTTACCGTCTCCGCGGAAGAATAGATCACTATCCTATGTGCTAAAGCAGTGGATCATCCATCTGTTGTTGGGAGGTCAGTCATTTCATGGAGCTTGGCATCGTCAAGCCAGTAGGCATCGTCGATCAGATGACGGGCGCCTACCTGGACTATTCAATGAGCGTGATTGTCAGCCGCGCTCTGCCAGATGTGCGCGATGGTCTGAAGCCCGTGCACCGTCGCGTGCTCTATGCGATGGAGCAGATGGGGCTTCAGTCGAATAGATCGTTTCGGAAATGTGCCGGTATTGTCGGTGAGGTGCTGAAGGAATATCACCCCCACGGTGACGTTGCAGTCTACGATACCCTGGTGCGCATGGCACAGCCCTGGAATATGCGCTATCCCCTGGTCATGGGGCAGGGCAATTTTGGATCAGTTGATGATGATCCACCTGCGGCGATGCGCTACACTGAGGCCAAGATGGCGACCATCGCCAATGAACTCCTGGCCGATATCGACCGCGATACGGTGGACTTCAAGCCGAATTATGACGGCCACAGCGAAGAGCCAGTAGTGCTGCCGGGTCGCCTGCCGAACCTGCTGCTGAACGGCGCTGCCGGCATTGCCGTCGGCATGGCGACCAATATTCCGCCGCACAATCTGCGCGAGGTGTGTGACGGCATCACCCACCTGATTGACCACACCGATGCTACAACCGAAGATCTCGGCCGTATCATTCGCGGGCCGGATTTCCCGACCGGAGGCATCATCCAGGGGCGCGAGGGCATCCGCAATATGTACACCACCGGGCGTGGGCGCATCATCGTCCGGGCAAAGGTGCATACGGAGGAGAACGAGCGCGGGCGTATCGCGATTATCGTGACAGAGCTTCCCTATCAGGTCAACAAAGCCGATCTCGTCCGCAAGATTAGCGAGCTGGCGCGCGACAAGAAGATCGACGGCATCACCGGCGTCACCGATGAATCCGACCGGCAAGGCACGCGCGTCGTCATCGAGCTCCGGCGCGATGCCCGGCATCTCTCGGTGCTGAATCAACTCTTCAAGTTCACGGCGATGCAGACCACCTTTGGAGCGAATGTACTGGCGCTGGTCGATTCCCAGCCGCGCACCCTCACGCTCAAGCAGATTCTGCAACACTACATCAGCTATCGCGAGCAGGTCATTACCCGCCGCGCCAGGTTCGATCTGGCGAAGGCCGAGGCACGGAAGCATATCCTCGAAGGTTTGACGACCGCGCTGGATAATCTGGATGCCGTGATCGAGACCATCCGCCGGTCACAGAACCGCGAGACCGCCTCGAATAACCTGCAGACACGCTTCAAGTTGAGCGAGGAGCAGGCGAAAGCAATCCTCGATATGCAGCTTGGGCGACTCGCCGCGTTGGAGCGTCGCCGCATTCTGGACGAGCTTGCCGAGGTCAAGCGCACGATCTCACGCCTGCAGAAGATCCTCGGCAGCATCGAGGAGATTCGCGCACTCATCAAGGAAGACCTGCAGGACCTGAAAGAGAAGTACGGCGACCCCCGGCGCACCGAGATCGTTGACACCGAGGCGACCGACTTCACCGAAGAAGACCTCATCCCCAATGATGAGGTCGTGGTGATGCTGACACAGAACGGCTATGTCAAGCGCATGGCCACTGGCCAGTATCGCGCCCAGCGGCGCGGCGGGCGCGGCAGCCGTGGCATGACGACCCACGAGGACGACGCAGTGGGGCATTTGCTCGCCGTTCGCGCGCATGACTCGCTCCTCTTCTTCACCAATCGCGGGCGTGTCTTCCAGCTTAAAGCCTATGGCTTGCCAGATGTTGGCCGCACGGCCAAAGGCGAGCACATCCGCAATCTGATTGGCATCGATCAGAACGAGACGGTCACCGCTGTCGTCAGTGTACCGAAGTTTGTCGCGCGCGACTATATGGTGATGGCGACACGGCGTGGCGAGGTGAAAAAGACCAGCCTCGACGAGTTCGCCGTCGTGCGTAGCCTGGGCCTGATCGCGATGGATCTGGAGCCTGGCGACGAATTGATCGGAGCGCGATTGGTGGGCGCGGATGATCAGGTGCTGCTGGCGACCGAGCATGGGCAGGCGATCCGCTTCGAGGTACAGGAGCTTCGCTCGGCGTCGCGTACGAGCGGCGGCGTGCGTGGCATCCGTCTGGACGAGAGCGATAACGTCGTCTCGCTCTGCGCCATCGTGCCCGACTCCGAACTGCTCGTCGTCACTACCAGGGGCTACGGCAAGCGCACGCCCATTGGCGAGTATCCGACGCATGGACGCGGAGGCGGCGGCATCATTACCGCGCGGCTGACCGACAAGACCGGTAAGCTCGCGGCGGCGCGCATCCTCACCGAGGAGGATCGCGACCTGATGATCGTCTCAGCCGAGGGCACAGTCATCCGCACCGACTGGCATACCGTGGCACAGAGTGGTCGCCCCACGCAGGGCGTGCGGCTGATGCACATGAGTGAGGGTGATCTCGTCGTCGCCATCACTACCATGAAGGGTGACGAAGACGAAGTCATGCCGCTCTCGATGTGGGATGGCAACGAGAACGACGAAGACGAAGACAATACCAGCGGGAAATAGCCGCCCATGCCACCATGATTCCCTTTCGCCGGATCGCGGCGGAGGGGAATCGTTTTTCCGCCTGTTTCCCTTTGCTACCAGCGGGAATCGTGGGATATACTCTCTCTGTGTTTGTTGCGTTGGCGTTATTATGGAAGGGCTGAACGTCTCCATGATTCGGCATGAGGTCATCCTGCGGATCAAGCCGGAAATCTCGCGTGAAGTGATTGATCGCACGCTGGGTGAGGTACGAGGGCTGCTCACAGGCATCACTGGTGTCGAGCGCGTCCGCTACGGCGTCAACAACGCGCCCGCATACCGCCACGCGATGCTGGTGGTCGAGTTGTCGGACGAGGCGGCCCTCCACCGCTTCGCGCGTCATCCACAGCACACCCGCGCCGTGCAGCGTGTCAGCCGTCTGGCAGAGTCGTCCGCTGTAGGCAGCTATCTGGTCGGGTCAGAGCATCACTCCAGCTGAAGCCGTCCTCATTCCACACGATAAATACACCAGGAGCCGCGGCTGATCAGGTCACGGCTCTCTCGCTTTTCCTTGCCGTGCCTGCGACATCGTACCAGCGTGTGTCAGCGTGTGACATCCGCGGCGATAGCGGGTACCTGGCGGAAGCCCTTGAGGAAAGGAGCACCTGATGGCTCTTCGACACAACTTCCCTGAAAGATCAGCAGTGCTTACCACCCTCAAGGAGAAGACTTCATCATGACCGAACGCGACTTCCTTCGCATCCATATCGAGGCTTGCTGGGGCATCACCGTTCCACCGCTCATAGGCACCAGCGTTGATCTGACGGCGCATACCTCGCTTCCGCCGTGGTCGCTGTACCATGCGAGCATTGCACGGGAGGAGATCACAGTGCGGTGCCCGGGTGTCTTGCCAGAGCAGCGCGCCACCTTGCTCGCACAGGCGCGCGCCGCTGGCCGGGCCTTCGATAGCACGACGGGCATGCGCCGCGAAATGGTGTTCCAGCCGCCTGCCACCACGCCCCATGCATCCCACCAAGATACGCGAGGTGTTGTGCGCCCGTTCACGGCGTCTGATCTCGCGCGCGTGGAAGCCTTCGAGGAGGGCAGCGCCGCATACTACCAGAGCCACCAGCGCGCCCCCTGTATCGGGGTGCTCGTTGAGGGGCGGCTCGTCTGCGTGGCGCATAGCTCCCGCCGCATCACGACAGCATGCGAGCTAGGCATCGACACGCTGCCCGACGCGCGACGACACGGCTATGCCACGATGGCAACCATTACTTGGACCCAGGCTGTGCGCCAGGAAGGGTTGCTTCCGATCTATAGCGCCCGCGCCGACAATACCGCATCGGTACGAGTAGCCGCCGCCGCTGGGTATGCGCCGCTCGTTGAAGGCGTCTATGGCCCGGTCAGCGAGACCGATGGATAATCTGGACGTGCCTGCCACGGGGTGGGCTGCGTACGAACCGTACGCAGCCCCTTGCGCTCCGAAGCTACCTGGCTACACAGGCTCGCGCGGGCGCGCGGTATCCTGCTCGCGCGCCGGGGTGGGTGTGCCGCCGGTGTACCGCTGGCCGCCACCTCCGCCACTGCCACCATCCAGCCCCAGATTGCGGCGCACCTCTAGATAGCGCACGATGGCCTCGCGGCTGATCATGCCGACAAGGCGTCCGTTCTCTACCACAGGCATTTGATTGATGTCCTGGTTCACCATCATGGGAAGCACATCGCTCAGACTCTGCTGTGGGCTGACGATATGCAGGCGGCTCGCGGGAATCATGCTGCTGCTCACGGGCGTCTGCGCCCAGCGCTCCTGCGGCACCTGGCGCACCTCGCGCAGCGTTATCAGCCCAACCAGCTGTTCGTCCGCAACCACCGGTACCGCGCGCAGACCCAGCGGCAGGAAATAGCCATTGACCAATTGCTGGATCGTCGTGGTGGGCGAGACGCTGGCAGGAACAGGTGTCATGACCTCCTTGACCTGGACGCCCCGCAACAGCGATTCGACCATCAACTGGGTATCGGAACTCTGTGCAGCCGTCAGCAGGAACCAGCCGATGAACCCGATCCAGATACCGCCCAGCAGATTGCCAGTAAACACCTGCAGGATGCCCCAGAAGATGAAGAGGAAGGCAACACCCTGACCGGCAATGGCGGCCCAGCGCGTCGCCTTCCGCAGGCTCCCGGTAATCTTCCAGATGATCGAGCGCAGCACTCGCCCGCCATCCAGCGGGAAACCAGGGATGAGATTGAAGATGCCTAGCAGCACATTGGCGAACGCCAGATAGCTCAGAATGGCGGTCAGGGGACGGCTTATGCCACCCGTCGCTAGTGCGAGCAGCCAGCTGATGCCGCCGATGATCAGGCTGGTAACTGGCCCCACAATGGCCATCTGGAACTCTACGCCGGGGCTCTGCGGCTCGCGTTCGAGGTTGGAAACGCCGCCAAAGATGAACAGCGAAATGCTGCTTACTGGCAAACCACGGGCGCGCGCCACGAGCGAATGCGCCAGTTCATGCACCAGCACCGAGGCGAAGAGCAGGATCGCCGCGATGAACCCGAGGAGATAATAGATACCAATTCCCAGGCCGGGTACGGTACTCGGAAACCATCCGGCGGCCAGCGAGACGGTCAGCAGGACTAGAATGATCAGCCAACTAAAGTCGATGTTGATGCGAATTCCAGCGATGTTGGCAACCTGGATCGAGCCTCGCATCGAATCCCTCCTGTCCGCAATCTTGCGGTTCTGCCCGCGCGGCCCTGGGCTGCCATCGCACTGCGCGGTCCATGGCTATCTGTCTGCCTATAATTCTGCGTCGCATGAGGAGGCGATTACCAGCCACCGTTGGCCGGTGTTCTTGCCCTCTCATGGGCTATGAGGCAACGCTGCAAGGACTATGCCGCGTCCGAGCAAGCCGCAGGAATGAACGCAAGGTGAGGATCAGGCATGGGTAGGTGACATCTCGCAGCATAATAGCGTAGTATGTGCGTGCCAGTGCGGTTTGGGGCCACTATCGCCAACGAGCAGGCAATACAGTATACTGGTGCCTATGAATGAAGAACCGGACGGCGAGACAACTTCTCATCCCTCAGCGTTGACACGACGCGACCTGCTCCGGACAGGGCTTGGCCTTGCAGGGACGGGCCTGCTGGCGGGCTGCGGCCTGAGTAGCACCCGCGCCACGCAATCACAACCAACCGCCACGCCAACCAGAGTGCCTGCGCCCACAGCAGACACCCGTCCGGTGACCATCGCCATCACAGGCGATATCATGATGGCGCGATCCGTCGGTGGGCGCATCGTATCTGGCGATGGGCTCTATCCGTTCGTGGGCACGGCGGAGGCGCTGCGGGCTGTTGACCTGCGCATTGGCAACCTGGAATGCGTCGTCTCGACGCTTGGCAATCCCCAGCCAAAGACGTATACCTTCGAGGCGCCTCCGCACTCCTTTGACCGGCTGAAGGCAGCGGGGTTCCAGATCGTCTCCGTGGCCAATAACCATAGCGGCGATTACGGCAAGGCAGCCTTTACCGATATGCTCACTCACCTGCCAAGCTATGGCATCACGCCTGTTGGCGGCGGCGCCACCCGCGCGGAGGCGCACCGACCAGTCATTCAGCGCATACGAAGCACGACCGTTGGCATCCTGGCATACTGTGAGATTGGCCCGGATAACTTCGCCGCAACCACTACCACCCCGGGACACGCCTGGCTCGATGCCACGCTGATGCAGCAGGATATCGCCGCGACGCGTCCGATGGTGGATTTTCTCATCGTCTTCACGCACTGGGGCGTGGAATACGTACTCCAGGAGAACGCCCATCAGCAATACCTGGCACGGCTGGCTATTGACGCGGGAAGTGATCTCGTCGTAGGCGCGCATCCGCACGTGATCGAGCCGTATGAAATCTATCGCGGCAAGCCCATCATCTATAGCCTCGGCAACTTCGTCTTCGACGAGATGCCTGGCGTCACCGCGCTGGGCAATGTGCTCATGATGACCGTACAAGGTTCTCGTCTGCTCGAATGGAAGCTGCGCGGCACCCGCATCGGCGCCGATGCCGCGCCTGTATGGATCGAATAGGTATTGCTCCTGCCATCCGGGTGAGCCATGGTCAGAGCTCAGGCTTCGCGGAGAGCAAGGTGAGTATGTCCTGATGGAGGAGGCGATTGCTGCCAATATAGGCGGATGAGCCGTCCGGCAGCAGCACGCGCGTCACTATTCCGCCAGCCTCCTCGACGAGTAACGCACCTGCCTCGATATCCCAGGGATAGGTGTTGTACATGATGAGGCCGTCCGCTCGTCCTCTGGCAAGCCAGGCAAAATCGCCCGCCGCTGTACCTATCATCCGAATTCGCCCGACTTCGGGAGCCAGTGCCGACATGATCTGCAGCCGCTGGGCATTGACTTCCGCATTGCCGCTTGGGGAAAAGTCGGAAACATGGACAATCGCTTCGCTCAGACGTGCTATGCGCGAGATGCGAAACGGGAGGCCATTGCAGCATGCACCCTGGCCCAGAATAACCGTGTACATCTCGTCCGTTGTGGGCAAATAGATGACGCCCAGCCTCGTAGTTCCGCCTATCTGCAACGCAATCGCAACGCCAAAGAGGGCTGAGTTGTGCTGAAAGTTGAATGAGCCATCCAGCGGATCGATAATCCACCGGCGGGGTGCTGCCTGTATGGATGAATCCGCCTCTTCAGAGAGAATGGCATCCTCTGGAAACGTCGAGCGAATGGCGTCGAGCAGAAGCGACTCAGCGGCCAGATCGACATCGAGTTGAGCGTCGCGGGCCGCCTTAAATGTCT
Source organism: Ktedonobacterales bacterium (assembly GCA_036378295.1). GTDB lineage: Bacteria > Chloroflexota > Ktedonobacteria > Ktedonobacterales > JADMIN01 > DAHUXT01. The sequence continues at coordinate 34,393 of DASUWS010000130.1, forward strand.
GCACCTGGGCGGTGCCGAGCCGCTGAAGGAGATACGCACCGGCATTTCGAGCAGCCTCTTGCGCAACGGCCAATTCCGCGCTGAGGTCAAGAGAAGAGGAAGTAGCCATACCGGTCAAGAAAACCTCTGTTCCGTGATCAGACGATGTTCCAGGGAAAACAGCTCAGGCCCGGCAGAACATCCACCGGGCCAGACAGCATGGGCTGAAGCTGCGGGTACGCGCTAATTGGTGAAGATGCGGAAGATATTGCGCCCCTTGCCGTCATCGTCACCTTGCTGGCCGCCGCCCTGGCCGTTGTCATTCCACCGCTGACCGCTGCCGACACTGGGCACGGGAGCGGTTGGGCTCTCTTCGGCGAAACCACCACGAGGAGCGCTACCGCTGCGGTTCCAGTCAGGCGAGCTACCAGGGCCGCCACTGGGTCCTCGTGGCGCCGCGCCCGCGCCCGCTGGTGCCGCAGCCGAGCCAGACGAGGCCAGCCGCTCGTGATCGATCCAGTCGTATGCGCCGCCGAGCGCGTGTTCGCACCAGGTCGAGTAGTCTTTCGGCGCGAGCCCGGTTCGCTCGAAGTGGTCCAGCCGGCGCATAGTCAGCATCAACCAATCTTCGCCCTGCTCTACCATCCGGTCGAGCAGATCCACGCCGGTTACGCCGCTGCGCTGCAGGCGCTCGATTGCGGCCAGCTCATTGGGTGACGGGCGAAACGACGCCTCTTTCGCGTCATTCTCCCGCAACTCAGAGCGCAGGCCAGCCGTCGTCTTGTCCAGCTCGCTTGTGACGCGCTCCACATACCAGGACATGTAGCTTTCCGCGACTTGCTGCATGGCCTGGAGCGGGATCTGCTCGTAAATCTTCGTAACTGCTGTTGGATCGGAAGCCATTGTTCCCACAACCTTCGCTTCTCAGCCTAATCATCATCCCGCTGACGTTGCCACCAGCTTGATACTGAATCGCTGGTGGATTGCGCCGACCCCATAGAGGGAGATTCGCCAGGCATATTGGCCTCTCGTGTGCGCGAAAGCTCGCGCATCTGCTCCATCGGGTCACTAGGCATCTGTTCCGCCCGCGCCAGCAAGCTCGCAACGACCGCCTCGTTCCCGGCAGCAGGCGCTGTCTTGGGAGCAGCCGTGTTGTCCGGGGCGTGTTCAGCGCCAGAGGCATACGCTGGAGCGCTATGCGCGGGCCGACGTTGGTCCGGGTCCGAATCCAGTGCTGGCATCGCAGCCTTGATGACATCAATATTGCTGAGCTTGTGGCCAGAGCTGGTGTAGCTCAACAGTGCCGTAATAATGGGATTGTCCAGGTCTGGCAATGAGGTTGGGTGCGCGGGCGCCATCTTCTGGACGCGCGCACGCTCCTGCTCCAGCGTGTTGATCTGGTCACGCAGGCGCCGGCCGATCTCCTGATGATGCAGCCATTGCTTGTACTTGCCCATGCTGTCTTCCCCGCTCGATCTTCTCGAACTGCTGGGAGCAAGCCGGGCGGTATCGCCCGATCTGCTCGACGTGCTGTGACCGGATCGGGCGACTTCCTCGACCCCTGCCACCACACATGCACACTGAATTGCAATCCGTCCATGTTTCCACCGGACAGATGTGCATGTCCGGCCGCCCCGGACCGCGCCAGTATATCATAGTGCGTCGGCTTGAACAATAAATGACCCTGGTATGCTACCCGTTCAGGCTATGGCGCATATGTGGCGGTCCAGCGTTTCTCGAATCACGCACTGCCACTCGTGCTGTCATGCTGGTTTACGTGTGTGTAACCATTCGTCGTATCGCTCATCAAGAATCTGAAGCAGACGCATGTGACCTCTTGACTCCGCTCGCAATAGCGCATCATCCCGGTGATGCTGATATGCCTTCACGGCAAAGGACACGAAGATGGCGCGTGCTCGCTCAAGCCGCATCCTCGCGGTGCTCTGGTCCGCAATCGTCGTTTCACTGATCTCCATCGTCGGCGCGGGCATCTGGAATGTGCTGATCGTGGCAAATCTCACCGTGAGTCCAGCGATTCCCTGGGCTTTTCCAGTGATGGCGCTGGTCCTATGGCTGATGTGGCAGTATCTCAGCGGCCGGTGGTGGCCACGCAGCACCTCAGACGCCCGCCACTCGATGCTGCGCGCGGACGTCGTATCACCGCAGGTGTTCGGATGGGCGCTGGCAGCCGGTATATTGTCCATCGTCGCACTCGCCGGGGTCTGGATTGTGCTGGTGGAGCTCACGAAAGTTGGCGGAAATCCGACACTTCCCAGTACCTCAGCCTACCCGCCACTGACGGTAGCGCTCTTGCTGCTCATGGGCTCGCTGGTATCTCCACTGACCGAGGAAGCGGCTTTTCGCGGCTATGGACAAGTTATTCTTGAGCGGGTATTTCCGGGCGCAGTCGCTATCGCAATATCCTCGATCTACTTTGCCCTCTGGCACGGACCGACACAGGGATTCCTCTGGCCCAAGCTGCTTTTCTACTTTCTGGTTGGGCTTTCCTTTGGAACGATTGCCTACCTGACCCGCTCAATCGTGCCAGCCATCCCTGTGCATATCGTTGGCGATCTGACCTTCTTCATCTTCATCTGGCCCTACGACGCGGCACGCCCCTTCGTTTGGCAGGATGGCGCGGGGGTCTGGTTTTGGCTTCATAGTGCCCAAGCGATAGGATTCGCGGCGCTGGCGGTTCTTGCGTTCATTCGTCTTGGGCGGATTGCGCGGCGGCAAGCTTCTACGCGTGAATACAAGCCTACGCAGCCCATCTCCGGTTAGCGTCTCTGCCCTGGCGTACTGCGCGGCAGGCGCCCTGGACTTCGCCCGCTGCCGTTTGGAATGCAGAACAGAGCCGCGACACGCTAGCCTTCTGGAGGCTTTCTCACTGCCGCATTGACAGCAGGGAGTACTGTGCGCACAGAATGTCTCGAAATGGCTCAATACGAGCGGGCGTCATGATGTGGGCATCGGGTCAGCGCATGGGCGCTCCAGGCGCATCTCGCGCTGGACACAAGGGCTGCTGCCATGCGGCGCAGGAGGTTCCCCAAATGACAGAGACACAGCAGGCACGCGGTGAGCAGAGGGGGGTAGCCGCGTTACGCGGCAGTTACGTCAGCGGTGTCAGCGATATCCCGCTGATCGGCATGACCATCGGTGATGCATTCGACCAGACCGTTGCCCGATTCCCCGACCGTGAAGCGTTGATATCCCGCCACCAGGGCTTGCGCTATACCTGGGCGCAGCTTCGCGACGAAGTTGATCAGGCGGCACGCGGCTTCCTGGCTATCGGGATTACCAAGGGCGATCGTGTCGGCATCTGGTCACCGAACCGCGCCGAGTGGCTGATCACCCAGCTTGCCACCTCCAAAATCGGCGCGATCCTCGTCAACATCAATCCTGCCTACCGTCTGCACGAGCTCGAATACGCGCTCAATCAGTCCGGCTGCGTGGCGCTGGTGCTTGCGCCGAATTTCCGCGCCACTGATTACACCGCGATGATGCAGACACTCTGCCCGGAGTTGGCGCATTCAACGCCCGGTCAGCTCGACGCGCACACGTTTCCCCATCTGCGCCATGTCATCCGCCTGGGAGACGATCGCGTGGCCGGCATGTGGACCTGGGGCGAGGTGTTCGGGCGGGCGCGGGAGGTTTCGCCAGAGACGCTGGCCAGGCGTCAGGCCGAGCAGGAATTCGACGATCCCATCAACATTCAGTACACCTCTGGCACGACCGGAAACCCCAAAGGGGCGACTCTCAGCCACCACAACATCCTGAACAATGGCTACTTCGTGACTGAGCTTCAGGGATTCACCGAGAACGACCGCCTATGTATTCCGGTTCCGCTGTACCATTGCTTTGGCATGGTGATGGGCAACCTCGGTTGCATCACCCACGGCGCGACGATGGTCTATCCTGCCGAGACGTTCGAGCCGCAGGCCGTCTTGCAGACTGTGCAGGAGGAGCGCTGTACCTCGCTCTATGGCGTGCCGACGATGTTCATCGCGGAGTTGGCGCAGCCCGACTTCGACCAGTACGACCTAAGTAGCCTGCGCACTGGCGTGATGGCTGGATCGCCGTGCCCGGTCCAGGTGATGCGCCAGGTCATTGAGCGGATGAACATGAAGGATGTGGAGATTTGCTATGGCATGACTGAGACCAGTCCGGTCTCCTTCCAGACTCACCTGGACGATCCGCTGGAGAAGCGTGTCTCTACGGTGGGGCAGATTCACCCATTCGTCGAGGTGAAGATCGTGGATCCGGCGACAGGCGCCGTTATTCCGCGCGGCGAGCCGGGCGAGCTGCTGACACGCGGCTATTCGGTGATGCTGGGATACTGGGGCAACCAGGAGGCCACCGCGAAGGCGATTGACACGGCCCGCTGGATGCATACCGGCGACCTGGCGACGATGGATGAGGATGGCTACGTCAATATTGTCGGGCGGCTCAAAGACATGATCATTCGCGGCGGGGAGAACATCTATCCTCGCGAGGTCGAAGAGTTCCTCTATACCCATCCAGCCGTGAGCGACGTGCAGGTCTTTGGCGTGCCGAGCGAGAAATATGGCGAGGAGGTCGCTGCCTGGGTGAAGCTGAAGGAAGGCGCGCAGACGACCGCTGAGGAGATGACCCAGTTCTGCCAGGGCCAGATCGCCTCCTTCAAGATTCCGCGCTACTGGAAGTTCGTCGAAGCCTTCCCGATGACCGTCACTGGCAAGATTCAGAAGTTTATCATGCGCCAGCAGTCCATCGAGGAGTGGAGACTCCACGCCGCCGAAGGAGTACAAACCGCCTGATGGTATCCTGGCGTGTCACCCGTATCACCTTCCATTCATCCCAGTGGAGACCAGTGGTTCTGGCGCTCACGCTCGTCGTGGGCGCCTTGCTCTGTTGCCTGCTGCTGCCCCCTGTCGTCGCCTTCGAGCCGCAGCGAACGCCCGCGCTCGTGCTCCTGGCCGTTGGCTCGGCCTTGCTGGCCGTATCGCCCGGAATGCGCCAGCGGTGGGCGAGGCGCGCGCTCTTCATCATCGGCGCGGTGCTCCTCTGGGTGCTCGCCGGCTGGTGCGCTCTCAGCCAGATCAGCCCGCTGACCGAGCCACGCAGCTTCACCTGGGGTGTGCGCGGGCTGCCGCTGGTGCTGGCCTTCGGACTGTGGCTGTGGCCGTTGCTGCCGCTCTCCTGGCTGCGGCGCGCGCTCGTGGCCGTCGTGGTGCCTTCACTGCTGGCGCTCGTCCTCATCGCATGGAGCAGGCCCCCGCATCCACTCAATTTTCAGCCGTACTACATCGCGGTTGACAGCAACGGTGTCTTCTATGTCACCGACGCCTCCGCGCCCGTCATTCGTGTCTTCGGGCCGGATGGCACACTCCGCGCGAAGCTGCGCCCCGGCCTCGCCAGCGTCCAGGGACCGCCAGGCCCGGGCCTGATGCCACCGGGGCCATACAACGACCCTGATGGGCTAGGCGTGCCGCGCAGCACCCCTGGCTCACGCACGATGACTGGCGCGCTCAACCCCGTGCCGTATGGGGTGGATGATTTCTGGTTCTGTGGCATGGCCACCAACGCGACCCATGATCTCTACGTCACCGACTGGATGCGTGGGCGCATGCTGCGCTTCAACGCCAGTGGGCGGCTGCTGGCACGCTGGCCGCTGCCGCACGGCTACGAGCCGTCGCTCAACTGTGTCGCCATGCTCGGCCAGGATGTGCTACTCAGCGACCGGCTTGGCGCGGTCCTGCGCCTGGATAGCAGCGGGCGGCTCCTCGCGCGATGGAGTTTGCCAGAGCAGCTATTTGGCGGCATCTCGGTCGCTCCCGATGGGCGGACCATCTTTGCCCTGTCGCATACCGATGTGTACCGTATCAGCCTGGCGTCTGGCGCGATCAGCTCATGGCCGCTGCCCGCACCTGCAACCGCTCTGGCCAATCCCTATCAGGCGATTCTCGCGCTGGACGGGAACCGTCTCATCGTCACGAACCTTGGCCTGCACCGGCTCGACCTCTATACCGCCGATGGCAGGTCACTCGGCTCCTGGGGCCTGCAGGGCATCTGGCCCGGGCAGTTCCAGCAAGTTGGCAGTCTAGCGCGCGATGGAGAGGGCCGCGTCTACGTCTGCGATTTCGATGCTCGCGCCATTCAGCGATTCAGCCCATCAGGCAGGATCACCGCGCTCTACTGGAGTCCCGATGACGACGAAATTGATTGACGAGCGCGATGCGCCGCCACGGCGCAAGGGGCTTCGGGCAATTCCCGCCGTCGTGTACGTGCTGGGTGTGACCAGCCTCTTGACCGATATCGCCAGCGAGATGATCAAGCCGCTACGCCTGCTATTTCTGGTGCAGGTGTTGGCGACGCCGCTGGCCCTGGCGGCATTGATCGAGGGGCTGGCGGAGAGCGCAACCAGCCTGCTGACGATTCTGGCAGGGCGGCTCGCCGACCGGATACCGTCGCGGCGAGGGCTGGTCTGTTGGGGCTATGGCATCTCCGCCGCCGCCAAGCCGCTGCTGGCGTTCGTGCCAAGCTGGGTGCCCGCGCTTGGCCTGGTCCTGGCGGACCGCGCGGGCAAAGCGGTCCGTGGCAGTCCGCGCGACGCCATCATCGCCGACGCGGTGCCGGAGCGGGAACGCGGGCGGGCGTTTGGTCTGCATCGCTCAGCTGATACACTCGGCGCGGCGATCGGTCCTCTGGTGGCGTTGGCCATCCTCAACGCGACCGGAGGTGATCTGCGCGCCGTATTCGGCTGGACCCTGCTTCCCGGCGCGCTGGCGGTTGCCGTCGCGCTGATTCTCATCCGCACCCCACGCAGACGCAAAGCGCCAGGCCCGGAGGCTGCGCAACAGTGCAAAGATGCTGTCTCAGGCCAGAGACAGGCGCTGGAAACCGTTGGACTCGGCCCGCGCTTCTGGCTCTTCACCACGGTTGCCACCTGCTTCGCGCTCGGCAACTCATCTGACGCGTTTCTCTTCCTGCGAACGGAAGGGATCGAAAGCTCGCTGGCGGCGGTGCCGCTGGTCTACTTCGGCTTCAATCTCGTCTATGCGCTCCTGGCGACGCCGCTCGGCGCGCTCTCGGATCGCTGGGGGCGGCTTCCGGTGCTGGCGACGGGATATGCCGCGTTTATACTGGTCTATCTCGGCTGGACGCAGGCGCACGCTACCTGGCATGTCTGGGCGCTCTTCCTGCTGTATGGCGCCTACTATGCGGCGACGGAGGGCGTGGCCCGCGCATTCGTCGCCGATCTGGTGCCCATGGCGCGACGCGGCACAGCGCTCGGCTGGTTCAACGGACTGACCGGAGCGGCGGCGCTGCCCGCAAATCTGGTGGGCGCGTGGCTTTGGGGCCAGTTCGGTCCGGGCGCCACCTTTGCCCTGGGCGCGTGGCTCGGCGCGGTGTCATTGGGTCTGCTCGTCGCATGGTGGCCCTGGCTGCGGCACGCGCCGGTTTCCCAGCCGAGCAAAAGCGCCGCTTCCCGCGGGAGCGCTCACCCTCGCCCCTAGCAGCCGCCAGCCGCGCGCTCAAAGTGATGACCGATCATGCGAGGTACGTAGGCACTGTTCGAGCGATGTTATTGGAAAGGGGTCTGACCGTGATGCAGACGCAAGAAGGCATCGCCGCCATAGACGCCGAGGACCTCCCTCGTGTCATCGAGGTGTGGGAAGCGTCTGTGCGCGCAACACACCACTTTTTGACCGAAGCCGATATCCAGTTTTTCAAGCCACTCGTCGGGGAGGAACTTCCGCACCTGGAGGTTCTGGCAGGCGTGCGCGACATCGAGGGGCATATCGTCGGCTTCATCGGCGTGGAGGGTGTGAAGGTCGAGGCGCTATTCGTCCATCCAGCGTGGCGCGGTCAGGGGATTGGACGCCGGCTGCTGACCTATGCCATTGAGACGTTGGGCGCCTCAGAGGTGGACGTGAATGAGCAGAACGAACAAGCCGTAGGCTTTTATCGCCGCATGGGGTTCGAGGTCGCTGGTCGGTCCGCAGAGGACGGGATGGGGCTGCCCTTCCCATTGCTGCATATGCGGATGCGGGCGCGTGGGATAGGGCAGGCGACGCCATAAGGGCGCCGTGCAGGGGTAGGCTGGAGAGGCCACCCTTGATGGGAAGCCGCATACACCAACACCCCGGACGGATTGGGTGGTATTACCTGTGGGGCGGCTGTTCATGCTCCGACGGGCCATCAGCGTCGTCGAGGCTCCCCGCCTTCTCGCCCCTCGTGGTGTCTTGCTGTGCCGGGCTGGAATCGGCTGTTGTAGTCCGGTTACCTGGAATGGGCGGCGCGACAGGCAGCGTCGGCACATCACCCGCCCGCGCGGACGGTGCCATCGTGGAGGCTGGCTCTGGTGGCGTGGGCGTCGTTGCTGGCGGAATGTGTGCTGTCAGGCCGCTGAGCGCATCGCTGCTGGACTCGTCGTCGGAATCGCTCTCGGAGTCGTCAGCGCCACCCTCGATAGCCTCGATTCGCTCCAGCGTTGCCGTGCCAGCGCTCGCATCCGTCCCCGCGATATTCGCGCGCATGCCGGCCGTGCCCGCGTTGAGGAATTGCGCGATCACCTGTTTGCCCGTCTCGGTAAAGTCGTGGGCGGGCGCATCTTCTCCGGTGACGAAGAAGGTGACGCGTACCTGATTCGTGCCGGGAATCGGCTCGATCTTCCTCACCGTCACCTGGTACTGGCCCGCAAACGTCTGCTTGCCAGCATCTACAAGTGACGTCACCAGGTGGGTGCTCGCCTCGGCTCCGGTCGCGGGAAGGTTTGATACCGACAACGTGGCCGACATCATCACGCCCTTCATCATGGTGTCTCGCTCTCTTTCTCCATGGCGACGCGCGGCACTCCCCCACGAGGGGCGATCAGCCATCAATGCTCTGCCAGCTTCCACCCTGGCTGACCTCGATATGCATGATCGGGTGAATCTCCCAAAGCGTGGCGCGCGTCTGCCCCAATTGTTCGGGGTGCTCCTGGTCGAGCAGCAACCAACCGCTGATGCGCACCTGCTGGCCCTTCAGGTCGGACAGCGCGCTACTGGTCCAGCCGGCCCGCTGGTCCTGCACACGTGGCGTCACCTCGATCACTATAGCCTTGCTCTTGGGATCGTCGGGGTTGGGCGTCAGCCAGACGTGATAGTCGCGGTCATCGAGCGAGTGGCAGTTGGGTGACTCTGTTCCTTCATGTCTGACGCCAATGATGTAGCCGACGGTGCGTACCGCGATACCTTCATACTGGTTGGTCGCATCCACATCGCTCTGGCTCCAGTTCTTGCGCTGGGTTCGCCCAACGTCCCCTGGATAGCTCAATGTGATGAGCGTATTAAGCGATACATCATGAAATGTGCCACTCTCGCCATCATCCACGCGATTCTTGAGGATGTTGAGCGCCGCATCGCCTCCATCACCTCCCGGCGGGCAGCCCTTGAAGGTGATCTCTTGCGGCTGCGGATGCGCGAAGTGATCCGGAAACGCTCCAGGGGAGGCGCCGGGGCCGCCCACACCAGACGTGTCAATCCCGCATCCAGCGATGAGGATGACAAGCAAAAGTAGCGCTGGCAGCACACCATGAAGTCTCTTCAATCAATACTCTCCCAACCAGTAGCCGGGGCAGGCATGCGCTGCCGCCATCCATCGTACGCCAGATACCCGAGATGCTGGCCCGCCACTATGATGCTCGCTCTGTCTTGCCATCTCTGGCCAGATGATCAGGCGCATCACCCACATCATCTGGCGGCTGTCTCTCCCAAAAGAGCAACGATAATCGCCTCGGTAGACGCCACCGTGCCAAGCCGAGGAAAGATCGACTCAACAGCGAAAGCATGCGCGCTATCTGAGACGGAGGCCATCGCATCCTCCGCGAATACCAGTCCATAGCCAAGGTCGTTCGCCGCCCGTGCCGTAGATTCGACGCCGAAGTTCGTCATCAGGCCAGCAAGGACAATGCCCGTCGCGCCCTTTCGACGCAGGTGCCAGTCTAGCGACGTGCCGTAGAACGCGCCCCACGAGTGCTTCGTCACCAGCAGGTCGTTCGCGACGAACGCTAGCTCGTCAACATATTGGTCGCCCGCAGGATCGGGAACGTCCGCATTCACCGCTCGCACCGCGATGACCAGTTGACCAGCCCGCCGAAACGCGGCGGCAAGCCGCGCTGCCCGCGCGACGACATCGGCGGCAGGGTATGGGTGCGTCTCGCGGGCCACGATCCGGCGTTGTAGATCAATGAGCACGAGCGCATGTTTGTCAAGGTTCATGACTTTCCTATGTGTTTTCGTCCGTATGTTCGTTCGTTTGCTGCTGGGACATTCCGGCGCCAGCGGCTTGCGGGCCGCCGAGCAAGCCCCGGACAGGCGCGGCGTGCCCCAGCGCGCGCCGCACTCAGCATACGTGATCTGGACATGGGAGACAAGGACGAGGATTGAGGGTTGAAGAGCCGGTTCGCCCCATGTCGCGCACTGGATACCGCGACGCGGTGACAGAATTATCGGCGCATGCCATCCTCAGGGCGAACAGACCCGTTGCGCTGTCCGTGCCCGTTCCGCTCGGGCGAGCCAGCGGGCCAGAGCTCCAGATGATCTCCTGCCAGATGAACCCGCGCGCGCCCACCAAAAGGAACCGATTCGAGCATTGGCCGGGGAATTTGCAGGCGCCCCACGCCATCAATGATGACGGTCTCTTCGGCTTCCTCCGCATGAATGACTTCAGTGCTGGTGCGGCCATCGCGGATAGCGACCGAGCGATCCATCGCCGCCGCCACCATCGGGTCATGGGTGACGAGCACCGTCGTGAGATTCAGCTCCGCGTTGAGCTGCCGGAGCAACCGCAACACCTCACGCGCGGTCATGCTATCCAGCTCGCCGGTAGGCTCATCGGCCAGCAGCAAGGGCGGCTCATTGGCGAGCGCGACCGCCAGCGCCCCGCGCTGCTGCTCACCACCGGAGAGCCGGTCCGGGCGATACCCTGTGCGCTCGCCCAGCCCCACCAGCTCCAGGAGACGCTGTGCGCGCTTTCTCCGGAGGCGGCCAGGGTAGCCCGCCAGCACCATCGGCACCACGACATTCTCCAGCAATGTCAGGTCATTGAAGAGGTTACGGCTGGTCTGCTGCCAGACATGACCGACGATACGGCGGCGATAGTATATTCGCTCATGCCTGCTGAGGCGCGTCAGGTCGATGCCCGCGACAGCGCATCGCCCCGCGCTGGGATCGTCCAGGCCGCCGAGGATGTTGAGCAGTGTGCTCTTGCCCGCTCCTGATGGACCCACCAGCGCCAGCATCTCACCGCGCGGTACATGGAGATCGAGCCCCTGAAGCGCGACCACCTCCAGGTCGGCCGATTTGTAGATTTTGACGAGGTTGGAGGATTCAATCAGCAACTCTGCCACGACGCCTTATCCCTTCTGCCCTGCTCGCTGGTTGGCCAGTTCGTTGGTATTCCCGATCTCCGCGGCGCTCGCATCAGCTCACACCCGCTCACACCCGCTCAGGCCCGTTTAGTCTTCGCCCAGGCGCAACGCCTGGCCCAGCCCAATGGTCGCCGCATAGCGCGCCGCAATCAAGAGCGCCAGCAGGAACGCCGCGAGCAACGCCCCATAGAAGAGCCCCACCCCCGGCCAGTTGACCACCAGCACATACGGCGGCACCCCCACCCGGGCCGGGTCGACCGCCGAATCGCTAAAGGTGAGGTAGGGCCAGGTCGCACTCATCAAGACCAGCCCCAAGAGCGTCCCCCCCAGCAGCCCAAAGAGATAGACCGCCGCCTGCTCCGCCAGCAGCAGCCGCGTCACCTGCCCGCCAGCCATGCCCAGCGTGCGGAAGATGGCGAACTGGGTGGTCCGCTGGCGGGCGGCGAGCACCGCCTGAACCAGGCTGCCCAGCACCGCCAGCAGCAAGGCGGTCAGCGCGCCGATGAGCAGCAAACCGCTCATCCCCCCGTTGGTTGGGTTCGCTGCCGCCTGCCGCAACTCGTCCTGCAGCCTGACCGTCGACCCTAGCGAGAGATTGTACTGCTCGGAGTTCAGGTCACGCGTGAGCGCCTGCTGCTGCGCCCCATTACTCGCGGTGCGCAGCCAGACCTCATTGAATCCGCCTGAGAGGCTCGACACCGAATTCGTGGCGATGACGGATTGCAGATCGTGCAGATCCAGCACGATGAACCCGCCTGGCGCACCCTCGGGATAGAGCGTGGGGAAATCATGGACAATCGCCCCGACAACGAAGGTTGGTGCGCCGAAAGGAACATCATTCACCGTGAGTTGGAAGCGGTAGCCGACGCGCAGCCGCAACTGCTGCGCCAGCGTATCGCTCACAATCGCCCAGATGTACGTCGTAGGCTGACCCTGGTGTGCCTGTAATTGCGTCATGAGGTTAGGCAGCGTTTGCTCGGCATAGTCCGCACGCCACGAGACCGCATCGGCCACCCCCGCAAACGTCGGCGCATCCACCCCCAACATGTTCACCGCCAGATTACCCACGTTGTCCGATGTGCTGCCGGACGTGCGCAAGAGCGGTGTGGCAGCCTGCACGCCCCGCATGTTCTCCAGGTGGCTCAAGTATGCGCCCATCTGATAGGCGGGAACCTGTGGATTCACCGTCAAACGCAGGTCGGCGCCCGCGGCATAGGTAGTGCGGTCATGGACATTGCGCCCCAGGGAGGCCTCGAAGGTGAGGGCGAAGAGCCCCAGCCCCACCGCCAGCACCAAGAGCAGCGCCATCCGCCCATAGCGTGCCGGCGTCCGCGCGATCTGCGCCAGCGCCAACACCAGCACCAGCCCCCGCCCACGACTCGCCAGCCGCGCCCCTCCGCCCGCCAGCAGCGGAATCAGCCGCAGCAAGAGCAGCCCCCCCGCCAGCAACAAGAGCGCCGGGGTCAGCAGCAAGAGCGGGCTGTTGGCCTGTGCCCCCAACGCCAGCCGCGTCGCCGTCCCGCCAAATTGCCCCAACTCGACATACCCCACCACACACAGGAGCGCCAGCCCCACATCCAGGTACGCCCGCCGCCACAACGGTGCCCGCCCCGGCCGCGCCAACTCCCGCCGGAACGCCAGCACATCGCGCCGCGCCGCCGCCAGCGCCGCCAGCGCCACCACCGCCACCCCCAGCACCGCTCCCACCAGCGCCGGCCCCACCACCAGCCCCGGCGTCGCCACCGCCGCGACCTCCCGCGCACTCAGCCCGCTCGCCGCCACCGCTCCCGGCAGAAACCAGCGGATCAGCAGCAGCGCCAGCCCCGCCGCCAGAAACGGCCCCACGAGCGCCGCCAGCAGCCCCAGCAGCGCGCTCTGGCTGCTGAAGATGCCGAGCAACTGGACGCTGCTGGTGCCGCGGCTCTTG
>DASUWS010000131.1:0-8938 GCA_036378295.1 Ktedonobacterales bacterium
CTCGCCCGCAGGCGATCCTGCCTGGCTGGTTCGTGGCTACGACACCATCAAACAACTGCTCACCGACCCGCGGCTGGGCCGATCGCATCCCGATCCCGCGCACGCCTCCCGCTATTCAGAGGCGGTGATCTTCGGCCAGCCGATGGGCTCATCACCGAACGAACAGGCGGAACACGCGGCGATGCGCAAACTCTTGACTCCGTCATTCTCGGCCCGCCGGCTGGCGCTCTTGCGGCCACGGGTGCAGGCGCTGGTGGATGGACTGCTCGATGTGATGGGTCAGAAGGCGCCGCCAGTGGACGCCCATGAGGCAATCGCGTTTCCGCTCCCTGCGCTGGTCATCTGTGAACTCCTCGGGGTACCTGCGGAAGACCGCGAGGCTTTCCGTTGCTGGTCAGATGATGCTGCCGACATGACCGATGCCGCGCGATCTCTGGCCGGGTGGAGGGCGCTACGGCACTATATGCGAGACCTCATCACGCGGAAACAGCAACAGTGGCAACAGGGACACATCGCCGAAGACGTTCTCTCCGACCTGATTGCAGCCCACATGCACCACGTGCATCAGGCACAAGCTCCTGAAACGGACCGTGATGGCCGTCAAGAAAACTCCTTCGACATGACCATCGCTGACCAGGTTGCGCCGCTGGCAGCAGGCCTGCTATTTGCCGGGCACGAGACGACCGTCGCGGCAATTGATAAGGGTATCGTGTTGCTGCTCACCAACGACACTCAGCGGGAGGCACTGCGGCGTGCCACCTCCCTGGTGCCGTCAGTGGTCGAGGAAATCCTGCGTCTCCCTCTGCCGCTGCCGGAATCGCCAGAACCGGGGCCGACGTCTGAAACCCTGACGATCGGGAGATCAGGTGGTCTGCCGCGCTATGCCAATGCTGACATCGAGATTGCTGGCGCCACGATTCGCGCTGGGGATATGGTGCTGCTCGATCTCCAAGATGCAAACCTCGATCCACAGCGCTTTCCGGAGCCCGAGGTATTCGACCCGGCACGATCAGAGAATCAACACCTGACATTCGGGTATGGCTCTTACTACTGTATTGGCGCCCCGCTGGCCCGCATCGAGTTGCAGGTGTTGTTTGGGACGCTGTTTCAGCGGTTCCCGAACTTGCGTTTGGCTGCGCCTGTCGAGCAGTTGCGCCTCCGCAGTCACCTGCTGACCGGAGGGCTTACGGCACTTCCTGTCATCTGGTAACGAGGCGTAAGGGAGGAGTGCGCAGGAGGCGTGCCGGATGCTATGCCTATGCCAACATCCGGGTCTGGTGCGCCTCCGCCTCCTCGCAACGACAGGAGACAGTGATGTCCTTCTACGTAGATCATCTTTACCCCCACCTTGTCCGTACCTTAGGTGACCCAGAGCCGATTCGGGCAATCCGTCAACGCATCATCCCGCAGGCCGAAGGCGTGGTGCTCGAAATCGGCGCTGGCTCTGGCGCGAACTTCGCGTATTACGACCCCGCCAGGGTCAGCAAGCTCTATGCGCTCGAACCCAACCAGGGAATGATCCGGCTTGCCGAGCGCAACCTGTGTCAGACACATCTGCCCGTCGAGTTCGTGGGTCTGCCAGGCGAGCGCATCCCATTAGCGAATGGCACGGTAGATACCGTAATAAGTACCTTCACGCTCTGCACGATTGCGAACGTGAAGGAGGCACTGCGCGGCATATGTCGCGTTTTGCGGCCGGGCGGCAATCTCATCTTTCTTGAGCTTACTCGCTCCGATGACCCCGCGGTACAGCGCTGGCAGCTACGGTGGGAGCCGATTCAGCACCGGCTCTATGCGGGCCTGTACCTCACACGCGATATTCCTACTCTCCTCACGGATGGCTGCTTCCAAATCGAGCGAGTGGATACGGCTAACCTGACTTCATTTCCAAAGTCATGGGCACATGTGTGTTGGGGCGCTGCTCGTCGTCAGTCAATTCATGGGCGTACCCGCTCTTCATACCTCATATCTGATGCCTGACGCTTAAACTTATCTGGCGCTTGAGCGCACTTGAACATTCTTGACCAGATTAGGTCGAGGCAACCTGCAGTGCTGAAGAGATAGCCTCCCGCCGCGTGTTCTCCAGACAGGGTTGACATGTGGTGACAATTCAACTAATCTATTGATTACTTGAGTAGACGTAGATTACAGGCATATTCTCCTGGAAGGCATATCGGAAGAAGATGCTCTGGCTCATTCCGGCTATGAACCGCGCCGTTCCCTAGTGGGGCTCAATCGTCGTCAGGGGCGAGAAGCCGCTATGAATTGGAGCGAGTAATCGATCTCCGACGGGAATCTCAATCTGATGCCCGGCAATGCGGCTGTCTTTCTCAAGATGGCGTGCATGATGCCTTTGAGCAGGAAGCGAGGCACAAGAGCTACTATGGGACATCGTGAGTTTAAGGATCAGTTATACGCCCAGTTTGCCCGTATCGGCAAGGCACTTGCCAGCCCGCAACGGTTGGAGCTATTAGACCTGCTCGCACAGGGTGAGCGAACGGTCGAGGATCTTGCGAGAGAGGCCGCGCTCACGGTAGCCAATGCCTCACAACACCTCCACGTCCTTCGCGGCGCACGGCTGGTAGACTCGCGCAAAGAGGGTCTCTATGTCTACTATCGCCTGGCCGATCCCGCCATCTACACACTCTGGCGGGCACTACGTGACGTGGGAGAACGGCAACTGGCAGAGATTGACCGGTTGGTCGAAGCGTACATGCGCCACCCAGAGCACCTGGAGCCGCTCTCACGCGAGGATCTGGCACGACGGCTCACCGAAGGGGACGCTATCCTCCTGGATGTGCGTCCCACGCTCGAATATCAGCAAGGCCACATTGCTGGCGCCCTGTCGATCCCTGTTGCGCAGCTGGAAGCGCGCCTGCGCGAGTTGGATCCTGGTCAGGAGGTCGTGGCGTATTGTCGCGGTCCGTACTGTGTCTTCGCCGATGAAGCTGTGTCAGTACTCCGCACGCGGGGGTTTGCCGCCCGGCGCTATGCTGAAGGATACCCTGAGTGGGCCGCGGCTGGCCTTCCTGTCGAACGAGAACTGGAACCTGATGCCAATGCGGCAACCCGAGCAGCGCGAAACACCCGGCATGGATGATCCAAACGTTAGCCGCACGGCTGAACGGTTGCCACTGGCCGCCCACACGCGCAAAACGTTGGAGGACGCTCTATGATTTTTCGCCAGATTTTGCATCCAGCTACCGGGTGCGCATCATACATCTTCGGCTGTACCGGAAAGAAGGCACTTGCGGTCGTTGATCCGCACATTGAGCATCTCAACGAGTATCTCGCACTGTCCGATGCGGCGGCATCGCCCATCGTCGCTATTGTTGAGACCCATGTGCAGGCTGATCATCTCTCAGGCGCTACAGTGCTCGCGGAACGCGTGGGCGCACCAATCTATCTGCATGAGGCCGCCGACGTTGCCTTCCCGCACCGCGACCTGCGCGACGGCGATCAGGTCGAACTGGGCAACGACTACCTGCGCGTGCTGCATACGCCCGGCCACAGCCCCGACAGCATCTGCTTGCTCGTAGGGGATCGCACGCGCGGCCCCGATCCATGGTTCCTGCTTACCGGCGACACCCTCTTCGTCGGCGACGCCGGACGACCCGACCTGACGGCCAGTGGCTCGGCTGAGGCTGCGACGGACGCAACCCCGGACGGAGGTCTATCTGCCGAGGCAGGTCAAGCGGCACAGACGCTCTATGCGAGCCTGCAACGGCTGGTGACCCTCCCCGACGACCTGGAAGTGTATCCCGCCCACTTTGCCGGATCCTCGTGCGGCCGGGCAATGAGCGGCAAGCCAAGCTCTACGCTGGGTTTCGAGCGCCGCTTCAATCCAGCCCTGCGCCAGCCCGATATGGACACGTTCGTTGCCTTAATGCTGACCGACCTGCCCGCACCACCCCGGCGGCATAGGGAGATTCGTGCGGCCAATCGGCAGGGGCTACCTCTGGGTGTGGCTGAGCTGGCAAGCCTCCGTCGAGAGGAGTAGCCACATGCGGCTGCCACACCTGGCCCCTCCCCGTCTTCCACTTCTCGCTCGATACCCTGCGACCCGTGCCCATGCCAGTGGGAAATCACAGACCACGGGCACGGCGCTGCCGGTGCTCGGGCTGCGCGCCAATCTCGGCCAGTTCTTGCTGCTCGTGCTGATCAACGCCTTTGTCGGTGCAATGGTCGGCCTCGAGCGCAGCACGATCCCCCTCCTGGGCGAGCAGGTGTTCGGCCTGGCCTCGACGACGGCCGCCCTCTCCTTCATCGTGAGCTTTGGGGTCGTCAAGGCGCTCGCCAATCTGTTCGCAGGCCGTCTCAGCGATCGGCTCGGGCGCAAGGGAGTGCTGGTCGTGGGCTGGCTCGTGGGCCTGCCTGTGCCACTCCTGATCATCTGGGCGCCGTCCTGGGGCTGGGTCGTCTTCGCCAATGTGTTGCTCGGCATCAACCAGGGTCTGTGCTGGTCGACCACGGTCATCATGAAGATCGACCTGGTGGGGCCAGTACGCCGGGGACTGGCGATGGGGCTCAATGAGGCAGCCGGCTACGGGGCGGTCTCGCTCTCAGCCATCGCTGCCGGCTACCTCGCCGCGACCTATGCATTGCGACCGCAGCCCTTCCTCCTTGGGATCGGCTTCGCGCTCGCGGGCCTGCTGCTCTCGCTCGTCTTCGTGCGCGAGTCTCAGGGACATGCGCGTCATGAGGCTGCCTTGCAGGTGCAGCCTACTGTGGCATCAACGTCGGATAGTGGCATATCGGGCGCGACGCAACCGACTCCGGGCAAGAGTGCAACGCCCGATCACGCCCCACATGCATTGAGTTTTCGGGAGATCTTCCTGATCACCTCATGGAAGAACCGCACGCTGTTCGGCGTCAGCCAGGCGGGGCTAGTAAACAATCTGAATGATGGCCTGGCATGGGGGCTTTTCCCGCTCTTCTTCGGCGCGGCGGGCCTTTCACTGGCGCAGATCGGCCTACTCGCGGGCGTCTATCCGGGTGTGTGGGGCGCGGCACAACTCGCGACCGGCGCACTCTCCGACCGGATTGGGCGCAAAGGCATGATCGTCGGGGGCATGGTGCTCCAGGGATTGGCCATCGGTGCGCTGTTGCTGGTACATGGCTTCCTGTGGTGGCTGGGGGCATTGATGCTACTCGGACTGGGCACGGCTCTCGTCTACCCGACGCTGCTCGCGGCGATCTCCGACGTGGCCCATCCTGACTGGCGCGGCTCGGCGGTGGGCGTTTACCGGCTCTGGCGCGACAGTGGCTATGCCATCGGCGCGCTCCTGGCAGGCGTACTGGCCGACCTGTTTGGCGCCTCCTGGGCAATCGGGGTGATCGCAGGCGTAACGGTGCTCTCAGGGGTGCTGGCACAACTGGTGATGTCTGAGACCCGCCCGCGCACCCGATCCACACAGGTCCTGGCAGAGGCGAAAGCAATGTAAGCGAGTCGCGACAAACCCGCCACTGCGGCGTGTGGATGCGGGATATACGCAGAACGCTCGCCGTACACATAGCTACATACGCAACAGTGTGCATGCGGGCCAGCGCCACGGGAGATGGCCGTGGAGACGGCGCGTCCACTCATGATGTACTAATAAGCAGTAGCCCGATCTGTTTCGCCACGTTTCTCGCACCAAGGTAGCACGTCGCCACCGTCATACACGGCATCCGGCCACACATGTGGGGCGGTTCTTCTGCAGTTTATGCGGCGAGGAGCGCGGTCGGCGCCGCCTGGGCCACCAGAACTCTGGCGGCACTTCACCGTCTACCGTGTCGATCGGCATAGACGAGGCCCAGGCGGAGGATAGGAGGATCGCATGTCGTTAGAAGACAACAAACAGGTGGTCGCTCAGTTTGTCGAGATTTGTCAGAATCAGCACGATTTGGCGGCGGCGGATGCCATGTTCCACCCGGAGTTCGTGAACCATTACCTCCCACAGGGTCGACCTTTGCCCGCCACGACACGGCCCGCGGAGGCCTTCCAACGCTACTACGCCAGGTTTCTGGCGGCGTTCCCTGACGCCACGATGCAGGTCGAGGAGCAGATTGCCGAACGCGACCTGGTCGTCACCCGCAAAACCTTCCGTGGCACGCATCTGGGCGAGCAGTGGGGTCTGCCTCCCACGGGCAACCAGGTGCAAGTGGAGTTCATCGACATCTTCCGCATCCAGGACGGCCAACTGGCGGAGCACTGGCACCACTTCGACTTCGAGGAGTTGCATTCCCAGATGCGACCAGAACAGCCCCGTGACCTATCCGAGCGACCGCCAGGAGGCGTGTCCTGATGCCATGCCCAGACCTTAGGAGCACTGACCCAGCTTTGGGCCCTGGACCTGGACGCGCGGCTCGCGGCAGGGCCTCGAATGCTGTAATGAAGCACTAGCGCAGGTTATCCGAAGGATCTCTCGACGAACTGGCCAACGACACGAGCCGACACGCGGGTCCCGCATGCCCGATAGAGCGTGCAACGGCGGCGTGCGTGTGATACGCTGGTGCCAAGCCGGGGCGAACTGTCGTCTCCGTTCCTCGTTCCGCCGCCAACGGATGTGATGGCGTTGAGCACCGCTGAGGAGGAGGAGCCATGCCTACCAAATACGTTCTGCCCGAGACCGATCTGCCAACCAGCTGGTACAACCTGGCCTCCGACCTGCCCGATGGCCCGCCGCCGCCCCTGCATCCCGGCACGGGTCAGCCGCTTGGCCCCGAGGACCTGGCCCCGCTCTTCCCGATGGCCTTGATCGCGCAGGAGGTCACCCACGAGCGCTACGTCGAGATCCCCGAGGAGATCCGCGCGGTCTACCGACTGTGGCGTCCCACCCCACTCTACCGCGCCGAACGACTGGAGCGAGAGTTGGACACCCCGGCACGCATCTTCTACAAGTACGAAGGTGTCAGCCCGGCTGGCAGCCATAAGCCCAACACGGCAGTCGCCCAAGCCTACTACAACAAGGCCGAGGGCGTGAAGCGCCTTGCCACCGAGACCGGTGCCGGTCAATGGGGCAGCGCGCTGGCAATGGCGTGCGCCTTCTTTGGCCTCGAGTGCAAAGTCTATATGGTGCGTATCAGCTACGAACAGAAACCCTATCGCCGCTCGCTGATGCAGGTGTACGGCGCGAGCGTAGTTCCCAGCCCTTCCCCCGACACCAAATCTGGGCGGAGTATTCTCGCGGAGAGTCCCGACTCGAACGGCAGCCTGGGCATCGCCATCAGCGAGGCGGTCGAGGACGCCGCCAGCCGCGAGGACACAAAGTACTCGCTCGGCAGTGTACTCAACCACGTGCTGATGCACCAGACGGTCATAGGTGAGGAGGCCATCAAGCAGATGGAGATGGCGGGAGCGATGCCCGATATCATCATCGGCTGCGTGGGTGGCGGCAGCAACTTCGCCGGGCTGACCTTCCCTTTCCTGCGTGAGAAGCTCGCCGGACGGGCAAGCTTACGCGTGGTGGCGGTCGAACCAGCCGCCTGTCCATCGCTGACGCGTGGCGTCTACGCCTACGACTTCGGTGACACAGCCGGCATGACCCCGCTAGTGAAGATGCACACACTCGGGCACACATTCGTGCCAGCTGGCATCCACGCGGGTGGCCTGCGCTACCACGGCATGGCGCCGCTGGTGAGTGCGCTGTATGAGCAAGGATTGATCGAAGCGCGTGCTGAGGCTCAGTTGGGTGTCTTCGCCGCCGCGCTTACCTTCGCCCGCGCCGAGGGCATCGTCCCTGCTCCCGAGGCCGCGCACGCCATCAAAGCAGCGATCGATGAGGCGCTGGCGTGCCGCGCATCTGGCGAGGCCAAGACGATCCTCTTCAACCTCTCCGGACACGGCTTCTTCGATATGAGCGCCTACGATAACTACCTCGCGGGCAAGCTGCAGGACTACGAGTATCCGCGCGAGGCGGTCGAGGACGCCCTGGCCCACCTGCCGACTCCGGCCGGAGCATAACCTCCTGGTCGGTTGCTGAAGGGGCTCCGATCCTGCTGGTGGAGCCCCAGCATCCGCCATACCCGCCTGCCTTGGTGGCATCGGCTCTGTGGCCGTCGAAAGGTAACCGCCCGGTGGGGTTCGGTGGAGCAACTTGACGGTCAAGAGTTATCACTGGTCATTTCATTGCCGCCACTGCCGCCGCGCTTAGTGTCCATGCACCTTCGTCAGAGTGATACGAATGGCGATGCTGTACTTCGCGGCGAAGTTGGCAGGCGTGCCGAAGCTCCGCGCGATGCGGTCAGTATATTTCGCGACGTAGGTAGCATTCATATCCGCTGGCGGCTCGTTCGGGCTGGTGTGCGCCTGGCCGGTGATCACAATGATATCGCCACCCTGGCCGTTCCCATCGAAATTGAGCGCGACATGCGGATTGCGCTGGATGTTCCGGTTGCGCAGTGCACCATTGAGGCTGTACACGAGAATCGAGCTCCCGTCCCAGAGGAACCAGACAGGGTTAGGCTGCGGCGTACCATTTGCGCTAACAGTCGTGAGCCAGATGACTGGCTCGTCGCGAAGACGTCGGGCTACACGCTCGCCAAATGGAGTCGTAGGTGGCGGCAGAACGCTAGACATAGCTCCTCCTCGTATCATGGAGACCTCGGTGCCATCTAGATGGATAATGCGTAGGTGTGGATCGCCGACGTGATCCCGAACAGGTGCTCCCGCGCGAATCGCCAGCAGATGCAGCGCGGCTTGATTGGCGGCGATGATATGCCCCTCCGCATAGTGAGATCTTAATACTTATAGAAATGCTGGCGCGCCTCCTCCTCTGGTGACCTGTCGGCGAAGTGTTGGCATTCCAATCGTTTGACCGCAAGGTATGCGGTTGTCTCCAACGAGCCGAGGGCATCGGTGAGCACCGTATCTTGCTCCAGCGCATCCAGTGCCTCATCAAGGGTTGCGGGTAGTCGTCGGATGTGACGCTGCTGACGTTCGTTCTCGCTCAGTGTA
>DASUWS010000132.1:0-6861 GCA_036378295.1 Ktedonobacterales bacterium
GAGCGAACGGAGGTGCGCTTGATCGCGTTTCATCTGGACACGCACAGCGGCGTACCCGCGTACTTGCAGCTCGTACAGCAGGTGAAAGAGGCCCTGCGGCTGGGCATGCTTGACGTGGGCGACCAACTTCCCACGGTACGCGAGGTCGTCGAGCAGGTGATCATCAACCCCAATACCGTACTCAAGGCATACCGGGAACTGGAGCATGAAGGGCTGGTCGCCAGCCGCCCCGGACAAGGCACATTCATTATCCGCACGCTCGCGGCAACCTCGCCAGCTAGCCTCGCCGCGCTGCGTCGCAGCCTGACACGGTGGCTCCAGGAGGCTCATGAGGCGGGGTTAGACAATGAGAGCATCCTGGCTCTCTTTACCTCCACCTTTCGCACCGCCATCCAGAACCCAGTGGAAAGCGAGGGCACGGCATGAGCACGGCAGATATAGCCCTCGAAACGGTTTCCCTCGGTAAGTGTTTTCGGCGCACCTGGGCACTGCGCGATTGCACGTTCTCCCTGCCTGCCAGGAAGATAACGGCGCTGGTCGGGCCAAACGGCGCGGGCAAAACCACACTGCTCCAGCTTGCCGCCGGACTGCTGCAACCCACCGCCGGCGAGGTGCGCGTCTTCGGGCGCTCGCCACTCACTCATCCGATTGAAACGCTCCCGCGCCTGGGGTTTGTCGCGCAGGATCACCCGCTCTATCGCGGCTTCACCGTTGCCGACCTGCTCACGATGGGGCGCAAGATGAATCCGCGCTGGGATCAGCAGGCGGCGATAGCGCGGCTGGAGAAGCTGCACATTCCGCTCGACACTCGCGCGGGCAAGCTCTCCGGCGGGCAACAGGCACAGGTGGCGCTGGCATTAGCGCTCAGCAAGCGTCCTGATCTGCTACTGCTCGACGAGCCACTCGCTAGCCTCGATCCGCTCGCCCGGCGTGACTTCCTGCGCGTCTTGCTCGACGCCACCATGGAGCAAGGGCTGAGCGTCATGCTCTCCTCACACATCATTAGCGACCTGGAGCGCGTCTGTGAGTATCTGATAATCCTCTCGGCCTCACGGGTGCAACTGGCGGGCGACATCGACGAGATTCTGCGCACGCACAAGCGCCTGATTGCCCCGCGCACCGACCCTGAGGCGGTCGCCAGCCTGCACAACGTCATCGAAGTGAGCCACACCGAGCGACAGACGACGCTGCTGGTGCGCCTCAATGGCCACATGTTCGATCCATCCTGGGTCATACAGGATGTCTCGCTGGAAGATATCGTCCTGGCCTATCTCGGCCAGTCACGGGCATCGCAGCAATCGGCGGAAAAAGTCAGACGAACAGACGCCCGGAACGATGCACCCGTAGCGTTGAGCGGCGTCACTGAGGAGGAGGAAGCAGCACGATGATCTGGATGACCTGGCGACAGCACCGCCGTGAAGCGCTCATCTTCGCCCTGATATTCGCGGCAATCGCCATCTATATCGTCGTGTTGGGCCATGCCATGTACGACGACTACTATCACATGACAGGCGGCGTGAACGTGGCCCAGTGTCGGCAACAACCAGCGGAGCTAGAAAGCAACCTCTGCCAGGGCCTTATCGGCACATTCAATGATAAGTACGGGAACTACAGCGCCACTACGCAGCAAGTGGTGCTGGCAATTATCATATTGCCGGCGTTGGTGGGAATGTTTGTCGGGGCGCCGATGGTATCACGCGAGTTGGAAAGCGGCACCTTCCGCCTGGCCTGGACACAGAGTGTGACGCGGCGGCGCTGGCTGCTCACGAAGATTGGGATGCTAGCGGGTGCTCTCCTGCTGGTCGTCGCAGCCTTCATCCCGCTCATCTTCTGGTGGGAGAAGCCATTCGCTCTCGGAGATAGTGGCCTTGGGAGCCTGATCTATCCCATCGAAGGCATCTTGCCGCTGGCATACATGCTCTTCGGGCTGGCGCTCGGATTCGCGGTGGGCGCGCTGCTTCGCCGAACCGTCGCCGCAGTCGGCGTGACCCTGGCGGCCTACGTGGCGACCGCCCTGGCGATATACATCTGGGCGCGGCCAAACTTGCTGCCACCGATCTCGACCACTTGGGACTCGTATCTGACAGATAGATCAGCAGAAGTCAGCCTGAACGCCTGGACGCTGTACAACGGCTATATTGACAGGGCTGGGCACCATATCAGCTACGGCGAGGCATTCCAGACCTGCGCCCCTGATGGCCGCGTCATTGACGGCCCTGGCACGGCCTACGCCGCCTGCATCCACGCCCACGGCTGGCTCACCACGATCATCTGGCAGCCAGCGGATCGCTTCTGGGCATTCCAGGGGATCGAGAGCGCTCTTCTCGCCGCGCTGGCGTTGGCGCTTGTCGCGCTGACCCTCTGGCTCGTGCGGCGACGTATCGTGTAGCATGTATAGCATGTATCTCGCCTACCGCTGGCGCTCCCGCCCGCGCAGCTCGCGGCCCAGCGTCAGCGCCAGTCCACCCACGATGCAGCCGAGGAAGATCGCAGCCACCAGCGCGTTGGGCGCGGATACCACATGCACCAGAAGCAGACCCATGACAAAGGCGATCACCGTCATAGACAGCAGAATCGCGTCACCCGCGAAGAAGTTGTAGGTCGCCTTGAGCGCGCGCACGACGGCATTCATGAGACCACCTCATCGGCGGATGGATCCGCCGCGATCATCCCTGCTCCCGCCAGCTTCGACGTCCCATATGGGCGCAGCCAGAGCACCAGCAGCCCTGAGACGGCAAGATAGAAGGCCACCAGGACGAGCAGGAAGACATCGTCATGCCACCAGCTGATGCCCAGGCCCTCGCCACCCCAGAAGGTGCCGAAACTGGCGAGCATGATGCCGACAACGAACTTGAGCGCATTCTCGGGCACGCGCTGCAGCGGAGCGCGCACCAGCGCACCCACCAGCACCACCAGCACACACGCGGCCAGAGCGCCCCAGATAGCCGAGCCGATGCTGTTGGCCGCAGAGCCGAACGTGATCACGATGAAGGCGACTTCCAGCCCCTCCAGCAGCACACTCTTGAACGCGGTGGCGATACCGAAAGGTTCAATGCGGCGCTGGTGGTGCTCGCCGCGCGCGCGCATCTCGGCCATGTGCTCCTCGTAGATGGCCTCTTCGTCATGCATCGCCTTGAGGCCACCATAGCGCAGAATCGCCTTCTTCAGCCACTTCAGACCAAACAGCAGCAGCAGGATGCCAACGGCAAACCGCAACGCTTCGTACGGAACGGCGCGCACCAGCGTCGTTCCAAAGACCCCGACAAGCGCCGCCAGAGCGAGAATCGCCGCGCCTGTACCCGCCAGCGCGCTGCGCCAGTTGATGGTGACGCCCACCACCAGCACAATCGTAAACGCCTCGACGAACTCCACCGCCGATGCTAGAAATGCCGCCGTCACGACGGCCCATTGTGCATCCATAGTGCTCCTCTGCCGCGATGTAATACGCTGTCCTCACAATTGTATCATCCGCATTTTCGACAGCCGATTCGCGATATGGTACAGTGATGCTGTGATGTGCTGTATGATTGACATCACACCTTGATGATACCAGTATCATAGCCAGCCGCGCATTCGTCAGGCGTCCACATGGACGATGCACGTATGAGCGGGATCAACGAGACCGTCGAGAGCAACGGCGGGATGTGGCGAGAGGGCACGGCATACCGCCGCAGTCCCCCAGTCAGGAGAATGCCGGGTGGATTCACGCACTGACCCACGCATCACCGCACCACGCGTCGTTGATCTGCGCCGGGGACGCACCCTCGATATTGAGATACTGGCGTGCGTCACCTATGACTTCCTCATCAGTTTGCATGTCGCGCTCGCCTCAGCCGAACACGACTACGCGGATTATGATGTCGGCCGCGAGTGGATCGAGACGGCACGCAAGCGTTGTCAGGATGCGAATCCTGAGGCGCTGACCATTCTTGGGCGCTATCTTGGCGACGGGCGACCCGGCTCGCTGCATGCTACGCTCATCTCACTCGTCTGGCGCTGTCCGCCGCCACGCGAGCCGCTGGGTTTCCTGACATGGCTGGAAGCGCTCCCTCTGCCGAAACTGGCTGAAGTACTGCTGGACCAGGAAGGGCTGGGAGCAGACTGGTCGGAGCTCCTCGCCGCCACGCTTGAAGAGCACGCATCACCCATGGGCGTTGGTGCAGCCTACAAGCGCTTGCTGGCCCGCTACCCTGAAGAGATGCGCCCGACCGTCGCCGCCGTGCTCGGCGATTTGGAGGGGACGCGCGCGGAGCTTCTGACGGCGCTACGCGTCTGGTATGAAGCGGTCTTTGCCACTGAGCAGGAGCGCATTCTGCCGCTGCTGCGCCAGGAAGCCGAAGTGATGGAGCGGCGGCGCTCCGAGATGCCGCTTGAAGCCTTCATCGAACAGGCGATGCGAGGCATACAGTGGCAAAGCACCAGCGGACTGCGCCGCATCGTCTTCGCCCCCAGCTACTTCTGTCGCCCAGCCGTGTTCTACCACGTCTGGCATGGCACGATGACCTTCTGCGCCCCGCTGGCCTACACCTCACCCGATGCCCACCGCAGCGATCCTCGCGCACCCGACGAAGAGACACTCCGCTTCTTCCTTGCCCTGGGCGACCCCTCACGCTTGCGTATCCTACGCCTGCTGGCCGAGCGCCAGATGTATCTGACCGAGCTAGCCGACCGGATGGAGCTTACCAAAGCAACGACGAAGCACCACATGGTGAAACTGCGCGACGCCGGGCTAGTGACGCTCTATGACCGCGACCGTATGACCTTTTACGCGCTGCGGCCAGATGTCGTTCGCCACGCACGGCAACTGCTGAGCAATTATCTCGAACTGCCCAGTGACTAGCCAGGAGCATCCCTCCATGGCCTTTCAATGTCCGCTTGCCAGTAGCATATTTCTCCCACTGGCTGCCTTGCCATGCATAGGGCGTTGTGCCGCTTGCTGCCTGTGTTGAGCGCCATTTCTGGGGCATTTTCCGATGTAACAATGGAAGTATGCTCTGATGTGCATCATCCATGCGGCCAGCGGCATGAGTCATGCGACGCCTATCGCCCGGAGACGCCATTCCCGGTGTCAGGCGGTGAGCCGTGCGCGCTAGAGGGTGGACTTGCGCCGTTCTGTACAGTGGCTTGAGGTATACGCTTATGACGAAATCATCGCGCGGTGATGAAAAGAAGACAGTCGAACTTCCCGCAGTGACGCTGGAGGAGACATCTGAAACGGCAGGCATGGCGGCTGCCTCGACACCAGATAACGCGGATGATGCGGATGATGCGCGCATAACACGCGAGCTGGAGGCTCTTGTCCCCCAAGCACCCGCCGAGACTAGACCGCACGATGCCAAGAAATCAGGGCCAGCCGCCCAGGCCATAGAAGACGACAACACGCAGGAAGAACGCGAAACCGGCCCTTCGGCAGAGATGAGCGGGCGCACGCCCTCACCCTCGCACGAGGTTGAGGACGACCTCGAACCAACGCTGCAACGCCCGGCTGTTCCCCCGCCACTACCGCTGGAGCGACCACGCCACAACACGCTCGCCGCGATCACTCGCCCGCGTGGCAGTACCGACCCCCGCGGAACTCCGCCACCGCCGGAGCCAGAGCCGGAGCCAGAATATCCAGCATTCTCCGACGATATTCCCGACGAGACCGACTACGCGGGGAAAGATGAGGAAGAGTGGGCCATTGCCGACCAACCGACCGTCGCGCTCGCGCCCGGCTCGGTCTTGGGTGCGCGCCCACAGTATCTCGAAACGGATGAGCATTCCGCATGGCCTCCGCGTCCCAATGTCCATTTCCCACCTCCGGGAACCCTGCCCGAGGCGGCGGCCAGTCTGCACCGTCGTGCGACTCCCCGCGCCGACCGGACGGGGCAGCGACGCCTCGCATCCCCAACGGGACGCCCCATGCCCCGGACGCCGCCCAATGGCGTCCCACTCTCAGCGCTGCCCGATCCACGGATGGAACGCTTCCGGGAGTTGCATCGCCGGCGCGAAGCCGTCGAGCATGGGCTGCGCGATCCACGCGCGGAGAAGCATGTCACCGAGCGGGTCCGCCAGTGGTGGGGCGATCTGCGTCCTGGCCTCAAACAGGCGCTCGATTACCAGCATGAGGCACGCGCCACTGGTGCGCATCCCATTCCAGCGTACGAGCCTTCGCCAACGTCCCGCCTGGGCGATGTCTTTGGACGATTGACCGCGTCGGCGCGCGAGCTCACTGAACGTGCCCAGTCCGCGGCGGCTCCTGCCTTCAAGCGGCTACACAATCAGGCGGAACAAGCGGCACAGGCGATTGTGGGGCGCTTGGAGGGCGATACCACGCGCCAGCAGGCGCCCTTCCTTGGGCCAGGGCGCATCGCCGTCTTCTTCCGCTCAGGCGTCTCCGTCGGACAGGCGCAGCGGCTGCTCTCCTCCAACGAGGCACGGCCACTGCGCATCATTCCGCGCAAGCATGGCTTCCTGGCCTTTGTCCTTCCTGGGACCGAGGAGCAGGTCAGCAAACGCCTGCGGATTCATCCCTATGTGCGCGACGTAGTCTATATGCGTCCCGACGACTACAACGATTTCGCCGAGGACGACGAGTACGAGGGATAGGACAGCGAGAGAACTGGAACCGCCCGCATGCCGGACCCTAACCGTCCCGGCGTCTGGGACGAATCTGGTTCCGCGCTCCTATCCTGGCACACAGTCGTACGGCCACAGATTGCCCGCTTAACGCGGCAGAGCATCCGGTCCCCAGATTTGCGCGCCGCTCAGCGCCGTCGCGTAGAGCAGCAGATGCGTGCTATCGGGCGACCAGCGGAGAAACATCCACTGATCGAAAGACACCTCTGGCCCGGTATTCGGCATCAGCGTGCCTAGCAGCTT
>DASUWS010000133.1:0-22978 GCA_036378295.1 Ktedonobacterales bacterium
ACAAAGCTGGCACTGTACGAGCCGCCGTTTATCGTTGATGACAGTCGCCCTCCGACGCCAGAGGACTTTGGGCCGCACCTCGCGGAACTGGTAGCGGCGGGACGGCGGGACGCGGCGGTGGAATACTGGATGACCATCGTAGTTGGCGCTCCTGCCGAGGGAATCGCTCAGATGCGGCAATCACCCATGTGGCCGGGACTTGAGAGCGTAGCACACACACTCCCGTACGACATCGCCATCATGGGCGACACCCAGAGTAGCAACCCATCGGCGCTCGCAAAGTGGACCACTGTTACGGTTCCCACGCTCGTAATGGACGGCACGCTCTTCAATGGCAGTGCGGAGGGCCACGCGTTCATGCGTAGCGGGGCGGATGCGCTTGCCGATGTGCTTCCCAACGCGCAGCGTCGCACACTGGATGGCCAAGACCACGGCCCGGCTGACGACGTACTGGTCCCCGCGCTGAAAGCGTTCTTCCTGGGCTGAGCCAGCGCGCAACCAAGAACACGAGGGATAGGCATGCGAAAACTCATCGTCAGCAACATCATGTCACTGGATGGCTATTACACGGGACCGGGCGGCAATGTGATGGTCATGCCCATGGACCAGGCTTTCGACGACTACAACGCCGAACGGCTCCGTGCAGCCGATACGCTGCTGCTGGGACGTACAACCTATGACGGGTTCAGGAGTTTCTGGCCATCCGCGGCCGACGACCCCGCCTTTGCACCCGCTCGCATTGGAGACCGGCGGGCGGCGACCATTCAGGAGATCTCTCGGCGCAACAACGCCATCGAGAAGGTCGTCGTATCGGACAGCCTGACCCCGGCACAGACGGAACCCTGGCAGAACACCACCCGCATCATCCGCCGAGCGGACGCTCATGAGCAGATCGCCACGCTCAAGCGCGAGACGGGCAAGGATATCCTGGTCTTTGGCAGCCGCACACTCTGGAATGACCTGCTGGCTCACGATCTGGTTGACGAGCTTCATCTGATGATAGGCCAGGCCGTCCTCGGCGCGGGCACGCCGGTATTCGGCGGCCAGCCGGGGGTTTCGCTGCGACTCCTCGGGACGCGTACATGGGACGGCTCAGAGAACGTCCTCGTACGGTACGAAGTGCGCCACCAAACGGCATAATCTGGTCATGCGTCACAATGTGCCACAGCATGGCTGAAGGTCCGCCGTCGGCGATGTTCACTCCTCGTCGAGGTAGTACATGAACAGGGCGGCATCGTCGCGCTCGACCCAGCCATGCTTTGGATAGAAGCCGCGCTGATAGGACTCGCGCCTGCGGTTGTTGAAGAGGGTGAGGCGCTGATAGCCACGAGCGATGCCACGCCGCTTGGCTTCATCGAGCAGAGCGGCGCCGATGCCCTGGCCGCGCGCATCAGGCAACAGGAATAGCTCGGAGACGTAGCCCTCGCCCCCGAAGATCAGGTTCGGTAGCCAGTGGACAAAGGCGTAGCCGACGACCCCGCCAGTGCTTTCTCCTGCTGTTTCCGCGACAAGCAACACGTGGTCGCCACCGGGTGAGCACTTCTCCACGATGACATGGGCGATGCGCGCCTGCGTCTCGGCGGGTGGGATCGTGTCGAGATGCTCGAACCAACCAAGCGACCGTAAAACATGGTCCACAGCGGCGGCATCTTCTGGCAATGCATCGCGAATGATAACTGTGGGATCTGCCTCCGCCATGCTGTCGCTCCTCCTACCCATGCTTACGGCCCGCTCCCCCTGGTCCGTCCCTCCCTCCGCCACAGGGAGGGGAGACCCAGACGCACGAGGCCAGGAGGGGTCTGCCTCACACACGCTAACTTGCCAGTTCCTGCCACTGTTGGTAGAGCTGGTCGAGACGCTCGCGCGCCTCATCATACTGCGTCGCCAGTTGGACGATACGCTCCACATCGGCGGCGCTGCTCGCCTCAGCAAGCTCCTGCTCCAGCCGCGCCAGTGTGGCTTCCTGCTCGCTGATTTCCTGCTCCACCTGGTCCGCCGTACGCCCTTGTGGTGCTGCCCGCTGGCTGCTCCGCTGTGCCTCGCGCCGGGCGGATGCCGCTTCGCGGGCGGCCTGTGCCGTGGCGGCATTCTGCGCCTGCATCCGGCGCGTGCGCCAGGCGGTATAGTTGCCGACATGCGAGGTGATGGCTCCGTCTTCGAGCATCCAGACGACAGTCGCCAGCGCGTCCACAAAGTAGCGGTCGTGCGAGACGAAGATCAACGTGCCATTGTAGGTGGAAAGCACCTCTTCGAGCACCTGGCGCGCGGGCAGGTCCAGATGGTTCGTCGGCTCGTCCAGCACCAGGAAGTTCGCTCCCTGCAACGTCAGCTTCGCCAGCGCCACACGGCTTCGCTCGCCGCCACTCAACGTTCCAATGCGCTTGAAAACGTCGTCGCCGCTAAAGAGAAAGCGCCCCAGGTAGCTGCGCGCGCCCTCCTCGCTCAGATGGCTGGCGTTGCGAATCTCGTCGAGCAGCGTCGCATGCGGGTTGAGGTGCTCATGCGTCTGGGCGTAATAGCCGATCTGCACATTGTGGCCGAGGATGGCGCGACCCTCCAATGGCTGGATCTGGCCGATCAGGGTCCGCAGCAGCGTCGTTTTGCCGCCGCCATTGGGACCAATCAAGCCAATGCGCTCGCCCCGCTGCACCTGCATATCGGGCAACGCCACTCGCACACCCGCCCCACGCGCGCTCGCCGGATAGCCGATCACCAGCTTCTCCGTCGTCAGCACGATCTGGCCCGACTCGATCTGCGCGCCCATGCGGAACTTGAGCTTACCCGCGACGGGTGGCCGCTCGATACGCTCAAGCTTGTCGAGCATCTTCTGGCGGCCACGCGCCTCTTTACTGCGCTGCCCGGCTTTATAGCGGCGGATGAACTCCTCCGTCCGCGCGATATGTTCCTGCTGTTCCTCGTAGTCTTTTGTCCAGCGCTCCAGCTTCTCAGCACGCAGTTGCACGTATTTGGTGTAATTGCCGGGATACACCTCGGCGCGATGGCGATCCACCTCGATGGTGCGCTCGGTCACGCGATCCAGGAAATAGCGGTCGTGTGAGACGACGATAACCGCGCCCTGCCAGGCATTGAGATAGCCTTCCAGCCATTCCAGCGCGGTCAGATCGAGGTGATTGGTCGGCTCGTCCAGCAGTAGCAGCTCGGGCTCCTGCAACAACAGCCTGCCCAGGGCAGCGCGCGTCTGCTGGCCGCCGCTCAGGTGCGCGGCGGGCGCGGATTGCTGCTCGCGGCTGAAACCCAGCCCATCCAGCACCTGCCGCACGCGCTGCTCCAGGGTGTAGCCGCCCGCATGCTCGAAATGCGCTTGAAGCTCGGCATAGCGCTCCAGGATGGCGTTATACGCATCGGCATCCGCCAGCACATCGGCATCACCCATGCGGTTCGCGAGGTCGGCCATCTCGCGCTCCCAGACATGGATATGCTCCAATGACGCCAGCATTTCTTCATAGAGGGTATGGTGAGGCTGAAACTCCGCTACCTGTGGCAGATAGCCAACAAGAGTCCCCTGCGCATAAGCGATCTCGCCGTTGTCAGGCTCCAGCCGCCCGGCGAGCAAATTGAGCAACGTGGATTTGCCCGCGCCGTTCGGGCCAACAAGGCCAATTCGATCGCGCCCATCCACGCGGAATGAGACGCCTTGCAAGATCAGCTCGGCGCCAAATGATTTGGTAAGATTGGTAATTACTGCGATTGACATAGCACTGTTCAGTGTACGACCAGGCGCCCGTAGCCGCAAGCAATATTTCTTCTGGGTGAAATCTGCCAGATGATGCACAGGACTATTGGGTTTGGAGATGCTCATCGGCATGCGGTAAAATGAGGATGGTTCTGACACCTGATAACGATGGGAATGGAGCCAGCGGACGATCAGAAGAGAGGTATACGCATGCGCACCCGCGCGGCCAGCGTGCGTTCCGGTCTGGGCAGCCAGACCCGCGGGGAGTCACTAGTGGCTGATGACATGCTGAATGACAACACCAGCGTCACACACGACAAAGGAGCCAATGATTCCTGCGAAGCACTGCTGAATGATGAGCCAGATCGTCCACGCGAGGCCTGCGGAGTCTTCGGTATCTTTGCGCCTGGCGAGGATGTGGCCCGCCTGACCTTCTTCGCGATCTTCGCCCTGCAACATCGCGGGCAGGAAAGCGCCGGCATCGTCACAGGCGATGGCTCGCGGCTTTATCGTCATGTGGAAATGGGCCTGGTCAGTCAGGTGTTCACCGAGAGCACCATTCGCCATCTCCCTGGCCATGTCGCGATTGGCCATACCCGCTACTCCACTACCGGAAGCACGCGCATCGAGAACGCCCAGCCTGTGCACATGGTGAGCGATCTTGGTGAATTTGCCCTCGCGCACAATGGCAACCTGACGAACACGCTGACGCTGCGAGCGCGCTTGCTGGCAGACGGCGTGAAGATGAGCACGACCAGCGACACAGAGCTTATCGCTATGCTGCTCGCCAAAGCCCCCGGAAGAACCTACCGCGAGAAGATTCAGAACGTCATGCCGCAAATCGAGGGTGCGTATAGCCTGGTACTGCTTACCCCAACGGAAGTCATCGGCATCCGCGACCCTCATGGCGTGCGCCCGCTGACGATTGGCCGGCTGAAAGACCACTGGATGATCGCTTCAGAGACCTGCGCCATCGAGACGTTGGGCGGTGAGCCTATCCGCGACGTGGAGCCAGGCGAGATCGTCGTCATCAACGGCGACGGCCCGGAAGGCATGCGGGAGTTCGAGGGGCAGAAGTCACAGGGAATGGCGGCATGCCTGTTCGAGTATATCTATTTCGCCCGGCCAGATAGCACGATAAACCACCGCTCGCTCTATTTCGCGCGCCAGCGTATGGGCGCGAGACTGGCGGAGGAGTATCCTGTTGCCGCGGATGTCGTCATTCCCGTGCCCGACTCCGCCTCACCCGCCGCCGCTGGATATGCCGCCGCCCGCAAGCTGCCTTTCGCTGAGGGACTCATCAAGAACCGCTACATTGGCCGAACCTTCATCCAGCCGGATCAGACAATGCGCCAGCTTGGCGTCAAGATGAAGTACAACGCCCTTGGCGCGGTACTCAAGGGCAAGCGTGTGGTGGTGATCGACGATAGCATCGTGCGCGGCACGACCACCAAGCCGCTGGTCAAGCTGCTGCGCGAAGCGGGCGCGGTAGAGGTGCATCTCGGTGTGGCGTCGCCGCCGTTCCGCTTCCCGTGCTATCTTGGTCTGGATGTCGCTCGCCGGTCCGAATTGATCGCCGCTCGGCTACAAGACACCGCGGACATCGCGCGCGAAGTGGGGGCCGATAGTCTGCATTATCTGACCCTGGATGGCCTGGTCGCGGCGATTGATCTGCCGCGCTCGACCTTCTGCGTTGGCTGTTTTACCGGGAATTATCCGGTGCCAGTCGATATGGACGACGCGGACAAGTTCGCGCTGGAGCCAGCGGCTAGGGCGACATCCTGACGCGAACCAGTCCCTCTGGATGCTTCTCGGCAGATGGAGCAGCCGTGGGACAGCAGGGATCGTTGGATTTGGATAGGGCCAGATGACGTTCACGGGATACGTCATCTGTGCAAAAAAAGAGGGGCTGCGCATGGCAACCCTGCGTGACGTGCTTGGGCGAGTGCTGACGGTGCCGGGGGTGCAGGCCACGGTACTGATCGGGCGAGAGGGCTTGCCCATCGAGTTGGCCGGGCGCGGTGATCCGCGCTTTCTCGAATCGCTGGGCGCCCTGGGAGCCAGTGCGCTGGGCACTGCTGAGGCGCTTGGGCGTGAGCTGGGTCAGGGCATGACCATTGGCACGATCTGCGAATTCGATCACGCGCTGGTCACGGTCGAGCCGCTTAGCGACTACGCCGCGGTCGTCACCCTGGCAGAGAGCGCTGCCAGCCTTGGGCGGGTGCGTCATACCGTTCGCGCCAGTGCCGATGAGCTTTTACGGCTGCTCGATATGGGCTAGGCGATAATAATGGATAGTACAGGCGCGGTGTTTGAGTCGTAGCCCTTGCCGATTGCGGACCCCTCGCGCCCAGCGATGTAACCCAGGCATGACAGATATGGGCATAGAGAGCGCCCACGAGGAGCACGAGGAGAACCACGTATGTCGCAGTCGGCTGAGGCGTATGCCAGGGCAGGCGTGAATCTCGATGCCGCTGACGCGGCGAAACAGGCGATGCGCGCCGCCATCCGCACGACCCACGGACCCGAAGTGCTTGGCCCGATGGGCGGATTTGGCGGACTCTTCGCGCTCGATACCAGCGGCCTGCGCGATCCGGTACTCGTCTCATCCATCGACGGCGTCGGCACCAAGCTCAAGATTGCCTTCGCCCTCAATCGCCACGAATCGGTCGGCGCTGATCTGGTCAACCACTGCGTCAACGATATTCTCGTGTGTGGTGCGCGGCCCCTGTTCTTCCTGGATTACCTCGCCCTCGGCTTGATGGACGCGACCCAGGCGACCACCGTCGTGAGCGGGATCGCGGCGGCCTGTCGCGAGGCGGGTTGCGCGCTCATCGGCGGCGAGACGGCGGCGATGCCCGGATTCTACGCGCCGGGCGAGTATGACCTGGCGGGGTGTATCGTCGGGCTGGCCGAGCGCGACCACCTGGTAAGTGGCGCTGAGATTCAGGCGGGTGATGTGGTGATCGGGCTGCCCTCGCTTGGGCTGCATACCAATGGTTATTCTCTTGCCCGCGCCGTCTTTGCCGAGGCCGATCTGCACGCGCCCGTGCCGGAACTTCGCCGCGCGCTTGGCGATGAGATGCTCCAGCCGCACCGATCATACCTGCATGAGGTGTTGCCGCTGGTCAATGAGCGACTGGTGACAGGCATGGCGCACATTACCGGCGGAGGTCTGGTGGAAAATCTACCGCGCGTCGTGCCGGAAGGGCTGACCGTTCGCCTCGATACCTCAACCTGGGAGATTCTACCGATCTTCCGGCTGATTCAGCGGCAGGGCAACGTAACATGGGGCGAGATGCAGCGCGTCTTCAACCTGGGGCTGGGATTTCTGATTTTCTGCCGCCCGGAACATGAGGCGCGCGTCTTGGAGCAGACCGCATCCGCGAGCGGCAGGCGCGTCGGCGGCGTGACGGCCGATGCGGGAGTTCGCGTCATGGTCGAGGGTATCGCATGAGCGGAATACAGCCCGCTATTCCCGCGCTCGCGGTACTGGTCTCGGGTCGCGGCAGCAATCTCGAGGCGATCTTTCACGCTATCGAGCGTGGCGAGCTCCATGCGCGGGTGGCGCTCGTCATCTCTAGCCGGGCAGATGCGCCCGCGCTTGAGATTGCGCATGGCCACGGAGCGGAAACGCGCGTCATCGCGCCAAAATCATTTGCGTCGCGCGCCGAGGCGGGGGCAGCCATCATATCCGCGCTCAGAGCGGCGCAGGTAGAGGCGGTGGCGCTGGCTGGCTACAAGCCAATTCTGGATGCCAGCGTCATTGATGCCTATCCTAACCGTATCCTCAATGTACACCCCTCGCTGCTGCCAGCCTTTGCTGGCGGCATGGCGCCCAAGCCACAGGCGGATGCGCTGGCGGCAGGGGTCAAGGTGAGCGGCTGCACGGTACATATCGTCACGGCGGATGTGGATGCCGGGCCAATCGTCGCACAGGCCGCCGTGCCAGTGCTGGACGATGATACGGTTGAGAGCCTGTCGGCACGCATCCTGGCCGAGGAACACCGGCTGCTGCCTCAAGCGCTCGAATGGCTGCTCTCTGGACGACTGCGCGTAGTGGGTGGCCGCACACAGCTCGCTCCGGCGCCCGCGTCACCCGCATAATCCAGCATGGCATGCCAGATGTTTGGCGCTCCCTCTCCAGGGTGAGGCGGGCAAACACCAACACATCAGCCGAAACGAGCGCCAGCTCCTCCAGACAAAGCACGAGCCGGATTCTCCCAACCAGGAAAATCCGGCTCTGATGTGATCTGCCCGCGTATTATCTGGCGGCAGACCGTCCGCTGCTAAGGTCTAATGTCTTCTACCAGCGGTCGCCACGCCCACGACTGCGGGCGTCAAAGCCACCCTCGTCGTAGCCACCCCGGCCGCCGCCGTAACCGCCACGGCCACCGCCATAACTGCCACCGCCGTAGCCGCCACCGCCATAACCGCCACCGCCGTAGCCACCGCGATCACCACGGCCGCCGCGATCACCACGGCCGCCGCCATAACCACCGCCGTAGCCACCACCGCCATAACCGCCGCTTCCGCGCTCAGCACGCGGCTGGGCCTCGTTCACACGAATCGTCCGGTTGCCGACCATTGTGCCGTTGAGCGCCTGAATCGCATTATGCGCTTGCGCATCGTCAGACATCTCAACGAATCCGAAACCCTTACTTTGACCGGTGGCGCGGTCCATAATCACCGCAGCGTCCAAAACTTCACCAAACGCGCTAAAGAGTTGCGCCAACTGCTGATTGTCCGTGTTGTAGGGCAGGTTGCCTACATAAATCCTGGTGGCCACTAGGCTCCTTCAGTCCTCATGCCTGGCCGGGGAGGCCAGCTTTCCCAAAAACCAATACGACCGTTTCACTCGTGGCGCCGTTCTACGGACGCTCCGGCACTCAACGCGGAGGAACCATCTCTGCCTAAAAGCCACCGGGGGGAGCCGTGTCTGTTCACCAACATCCCCATTGTATCCCCCACCGCAGTCAAACCGCAAGTGAGCGATAGGCCCGCAAAACACGTCGTAACCGCTCACACAGCAAATTTCATGCCGAAGATGAGGCTACAGAAGAAGTTCACTGTGGCGTATACCTGGCGTATACTGGCAGTGTTTTGCCAGTGGCACCCAGCGCCACAATGAACGTGGGCCGCAATGCGTGCGTCGCCGCGCATCGGAGCCCTGGAGCCCCTGGAAGCCGCGCTCGCGCAGCAGATCAACATATTTCGCCGATTCCCACAAGGAGATACGAATGAGCCAGTTGCCGGAGCTGGACGACATGCTAGCGCCCAGCCGAAACTTTATGCATCTCGACGATGAGCAATCCGCCTTCGAGACAGCGCGCGTCATGGTCGTGCCGGTTCCTTTCGATGCTACCACCTGCTACCGGCCAGGCACGCGCGAAGGCCCACAGGCCATCATTGATGCCTCGCGCAACCTGGAGCTGTATGATACCGAGCTACGGCGCAGCCCAAGCGATGTGGGCATCCATACCTTGCATGACGTCGAGCCAATTATGGGTAACGCGGCGGCAATGACCAACCGCATTGAGCACGTGACGGGGCAATTACTCGATCGCGGCAAGTTCGTCGCGACTCTCGGCGGCGACCATTCCATCTCTATTGGCGTCATCCGTGCCTTCGCCGCGCGGTTTCCAGGGATGTCGGTGTTACAGATCGACGCACACACCGACCTACGCGAGACATATGAGGACAATCCACTCAGCAGCGCAACGATCATGCGGCGGGTGCTGGATGTCTGCCCACGCACGGCGCAGGTTGGCATGCGCAGCATCAGCGAAGCGGAGATGCGGTTGATCGAGGAGCGCCGCTTACCGCTCTGGCTGGCCAGCGATATCGCCGCACGCGGCTTCCGTGGTGATCGCGGCTGGATTGACGACGTGGTGGGAGCGCTGGCCGAAGAAGTCTACATCACCTTCGATATCGACGCGTTCGATCCTTCACTCGTGCCGGGTACAGGGACACCAGAGCCGGGGGGTCTGGGCTGGTACGAGGTGATGGATCTTCTCTCCGCCGTCGCCGAACGCCGCAAGATCATCGGCTTCGATGTGGTCGAGTTGTCGCCGCTGGTCGAGGGACACGTCAGTCCGGTCGTCGCCGCGAAGCTCGTCTATAAGCTGATCGGACTGGCGCTGCCGCCCCAGTAGGCGCGTCGCCAAACCCGTCCCCTGGCCATGCGTCGCGCCTGTCCCTAGCCTGGAGTGACAGCAGGCGAGGGGAAACGGTCGCCCGCACCAGCCGGATTTCGCGAGCGGAATCATCCCTGAATAGCGAGGATAGCGTCCAGCGCATGGCGCAACTGCCAGGCAAACTCGTCAATGCCCCGGCCAGCGAAAGGCGCCGCTGGCGGGGGCTGCTCGACGACTTCCCTGAGTTGTGCAACCATCTTTGCGTAACCGGGGAAGCCTCGAAAGACAGGGGCAGAAGCCAGGGCGGCCATCGTCGCCCAATACGCGATACAGCAGCCGATGACATCACCCGCATTGTAGCGGGGCGCGCCAGTATTGATTGCCTCTCTGATGAACGTGTGGATCTCATCCAGGCTGCTGAGCGCGGTAACTTCAGGCAAGTCGCGCAACGTAGCGAGACGCGCCTGATACTTCTCCAAGGGAGATGAGCCAAGCGCATCGAGCCGCAGCGGATGGCTCAGGTCGCTCAGTTGCGTCGCGGCACGCCACCACCCATAGATCTGTTCGTCATCCGCCTGGAGCAGCGCCCGCAGGCTATAGAGCGCCGCAAGGGCGATACCAGTCGCGACTGTTGGGGCCATCGCCGAAGATTCAATGTACGTCCATGTCGTGGCTACCGATGCCTGTATAGCTGCCAGCCGCACGCCCATGGTCCATCACCCACCGTATTAGGCTACTCCCGCTACGCAACACCCACACTCCTGTGTGAGCGCTGGCAGCAAACCGCCAGAGTACATGCATACGAACAGCGGCCCCCAGACTAAAAAGGAGGCCGCTGCAATTGGTCGGGGCGAGAGGATTTGAACCTCCGACCCCCACAACCCCATTGTGGTGCGCTACCAGGCTGCGCTACGCCCCGACGTGCTTTCACCTTAGCATATACACAGGCGACTCGTCAAGCAGAATACACGACTGCTTAGCGCAACCCTGCCGCGCGGGCGAGCGCTTCGAGCCGGGCATGCGCCTGTTCCGCCGGGCCGCCGGGCATGCTGATCAGTGGCTCGTCCATGCCGAGCGCCTGCCACTCGCGCAGCCGCGCGACAATCTCTTCGGGTGTCCCGATGATCGCGGTCGCATCCAGCAGTTGATCGCTCACCGCGGCGACCGCGCTCTGGTGTCCGTTGGCCCAACCCTGGATGATCGCGGCCACATCATCGCTGAATCCATGGCGGCTCAGCATCTCCGCGTAGAATGTTCCCATGCGCCCGACGTAGAACGCGACCGGGGCAGCAGCCCGCCGGCGCGCCATCTCACGCTCCGCCTCATCCAGCACGATCTCGACCGTCAGGTACGGTGCGATGTGCACGGAACCCGCTGGACGCCCCGCTTTGGCTGAGCCGGCATCAAGTTGCGAGCGCAGGTCCGGATAATCGCGGGCGGGCCAGTAGACTGGCAGAATGCCATCAGCGATTTCACCGGCCAACTGGATATTCTTGGGACCGAGCGAGGCGAGATAGATAGGAATGTGGTCGCGAAGCGGCTTGAAGCGGATCGTAAAGCCGCGTTCTAGCGAGAAGATATCTCCCTTGAAATGCAACGGCTCGCGACGCAGAATCATGTTGATGACCTGCACGTATTCGCGGGTACGCTGGAGCGGGCGCGAGAACGGGACGCCATGCCAGTCTTCAACGACCTGCGGCCCGGACGAGCCGAGGCCAAGCACCATCCGCCCGCCGGAACGCTCGTCCAGTGTCGCGATGCTGGCGGAGATCACCGCGGGCGAGCGCGAGAAGATATTGGCGACGCCCGCGCCGAGCTTCATGCGCGTGGTCACCCGCACCAGATCGGCCAGCGAGGTGAAAAGCTCATAGCCCCAGGCCTCGCCGAGCCAGACAGAATCGTAGCCCAGGTTGTCCGCCAGCCGGACGTTCTCGCGAATCATGTCCCAGTCGCCGGGGAACGTGGGACTATCAGCCACGATGCCAATACGCAACGGAGAAGACCCCTCACTCGCCGCGGGCATGCTCGACGCCGCCGCTAGCTCATCCGCGCTCACAGTACGTCCCTTTCGCTGACGATTTCATTTCGTTGAGCACAGCGTAGCGACGAAAGAGCGGTGCGTCAAGGCAATCAACGTCATTACGGTGAAGGTTTGATATACTATGAGGAGGCTCCTGGCTGTCCCCGCGCGTGCGGAAGCGTCCCCGAACAAGAAAGAGTGAACCAGCGTGAGCACTGTGACCGAGCGGCCCATTAGCGTTCGCCTGGCGACCGAGGCAGACCGGATTGCAGCGCGGGCATCCATCCCCGCAACGACCGCGCGCGGGCGAGCAAGCCTGGCGCTCCTCAAAACGGGCCAGGGACTGCTCTGGGTAGCGGTCGAGGGCACAGGCGACGACGAGATGCTGGTGGGGCTGCTCCTGGCGACCGCCCAGGTACAGCCGGAGCGCGAAGAGCTCGTCGGCTATATTCACGAACTGCTCGTTCATCCGGCCTCGCGGCGGCGTGGCGTCGCCATGCACCTGCTCGATGCGGCGGAGCACTTCTTTCTCGTAGAGCACGAATTCGCCAACGTCGAGTTGACTACCTCGCCCGATAACGAAGCCGCCCTCCAACTCTATCGCAGTCGCGGCTACACCATATCGTCCGTGCATTTCTCGAAGCAGCGCAGCCAACCACCAACTGAAGAAAGCTGAGGGCACGCACATGGGCACCTTACCCTCAGTAAACGCTTTGGCCGCTGCAAACCAGTGAAGGGTAGCGCTATGTCTGGCTCCATCTCATTTGACCCTGTCGCGGATCGCTATGACGACACACGTGGATATCCCGCTCAAGTGGCGAAGCGCATCGCGGCGGGCATGATGAGCGTCGGACCGCTAGCCCCAGGTGATGACCTGCTCGAAATCGGCATCGGCACAGGACGCATTGCCCTGCCACTCCTGAGCGAGGGGATAAACGTCACCGGAGTGGATATCTCACCATTGATGGTAGAGCGGCTACGGGCCAATCTGGCGCAATGGCAGGATGACGAGCCAGAGCTCCGATGGGGCAGGCTGCGGCTGGAAATGGCCGATATGACGGCGCTGCCTTTCGCGGATGACAGCTTCGATGCGGCGGTAGCCGTGCATGTGCTGCATCTGGTGCCGGAATGGCGCAAGGCGCTTGATGAAGTGCTGCGTGTGATTCGCCCGGGAGGCGTGCTGCTTGTGGGCCAGGATGTGCATAGCGGTAGCTCACCCAATAGCGTGATCCAGGATGAGTGGCGCGAGATCGTCGCCCGGCTGGGGTGCCAGACGGTTATCGTCGGCGCATCGGGTTTCTCGGCGATTGTAGATGAGCTCAAGCGCCGGGGGCTTGCCGTCACCATCGAGACACTAACCACCTGGGACGTTCTGCAAACACCGCGCGGAGCGCTCGACTATATCGCCGGGCGCACGTGGTCGCGCACAT
Source organism: Ktedonobacterales bacterium (assembly GCA_036378295.1). Lineage (GTDB taxonomy): Bacteria > Chloroflexota > Ktedonobacteria > Ktedonobacterales > JADMIN01 > DAHUXT01. The sequence continues at coordinate 13,282 of DASUWS010000133.1, forward strand.
GGCCCGTGCCAGATGCCATCTTTGCTGAGTCCATCCGCCAGTTGACCACGTGGGCCGAGCGCCGGTACAAAGGCACGATGGAGACGCCAGCGAGTTCGCCTCACTCCTTCAAAGTAGCGCGAGCAGCATGGGCAGCAGTAGAATAGCGCCTAGCGGGCATGCAGATGAGCGCGGAAATCCTCCACCGTGAAGCTCATCAGCTCGCCAATGGACGCAATGGCGATATCAGGCGGCGGCGTTTCCGGGGCGCCTTTGGCGGCGTAGTGCCCCTCCATCACCTGCACCGTCACGAACCGATGGGGCATCCGGCGCTTGAGTGCGGTGAGAATGCGCCCCTTGTCATCCACAGCCACGTAGAACGACGCGGGCCAGCGCGCCATGATGTCGTCAATGTGATCTTCCTTGTGGACGTAGATAACTACCTGCCAGTTCACAGCCTCAGCCAGCCCGCTATGCTCGATCTTGTGCGGCTGATAGACGCTATCGCCGTCGGAGACGATGGTTGGGAGTCCGAGCGTCTTCAGGTGGGCAATGGTCGCCATCGTCTCTGGGAAGACTCGGCTGGCGAACGGATAGTCCATAATGATCGAGCGCAGCCGCACGCCGCTCTCAGGCTCGGGGTGGCGCTCCTCGAAGCGCTCGAAGGTCAGCGGCAGGTCCACCGTGCCGGTTAGCTGCCGTACCGCCTCGTACTCTGTCCAGAACGTCTCCGCCATCGTCTTGCCCAGCAATTGGCGGAGCTGCGCATCCATATCAATCTTGACGGTATCGTTATCCAGGAGTGTATTGTCGCAATCGAGGAGGAACACCACCTCCGTCTGGGGAATCACTTCCTCTGTTCCTGCCTCGGATGAAGTCATGCTCTGCGTTCTCCTCGAATCTTCGACTTATGATGCCTGGAAACCCACACCGGTATGAGGCACGATGGACCGCTCTATTCTAGCACAGCCCGAAGGGCTCTCAATGTGATGATGTGCCTGCGCCACTGGGCGCGCCCTTGATAGCTGTGGCATCCGCGGCGTCTCCGGATTGTGTAGACGAGCGCGGCAACCTGCCGAAGAAGAGGCGAAGCAGGGTCGCGGCGCCAGTCAGACACGCGGCGCCGACAATGAACGTGGACGTGGGGCCGAGATGCCGGTAGAGCCATCCGGCGACGGTTGGGCCAATGCCAAAGCCAAGGCTCCAGGTAACGCTATAGAACCCGCTGAGAGTCGCCCGGTAGCGGGAGGAGACCTGCTCCATCGTGAAGGCGGCATAGGTGGGATCGAAGAGACCGCGCAACACGATGCGCGAGAATTCCCCGGCGGCGGCCAGCGGCAGAACGGGGGCAAATCCTGTCAGCAGCATCGCGGGCGCGCTGAGATACTGCATCGTCGTCGCCGTGCGCAGCTTGCCCCAGCGGCGCACGATACGCGGCGCGTTGAGCGCGGTTGCCCCACCGAGCAGCCCTGCCAGTGTGAACAACGCGCCAAGCGAGCCAGGCTGCATATTAAACCGGAGCACAAAATAGAGCTGGAGCAGGCCAACGACCGTACCCTCCCCAGTAGTCGCCAGCAGGTCAGGGATCAGCAGCTTGGCGAACAGCGTGATCAATGCGCCGCGCTCAAGCCGCTCTTTCTGTTTTGGCCGCGCGGATACCGGCGATACCGGCACTGGCGCTTCCACCTGGGGCGCTGATTGTCCTGTAGGAGCCACCGCAGCGGCAGGCTCCGGCTCTGCCGGGGCGCGTGAGGATGGCAACGAATCGAGTGTGAAGAGCGGTAGCACAGGCAGAAACGTCACGGTTGCCGCCGCCAGCACGCCGAAGCGCAGAGGGACCGGCGAGAGCGCGGGCTGATGAATGATGAATGAAATGACCTCCGGGATGAAGCCACCAACCAGGCTGCCGAGCGCGCCAACTCCCAGCAGCAGGAAACTATTGATCGCCAGTACGCCCACCTGCTGATCCTCTTCGGTGCTTTCGGTGAGAATCGGCAGAATCGTCACCCAGTAGGCCGCTGACAGCACACCATTGAAGAAGCTGGCAATCAGCAGCGCGGGCGCGGATGTGCTCAGGGCGATGGCCGCCAGCGCCATCGGGTTGAGTACCCCGCTGATGAGCAGCAGCGGCTTGCGTCCGATGCGGTCGGCAAGCAGGCCAATAGGAATCGCGGCCAGGAGCGAGCCAATGGCGGGCATCGCAGTGAGCAGCCCGATGAAATCTTCGTGGTAGCCCAGGCTGTAGGCGTAGAGGTTGATCGTGACCTGACCGATATAGATCTGGAAGCCCTTGCCGAGGGTATAGAGGAGAATCAGGTATACATTGCGCGAATAGCTCGGCAACGACCAGCCCCGATTTCCCAGCCACGCTCGCAGGCTCCCCATGTGTTCCCCCACTCACAAAACGCTCACAAAATCTGCTAGTAAGCAGCATCACGCCTCGGCACGGCGCATGAAGAACATCTTACCATCGCCTGAGTAACCCGGCCCTGTCCAATGGGACAGAACCGGCCAGGAAGGTGCTGAAGCATGCTGACAGGTGGCCCGAAGGCGAGAGGACAACGGCGCCCGCGGGGCTTCCCAAGCCCGTATGTCAGCCAGCTACACATTGACACGCCAATCCCAGCCCAGCTACAATGCGAATGATTTGTCTTGAGCGGACAAGGGCGTTCGTCTCGTACGCTACTGGCGCTTATGCCATCGGCATCCATACCCACCGGACGGCTTCTACCGGTCGGCGTCCCACCGCTCGATTCATCGCCGCGAGAGCGGCCCAGCTAACACCTAACGGTCCTGGCGGCGCGCGCTCGCGTGTTCGCCGCTGATACTCCGGCGTAGACCGCGAGCGGTATCTGGAGGTATGACCCCGTGAAGATTGTCATCTGCATGAAGGAGACGCCGTCAACCACGGCGGAGAAACGCTTCGGCCCTGATATGCGGCTGGAACGACACAAAGAGGACGCGATCATCAACCCTTTCGATGAGTACACCATCGAGGAGGGCCTGCGCCAGCAGGAGAAGCATGGCGGTGAGACCATCGTGCTCTGCATGGGACCAGCCACCGCCACTGACACGATTCGCAAGGCGCTGGCGATGGGAACCGATCGTGGCGTGCTCGTGACGGACCCGGCGCTGGCTGGCTCGGATGCAGTCGCAACGGCGCGCGTGCTGGCAGCAGCGATCCAGAAGATTGGCTTCGATCTGGTGTTGTTTGGCAGTGCAGCTGCCGACTCGTACGGGGGCATCGTGCCGAGCGCCGTCGCCGAGTTCCTTGACCTGCCGCTGCTCTCCTTCGCCACGAAGCTGGACATCGATGGTGGAACTGCCAAGATCGAGCGCCAGGCTGAGATCGGCTACAACGCCGTCGAGACCCAGATGCCCGCGATCGTCAGCGTCATGAAGTCTATCAACGAGCCTCGCTATCCCTCGATGAAGGGCATCATGCAGTCCAAGAAGAAGCCCATTGACACGATGAGCCTGGCAGATCTGGGCATCGAAGCGGGGCAGGTTGGCGCGGGCGCATCCGGCGAGAAGGCACTCAGCGCGGAGAAGATCACAACGCAGCGTAAGGGCGAGATATACATAGGCAACGATGGCGCTGCCGAGCGCGTCGTAGCCTTCCTCGTTGAGCAGAAGGTGCTGTAGAGATGGCAAACGACGTTTGGGCATTGGCAGAAATCAACGGCGGCAAGCTGGCAAGCATCTCGCTGCAACTGGCGAGCAAGGCCGCCGAGCTTGCGAACACGCTGGGCGGCGCTTCAGCCGCGGTCGCGCTGGGCACGAACACCCAATCCGCCGCGGCTGACCTCGGCGCGTGTGGTGTGCAGACGGTCTACGCCTCTGACGGCAGCGTCTACGACGAGTATCTGACGCAGCCGCACGTCGAGACGCTCGCCACGCTGATTCAGCAGCATCAGCCGCGCCTCGTGCTCTTCGGCTCCACGAACTACGGGCGCGACGTTGCCGCCCGGCTCGCGGCACGCCTGGGCCTGGGCATCGAATATAATGTCGGAGATGTCGCCGTGGAGAACGGCGAGGTCATGATGACCGTTCCCGCATTCGGCGGCTCACAGGCCGTGAAGATGGCCTTCCAGGGCGAGGGCACGCGGCTTCTCGGTGCGCGTCCGAACGCCTTTCCGACCAATCGCGTCGGCGGCACAGCCAACGTTGAGAACGTTCCCGCTCCTTCGGCTCCGGCCAACGGCGCGAAAGTCTCTGGCCCATTTGGTACGGAAGGCGCGGCCGAAGCGGGACATCTGGGTAAGGCACCCGACGGGCACGACATCTGGCTACCCGCAGCCAGCCGTGCCAAGCTTGAGGAGGCACAGATTATCGTCTCTGGCGGGCGTGGTGTAGGTGGACCGCAAGGCTTCGCGCAGATCGAGGATCTGGCGGGCGCTCTCGGCGCTAGCCTGGGCGCGTCGCGCGCTGCGGTAGACGCTGGCTGGGTACCCTATGCTCATCAGGTTGGCCAGACCGGCAAGACGGTCAAGCCGACGGTGTATATCGCCTGTGGCATCTCCGGTGCCGTACAGCACAAGGCGGGCATGGGCACATCCGGCCTGATCATCGCCATCAATAAGGATAAAGACGCGCCGATCTTCTCGTTCTGCGACCTGGGCATCGTTGGCGACCTGAATGTCGTTGTGCCACAGTTGACGGCGCTGGTCAAACAGCGTAAGGGCAGCTAACCCTGCCTTTCACGATGATCTGGATATCTGGCATGGGCGGCAGAGAGGCGGAATCTTTCTGCCGCTCGTTCTGAATTCTGGCAAAGGAGCTTCTGCCATGGGTCACCCCGCAATCTGGCCGACGGGCGACTCCGCCATCGGCTCGGTCATCTTTGGCGTGCTGCTGGTGGCCGCCTGGGTGGCCTTCTTGCTCCGTATTCGCAAGCTGGTGAACCTGCTGCGCCTCGGCCAGCCCGAGATTCGCACCGATCACCTGGGCGACCGCATCAAATTCTTCGTGCTGATGGTGCTGGGGCAGCGCGGCGTGCTGCGTGATCCGCTCCCAGGAATTGCTCACTTCTTCACGTTCTGGGGCTTCATCATCATCCAGCTCGACGCGCTCAACCTCTGGGCAATAGGATTCCATTTCTCTCTGCCCATCATCGGGAGCCGCGTCTTCGCTGCCCTGCTCGATTTCTTCGTCTTCGCCGCGTTCGTCGCCCTCATCATCTTCGCATTCCGGCGACTGGTATTGCGCCCGAAGCAGTTGCAGAGCCAGTCGCACGGCCCAATGGACGCCTTCATCATTCTCGGCTTGATCGCCCTGGTGCTGGTCTCGTTGTTCTTCTTCGAGGTCTTTGCCTACATTGCCACGCGGGGCGAAGCCTGGACACCATTCGGCGCGCTGGTGGGTGAAGCCTGGAAGGCCATGGACCTGGGCACCGCCGCTGCCTTGATGAGCGTGTCATGGTGGGCCAATGTGCTGGTGGTGCTTGCCTTCCTGATCTACATCCCGAACTCGAAGCACCTCCACCTGCTCGCGACACCGTTCAACGTCTTCTTCCGCAACTACAACCCCAAGGGCGCGCTCCAGATTATCCCGAACATCGAAGAGCGCGAGGACTACGGCGTTCACAAAGTCAGCCAGTTCACCTGGAAGCAGCTACTCGACGGCTATGCCTGCACGGAGTGTGGGCGCTGCAATAGCGTCTGCCCGGCCCTGGCCACCGATAAGCCGCTCTGGCCAAAAGAGATTATCCTCGCGGTCAAAGAGGAGTTGTTCGCCGCTGGTGGGATGATGCTCGTGAGCGCCCAGGAGGCCGAGGAGCGCGCAAAGACACAACCGATGGTGGGTGGCCTGATTGCGGAGGAATCGCTCTGGGCCTGCACCAACTGTGGCGCGTGTGTCGAGATTTGCCCAGTCTCCATCGAGCATGTGCAGAAGATCGACGATATGCGCCGCTATCTGGTGATGGAGGAAAGCAGCTTCCCGCAGGAAGTCGTTCCGCTCTTCAACAACCTTGAGCGCAACGCCAACCCGTGGGAAATCTCGAATGATACGCGCGCCGACTGGGCGAAAGCGCTCAATGTGCCAACACTGGCAGAAGATCCGGACGTGGACGTGCTCTACTGGGTCGGCTGCATGGGCTCATTCGACCAGCGCAACCAGAAAGTCGCCACGGCATTTGCGAAGGTGATGCAGCACGCGGGCGTCAGGTTCGGCATCCTCGGCCCGGAAGAAAGCTGCACAGGCGATCCGGCGCGGCGCATCGGCAACGAGTATCTCTGGCAGATGCTCGCGCAGCAGAACATCGAGGTGCTCAACGGCTACGGCTTCGGCAAAGGCGACAGCGAAGCCGCTGGCAGCGCCGATAAGCCCGCCATCGCCGCGGATGCGCATAGCGGGCCGGATGGCTCCGGCGACAGCCACTCATACAACGGGGTGGGCGTCCCGCCGGGGCGCGCATACAACGTGAAGACCGTCGTGGCAACCTGCCCACACTGCTTCAACACGATCAAGAACGAATATCCGCAATTGGGCGGCGACTTCGAGGTCGTTCACCATACGGAGTTTATCGACCGGCTTATCAGCAGCGGGCAGCTCAAGGTGCCTCAGGGCTTCGACTTGCGCAAGCTCACATATCACGACCCGTGCTTCATCGGTCGCTGGAACGACGTCTATGACGAGCCGCGCCGTGTGCTCAATGTCATCAACAGCAACGGCGTCACCGAGATGCGGCGCAACCGCAATCGCTCATTCTGCTGTGGCGGCGGCGGCGGACGCGTCTGGATGGAGGAGAAGATCGGCAAGCGCATCAACAACACGCGTGTGCAAGAGGCTCTCGAAACCGGCGCGGATGCGATGGCAGCGGCCTGCCCGTTCTGCATCACCATGTTCGAGGATGGCATCAAAGCGGTGGAGGCGCAGGACCGCTTTGGCGTCGAAGACATCGCGGAGATTCTGGCGCGCGCTCTGGAAGCACAGCCCGTCGCCGCAGGTGGCGCTTCCGCCACCTCGTCCTCTCCTGAGGCGAACGCATAAATCGCGTACGCTGGCGCGCAAGAACATAGCGCGAGCATGAACAAAAGACCTCTCCAGCCGGTTAGCCACCCCTCCCTGATATGAGGGAGGGGCACAGGAGAGGTCTTCTGCTATCTATGATGGGGATTGAAGGGCAAACGCCACGAGCACGCCCGGCTGTTGCATCACACGTGCGCAGCGGCAGTCGCCCACAAGGCAGGCTTCTACGAGCTACTTGGCACGCAGACCGTGATTGAGCGTCTGCAGCCCAAGCACCGTGTGCACCAGGGCGATGACCAGTGGAGTGATGCTGAGTCCGAGAATGCTAGTCGCATTGACCAGACCGCCGGGAACGTCGTGCAGTCCGCCAACCAGATCAACTCTGAACGCCTGAAGGATACCCACCACGCCGACCAGAGTGAAAATCACGCCAATGATGAAATCAAATGGTTTGGTAAAGCGCCCCTCGGCGAGCCAGTTCTGCGTCACCAGAATGCCGAGGATACCGCAGACAAAGAGCCAGATGGATTCTGAACTGATCTGTTTCGTGTCGAGATAGCTGGCGATGCCAGCGATGAGGCCGAAAAAGATGAACCACAGGAAGTAGTGCGCGTGACGCTCTTTTACCATGAGAAACCTCCACAGTCGCACGACAACGTGAAGCGCCCCAGAGCGCTCCGCGAACGAGGGATGTACTGGCAGAGAATCGCTCTCAATACCAGCGCCATCAGCCAGACGCTGACGGTGCTTTCATTGTACAGGAAACGAGCCAGTCGTAAAGAAGGAATATTCCGCACAGGTGGAGGCTAGCGTATACCGCCGCGTGATGTCCGCGCGCTGCCGTTATGCGCCGTGTGGCGCTCAGGGCGATCAGAAGAGGAACAGGGTGGAGGGAATGGTCGTTCAGAGCTGGAGAAGCGTCAGAAGACTGCGCAAGGCGGCGCCAGCCAAAACCGACGCCGCCTCTTTATGCTTCATGTGCTTCACGCTTATTGGAGTGAACGTGTCTTCCTATGAATGGCTGCGCTGCTGCTTGGGCGTTCCCCGGCCGCGCTCGCCACCCTTCTTGCCGATGCGGGAGTAAAACTCTGGGCCTTGCTGACGCTTGGTTGACTCCCCGCCCTTCTTGCCAATCTCGGCATAGAAGGTCGAGCCGAGCTTCTGCTTGACGGCCTCGCCGCCCTTTTTGCCGATGCGCGAATAGAACTCTGGTCCGTACTTCTCACGAACCGCCTGACCACCGTGTTTCGCCTTGTCGGAACCGGGTTCGGGCCCTCGCTTGCTGGCTGCCATGGTTTGCACCTCTTTGCTCGTCAACTCTTGTTGCGCTCTGGAATACTCTCAAACGCCGCGATGAGCCCTCCCCATCTTCATGAGATGTGGGTTTCCCCATCGGCGGCCTACTTTCCTGCACGCCTGCAGGAATCGGGCCAGCCCGCGTTCAGCCTGAAATCCGCGGGAAGCATTCTGCGACTCCTTCGACAGAAGCATTCCGGCGGCCCTTCTGCGCGACATTTACTCGCCGTCCGTCTCCGAGAATCCCGATGTCTAGGGAGACGGGGCGCGTCGGGCAGATGCGACACGATTGGCGATGAGAGCAGCGGTGGCCCCCGCTCCGGCTCCGTTGTCTATGTTGACGACGGTCAAACCGGGAGCACACGTTTGCAGCATCGCCAGCAAGGCAGCGCGTCCCTTTCCACCCGCACCATAGCCAATGGAGGTGGGAACACCAATCACTGGCACTGGAGACAGGCCCGAGACCACGCTTGGAAGCGCGCCATCCATCCCCGCGCATACTACCAGCACCGCGACATCGCTAGCCAGTAGCTCGTGCAGCGGCGACAAGAGACGGTGTAGCCCCGCAACGCCGACATCATAGAGGCTTGTCACCCGGCACCCCATCTCCTCGGCCACCAGCCGCGCCTCTTCGGCAACGGGAATATCACTGGTGCCCGCCGTCAGGATGCCGATGTGCCCTCCTGTTTGTAGGCGTTCGTAACCGGGCGCGTGGATCGCGGCAGCGCGGGCGACTGGCCGCGCATCCACCATACCAGGGAATTCGCCTTCGAGAAGAGCCAGTGTTTCGGGTCGCAGGCGAGTCGCCACGGCACGGCCATTTGTTGTCACAAACGCCCGCACGATGGAGAGCACCTGCTCGTCCGTCTTCACCTCAGCCAGCACTATTTCTGGAATCCCCTTGCGACCCTCGCGCTCGAAGTCGAGCCGCATATCATCGCGCTCGCCCGGGCTCGCGTTCCGCGTATTGCCTCCAGATCCCGACTGACTCATGGACTCCTCTATATTGATGACTACACCTGCCAGGCGCACTATGACATAACATATAACACGCCACTTCGGTGCGCGGCAAGGGCGCTCGATTGGAATCTCATCCAATCGTATCGTTCTGTAGAAATCGAATTCAAGAGGACTGCATTCGTGGCGGCTGCCATGCTGATCGCTCCATGACGTAGCCCCATGCCAGGATACGACGGCAATAGCTCGCGTTTGCAGCAGCGCCCCGGCAAATATAGTGGATACGCACCAGGCGCGACTCACCACGATGTCAGGATTCGTCTTACGATACGAGAACAGCACGTACCCCGCCGTGGGGCAGGCAGGTTCTTGAGCATCCCTAGCCCAATTGGCGTCTGGTTTGCCTCGCGTTTTCGCGGACTGCTATACTGTTGCTGTTTCAGGCTGGTTGAGCCGCGACGAGCGCGGCAGTGCTATCACTAATTTCTGGCAT
>DASUWS010000134.1:0-12197 GCA_036378295.1 Ktedonobacterales bacterium
CTGCATCAGTTAGGTTGATCAGCATGCAACCGGTCGTCTTCAACGCCAACCTGGAAGAAGCCCTCAACTTGGTCGGCACCTTTGTCTTTGCGATTTCTGGCGCGTTGTTGGCCGTCCACAAGCGCTACGATATCGTCGGCATGACTGTGCTGGCCGAAATCACCGCAATCGGCGGGGGTGTTATCCGCGATCTCATCCTCGGTGCGGTTCCTCCCGAGGCCTTCACGGATCACGTCACCTTCCTGCTGCCGATAGCTGCCGTGGCACTCATCTTCTTTGTGTACCGGTTCATCATTCAGAGTCAGGTCCAGCCTGGCCCCGCTCTCGTGCAGCGGTATCGGACTCAGCTCCAAACTGCTCTCGTGCAGCGGTATCGGACCCAGATCCAGACCGCGGTGCTTATCTTCGATGCGGCGGGCCTGGCCGTGTTCTGCGTCTCGGGCACGGCGAAGGCGCTGGCCTACCACCTCGGCCCGATTGAGGCTATCGCACTCGGCACGCTCACTGGAGTGGGCGGCGGCATTCTGCGCGATGTGCTTGCCAACGACCAGCCCGCCGTGCTACGGGCAGGCAGCCAGTTGTACGCGGTCCCTGCGGTGCTCGGCTCCGCGATCATCGTGGTACTCGAGTACCTGCATTTGTTTGGTTCGCTGGCGGCGGGCCTTGCCGCGGTCTTCGTCTTCGTCCTGCGGCTCGGCGCTCTCCGGTACGGCTGGCAGGCCCCCCAACCGCACCGCGGCAGCGACACTCATAGCGATGCCCGTGAGGACACGCGTGATGACGCCCGTGAGGAAACATAAAAGGTGGTGGATACGGACGGGAGGCGCGTAGACAAGATCCTGGTAAGCCGCACAGGGCAAACTAGTTCCGGAGGGTTGGCGGGAGTGAGTCCCATAGCAGGAACAGCGCTGTAGAGTATGTAGCAGGCAGGCTCCCCCTCCTGATGAGCCGCCCCTCTCCCTCTATGGAGCCATAGAGGCGACCTAGTCCGATCCGCCGTTGTGCTGGCAGGGGCTTCTCTCGACTGAAGCACAGACGTGGAATGAGTCACCGGCCTCGCCGACGACGATGTAGACTGAACGGCGCCCGTGGCTCCCCCGGCGGGGCAGAGACTCGCGGCTGGTGAGCTCCCTCACGCATTGCTGCGTCTGCCTCTTCCGGAGCGACTCCAGCGAACACCATGAGGTCGACGGCTACAACCCGCACGACCATGAATGCCATCTGAAGCGTAGAGCCGGGCGGTGCACTGCTCCTGGAAAGGCGACGGGCGACTTCGAGGGCTTGATTGGCCGCGCGCTGGCGGGCGGGGCGGTCATCTAGCTTCTTTGCCAGGTTCGCCAGGGAGTTAGACAAATCACGCACAGTCGGCACAAGCACCTGGCGCTCTGGCGAGCTCGTGGCCGCGGCAGTGCGCGCGAGCATGAGACAACTCCCGCCGAGCAGGTCAAGGTGCGCTGCACTCTCGTTCTCGCCCACTACCGGCGCGATCTGCGAGCGCCAGATGAGCGAGTGGCGGGCGATCCGGCCACTGGCTTTCCTCAGGCGCGCAAGCTCGCCAAGGCGATCTCGCATGTTGCGCAACCTGTTTACCGACTCAAGCGCCAGCTCGTCGTCGTCTCTCTCCAGGGCCTCCGCGGTGAGCCCCAGCCCGTCGGCCATATCCGCAAGAGCTGCCGCCTCCGCGCTGCGCAACAGTGCGACTGGCTCAGGCGTGAACAGTATCTGGCTGAACACCAGCGCGACGCCGACACCGATCAGTGCGTCGATCAGGCGTTGCGGCCCGACCTGCCCACTGGCAATGGCGGCCGTAAGGATGGCGCTGCCAGCCGCCTGATTGAGCACAATGCGCACGTTGGTGATCGCGCGCGCTATCACCATCGCGGTGAAGGTTGCGAGCGTCAGTGTCCAAAGACCAGCGCCGAAGATGGCGAGAGCCAGCTCTCCGACGATGATGCCCACGAACACTCCTGTCAGGAGCCGGATCGCGTTGACGCCACGCTCTCCCACTAGGGCGTTCAGCGAGATGATCGCGGCGATCGGCGCGAAGAACGGCGCCTGATGACCCGCAGCGTATGTCGCGATCACCCAGGCGACCGCCGCGGCCGCCGTCCGCTGGAGCAACGGCCACGTGTATCCCGCTAACTTCCTTAGGCGCGGGGGCCAACCGGCTACCATGCGTCCCCACCGTTCATGTATCTTGCAGCATAGCTCTCGGGAGAGTAGCCGTTCATGTGTCCAAGATTGTAGTCCTCGGGGAGTGGCCGGTGCAGACCGGTCACCATGGCCCACAACTTGCGGAAAGACTGTGCTCTGACGTTCATCTCGACAGAGTACGACAGCGATTCTTCCCACGGATTTGGCTCGATGGTTCCCGTGTGCGCTAGGTCACGCTGGGGTTGGGTCCGGAAGCCCGCAAGGCGTTGTTGCAAGCACAACAAGCACATGATGCCTGGGCCGGTGGGTTGGCGCTGACGTGCGATAGCTGCGAATGCATCTGGCGATCCCTTGTGGGTCAAGATTACATACATCATGTGAGTATCCATACATAACGGGTTCGGTCGAATGAGCCAGGACAAGCCCGAGGACAACGACACAGAGGCGCAACGGCGCCCAGTCGTGACGATAGCTGGCAGGTACGGCGCCGGGGGGCACATCATCGGGCCGCGAGTGGCCGAGCGTCTAGGTGTGCAGTTCCTCGACCGAGCGATCCCCGATGCCATAGCCCGGCAGATGGGAATACCTGAGTCGGCTGTTGAGTCGGAGGATGAGCATCCGCAAAGCAGGATGAGCCGGATGCTCGGAGCTCTGGCACAGGCTCCGCTCCCAACAAGCGGTGAGTCTGCTGGGCAACTGCGGATGGACGACCGAGCCATGCAGTCGCAGATCGAGGATTTCCTTGCCAAGGCGGCCGCCGCCGGAGGCGTGATACTCGGGCGCGGAGGGGCCGTGGTGCTAGCCTCGGTACCCAGCGCGTTGCATGTGTTCCTGCAGGGACCACGTGATGCGCGTGTCAAGCGGGTGATGGACCGGGAGCACGTGGACCGGCAAACGGCCGAGCACCGCGTGGACGCCAATGATCGCGCGCGCAGGGAGTACGTCCATCAGCGCTACGGCGTGGAAGGGGACGATCCTGGCCTGTATCACCTCGTGATCGACGGTTGCGCGTTCGAGGTAGACAGCATTGTGGACTTCATCGTACATGCCAGCCAGCTGCGCCTGCAACAAGCCGAATCCTGACGGGGTACGAGCAGATCGCGCGGAGGAACCGCCCATGCTGCGACTTCAGGACATCATTTTCAGGACATCATTACCCAGGAGATCATGTCACCTAGAGGACCCCGGAGGTTCCCATCGAGGGTAGGCTGGGAGGCGTCATCATGAGCTCCGACGACGAGGGACACACCCGGAAGCTCGGTTTGCTCCAGTACCTGGGCTACGGCGCCGGGGATGCCGCAAACAACCTCACGTTCTCCATGATCTCGGCGTTCCTGCTCATCTACTACATCGATGTTGCCTTCATTCCTGCCGCTGCTGCGGGCACGCTCTTCCTCGTCGTTCGCATCTGGGGTGGATTCACAGATTTGTTGGCCGGCCGCCGGGTCGATCAGACGGAGACGCGGTGGGGCAGGTTCCGCCCCTACCTGCTCTTCGGCTCGGTCCCGTTGCTGTTGCTCCTCGTGGCCGTCTTCACGGTACCTACGGGGTGGAGCTTGGGCGCCAAGATCACTTATGCCTACGTCAGCTACGCTCTCTTCCAGCTGGCCTATAGCTTCGTCAACATTCCCTACGGCTCACTATCGGCCGCGATGACGCAGGCGCCGGACGAGCGCTCCAAGCTCTCTTCCTACCGGGTGGTCTTCACGAGCCTCACTATCCTCCTGTTGGCGGTCGTCATCTCTCCGCAGCTCAAGAACTCGGCCAATCTACAGGTCTCATTGACCATCACAACGCTGGTCTTCGCGGTGATAGGAATGGCCTGCTATCTCTTCACCTTCCTCACGTCGAGGGAGCAGGTAGAGCGTAGCCCGCAGACGGCTAGCCTGCAGGAGACGCTGAGTATGCTGCGTCTGAACCAGCCGCTGATCGTGCTCTGCCTGTCGTGCCTGTTGTTCCTCACGGGGATGTTCACGCTGCAAACGGTCGCCGTGTTCTACGCGGTTAACGTGCTGGGCAATGCCAACCTCTACATAGTGATGACAGTCGTGGGGACGGTTGCGATGATCTTCGCATCCATGCTCGTTCCGAGCGTTGCCGTCGCGATGGGGAAGAAGCGCGCGTACATTCTGGGCTGTGCGATATCCGTCGTTGCAGGTGTCGCTTTGGCTCTCGCTCCCAGCTCGACTCCCGCTATCGGAATCACGTGCTACGGCATCCTCAGCATTGGCCTGGGCCTCGTCAATACCCTGATCTTCGCGATGCAGGCCGACACCGTGGAATACGGCGAGTGGAGAACCGGCGTCCGTGGTGAGGCAAGCGTCTACTCCGTGCTCTCATTCACCCGCAAGGCAGGCCAGGGCGTCGGCGGTGCGGCGGCATCGTTCACGCTCGGGCTCGGCGGCTACGTCTCGACTACGGTCAGACAGCCGCCTGAGGCGATAGCGGCTATAAAGATAGCCGCCGGGATCATTCCTGCCGCTGCCATCCTGATCGGAGGGCTCATCATGCTCGGCTATCCACTTACGGAGAACGTCTTCCGGCGGATCGTTCGGGAGATAGCCGCCCGGAGAGCGCACCAGATCTCCGTTGCTGTGGCGGGTGCGGCAGGCTAATCCGGATCGGTGGCTGCGTCGGCGGGGCGAGCAAGGCAGCGCCGCCGACTGTTACCGACTGTTTTGGGCTTATTGCGATATCAGTCGGTCGCGTCGAACCGCCTGATGCGTCAACATCGGACGTGGGTAAGGAGGTGAGAGCGTGCAGGCTGAGCAAGTAACAGACCCGGTGGCTTACCACGGTGAGGGACCGGTCTGGTCGGAGCGTTGGGGCGGACTGCGCTGGGTGGATATGCTCGCCGGTGATGTCTTGTCGTTGGACACTAACGACGCAGTGCACCGGCATCATGTCGGCACAATCGCTGCGGTACTCCGGCCTCGCAGAGAGGGGGGAGCCGTCATCGGCGTGGAGCGAGGTTTCGCGCTGGAGGACCCAGACGGCCAGCTCACATGTCTGGACGACCTCTGGAGCAGTGACGATATCCGAATGAACGAGGGCGCCTGCGACCCGGACGGGCGGTTCTACTGTGGCTCGATGGCGTACGACCAGCGGGTAGGCGCCGCATCGCTCTACCGGCTGGACCCCGACCGGTCGGTGCATGCGGTCTTGGACAACGTCACGGTCTCGAACGGCCTTGACTGGAGTCCAGACGGCTCGCGCGCCTACTATAACGACACGGCGACCCACCGCATTGCCATCTTCGACTACGACTATGTGTCGGGCCTGACCAGGCGGCGCCTGTTCGTCGACCTCTCGGAGGAAGGTCTGCGCCCCGACGGGTTGACAGTCGACGCAGAGGGGGGAGTCTGGACGGCGCTCTCGAACGGCGGCGCGGTGCGGCGCTACACCCCCAACGGCCGACTAGCCAGCGTGGTCGAGGTGCCAGCGCGAAAAGTCACTGCCTGTACTTTCGGAGGGCCGCAGTTCGACGAGTTGTTCATCACGACCTCCCGTGAAGGTCTGCGGCCGGGCGAGGATCCGCTGGCCGGCTCCCTGTTCCGGGCTCGTGTTGGAGTAAAGGGTATGCCGGCTCGCGAGTTCGCCGGGTAGGCGGCACGACACCACTTGCTCCGTTGCTCCGGGTCGACCTGCCCGAGCGGCAAGCGTGTCACGGCGACCCTGCTGTATATGTGCAGCCTACGTACAAGAGGCGTAGCAGCTATGCCTGACTGGAAATCGATCCTGACTGTACCGTACACGCCG
Source organism: Ktedonobacterales bacterium (assembly GCA_036378295.1). Lineage (GTDB taxonomy): Bacteria > Chloroflexota > Ktedonobacteria > Ktedonobacterales > JADMIN01 > DAHUXT01. The sequence goes on from DASUWS010000134.1 coordinate 5,914, forward strand.
TTGCTGGAGTTGGGTCGCCCGGGCATTGTTGCTTTGACTGGGACTGCTGGTGGTAGCACAGGTCTTGGGGCAGCGCAGGACATCCGGGAACTCGGCGTCATCGACCTGCTGGTGATTAGGCTGGCTGCGGACGCGGTTTCCCAGGGACAATCCCCTGACTCCGCCCATAGGGGTATAGGGTGGCCCAGACTTTGCCCCGTCTGGAGCGCGAAGGCGATTGGCCCCCATGGATGGCGTAGTACGGCAGGCATAAGGAGCCAACGATGATAGCGAGGCTCGTGTTGTTTGGCGCCACCGGCGATCTTACCGGGCGCTATCTGCTGCCTGCCCTGGCTGCACTGCACAGTGCGGGCAAACTACCCAAAGGATTTAGGCTCGTGGGTGCTGCCCGCACGCAATTGGACGACGAGGCCTTTCGGCGTCACGCGGCACAAGAGCTGGAGCAGCATGCCAGGGAGGTGCCGCAGGCTGATCGTGAGGCGCTGGTTACGGCGCTTAGCTACCGGCCGGTGGACGTTGGCAACGCCGAAAGTGTAGGCAAGGTCATGGCTGAGGGCGATGGCCCTGTAGCGGTGTATCTGGCGCTTCCTCCCGGGATGCTGGTGACGACAGTGATGGCGCTGGGCGAGGTGGGGCTGCCCGGTGGCAGCCGGATGGTGCTCGAGAAGCCATTTGGTGAGGACCTCGAGAGCGCCGTGATGCTCAACGCGCTCCTGGCCAGGGTTGCAGGAGCTGAGGGAGAGCGAGCGGTTTTTCGGGTCGATCACGCACTCGGGCTCACTACGGTGCAGAACTTGGTGGCGGTACGCCTCGCCAATCGGGTGGTCGAGCCCGTGTGGAACAGCACGCACATCGAGCGGGTGGAGATTCTATGGGAGGAGACGCTGGCGCTGGAGGGCCGCGCCGCCTACTACGACACGGCTGGGGCGCTGAAGGACGTGGTGCAAAACCACTTGCTCCAGGTGCTATGTCTGCTCGCGATGGAGCCGCCTCTGAGCTTTGAGGAGCAGGACCTGCGCGATCGCAAGGTCGAGGTGTTGCGGTCCGTATTTCCGCTCACTCCTGAGGATATCGCGCGCACACGTCGGGCTCGCTACACAGCAGGCAAGGTAGCAGGTAGGCAGATACCTTCATACACTGACGAGGAGGTGGTGGATCCTGGTCGCTGCACCGAGACGTTCGCGGAAGTGGGACTCGAGCTGGATAGCTGGAGGTGGGCTGGTACACGGTTCGTGCTGCGGGCAGGCAAGGCGCTTGGGAAGCGTCGCAAGGAGGTGGTGGTGCATTTCCGGCCCGTGCCGAAGGCGCCATTTGGGGACGCGAAGGATTGCGAGCCCAACCGACTGCGGATTGGACTCGATGGGCCGTGGGATTTGAAGCTTGACCTGACCGGCAGTGCAGCCGGGTCACCGCCGCGGCTTGCACCGCTCGCTTTGCAGGCGAACCTGCCTGCACCGGACCTACCTGCCTACAGCCGGGTGCTGATGGACGTGCTGCAAGGTGACAGCCGCCTTTCGATCCGCGCCGATGAGGCGGAGGAGTCGTGGCGGGTGCTCACACCAGTGATAGACGCATGGGCCGAAGGGAAGGTACCGATCGAGGAGTACCCAGCAGGCTCCGACGGCCCTCCTCCCACCGATCCCAGGAGAAGCGAGACCCTTCCACGTGCACGCCGATGATCTGGCCCACTACCCGGCTGCTCAAGCACATTCCAAACGTCGGGACACCAGGTTCGCGGCGCTCCTGACTACGGGCAACCGATGCGGCGGAAGAACATGTACATCAACCTGCCAAAACCTGCCAAGGACCACTAGCCCGATGCCGGCCGCAATGAACCAGGCGGGCTGCGTCGCGTTTAGGAGGTTGTTGTTGATAAGGTCCACGTTGCCGCCGAGCGGCCCCACGATGAGAGGGAGCGGAAGGAAGAGGGTAGAGAGTAGAGGGTAGAGAGGAGTGCCAGAGCGATGCTATATCCGATCCAGAATAACGTCCGCAACAAGCTAGATCTCTCCGGTATCTGGGAGTTCAAAATCGATCCTGATGAGGTAGGAGAACAGAACGGGTGGCCGAATGCGCTTGCCGATCCCGGCCCCATCGCCGTCCCCGGCAGCTGGAACGAGCAGTACGCGGACCTCTTTGAATATCTCGGGCTCGCCTGGTACATGCGGCGCACCTACGTCCCCCAGGCCTGGCGAGGGCAACGTGTGTTCATACGCGTCGGTTCAGCCAACTACTTCGGGACGGTGTATGTGAACGGCACGAAGGTTGGCTCGCACGAGGGCGGCCATCTGCCGTTTGCTTTTGAGGTTACGGGGCTTGTGCGATGGGACGAGGAGAACGTCATCGCGATCAGCGTCGAGAATCACCTCAAGCCGGCCCGCGTGCCCTCGGGCAACATGCCATCAACCCTGAGTCTGGTTGCCAGTTACCCCAGTACGACATTCGACTTCTATCCCTATGCCGGGATCCACCGCCCAGTAACGCTCTATGCCGTCCCACAGGAATACATCGATGATGTGACCGTGGTGACGGGCATGGACGGGACTGATGGCTCCGTGAATGTAACGATTCGACTAAACACGTCGGGGGCCGCGCAGGGGTCTGTCCAGCTCGTGGGCGGCGACGGATTGGTGAAAGCGGGCCTGCGGTTCTCCGACGGCGTTGCCCAGGCAGAGATGAGGGTTCCTGGCGCCCGCTTCTGGTCCGACACGGATCCCTATCTCTACGACCTCGTCATCGAAACCGAGAGCGACCGCTATACGCTCCCAGTCGGTATCCGCACGGTCGAGGTGCGGGGCAACCAGATCCTGCTTAACGGCCGACCTGTACGGATGAACGGGTTTGGCCGCCACGAGGACTTCTACGCCAGCGGCAGAGGCCTCAATCTGCCGCTGCTCGTCAAGGACTACCAGCTTATGCGCTCGGTAGGCGCGAACAGCTACCGCACGTCTCACTACCCGTACAGCGAGGAGGAGATGCGGCTTGCAGACAACGCAGGCTTCCTCATCATCGACGAGATCCCAGCCGTCAGCCTGCAGTTCGACAACGAAGAGAACATGGCCGAGCGGATGCGCTTGTGCCGGCAGCAGATCGAGGAATTGATCACTCGCGACAAGAACCATCCCAGCGTACTCATCTGGAGTGTCGCCAACGAGCCACAACCTCAGACGCTGAACCTGGCGCAGGTAGAGGTCGAGGGGAACCGCGACGACCCATCGGTCGCCTGGGGTAAGGAGTTCCTGGACACGCTGGTGCGCCACGCTCGGGAGCTCGACCCGACCCGCCTCGTGACGCTGGTCGGTCTGATGGGCGCTCCGATGGACTGGCTACGCGAGTGCGATGTCACCTGCATCAACCGCTACTGGGGCTGGTACGTCGATGGTGGTCAGCTGGACAAGGCTCTGGCCCAGCTCGATGAGGAGCTCGACCTCACGTGGCAGATCCTGCGGAAGCCCATCATCATGACGGAGTTCGGGGCGGACACACTGGTTGGTCTCCACAGTCAACCGCCATTGATGTGGACCGAGGAGTACCAGGCGGAGTACGTCCGTGGCCACCTGGAGGTCGCGGCGCGTAAGGACTTCGTGGTTGGCATGCAAGTCTGGCACTACGCCGACTTTGCTGCGGTCCAGAGCACCATGCGGGTCGGAGGACTGAACATGAAGGGCGTCTTCACCCGCACGCGCCAGCCCAAGATGGCAGTAGAGGTCCTGCGCGAGTTCTGGGTCAAAGGCGGGAACGCTATCGATTCTGGAAAGGCGGAGTAGACCGATGCAGCCGATCCCATGGACGCTGTCTCCCGATCGCGGCTTCTCGCCTGATCCGGCGCAGCGGGAGGTGGCGCGAGTCCTGTATGCTGAGGTGGGGAAACTGCCGCTCGTTTCCCCACACACCCATGTGCCGCCGTCTCTCCTGGCGGATCCCGACGCGAGATTTGGCTCGCCGACTGAGTTGTTCATCATCCCCGATCACTACGTCTTCCGCATGCTCAACAGCCGGGGTGTGCCGCTCGAGGACCTTGGAGTGCCGACGCGCGACGGCGCGCCTGTTGAGACCGACCCCCGCCGGATATGGCAGCGCTTCGCCGAGCACTTCTACCTCTTCCGCGGCACGCCGGTGAGCCTGTGGCTGGCGGACGAGTTGGTCAACGTCTTCGGTATCGAGGAGCGGCTCAACGGCAACAGCGCGCAGCGCATCTACGATCAGCTTGCGTCGCGCCTGGCGAGTCCCGAGTTCACGCCTCGCGCCCTGTTCGAGCGCTTCAACCTCGAGCTCATGTGTACGACGGACGCTGCGAACTCCACTCTCGACGTGCACCGACGGCTACATGATCAGGGCTACACTCAGATCCGGCCCACATTCCGGCCCGACGCGGTGGTCAACATCACGGCGCCAGACTGGAAGGAGCAAGTCGATGCACTGAGTCACACGGCAGGAGTCGACGTTGTCGATTTTGCCTCACTCATTCGCGCGCTAGAGGAGCGGAGGGCGGCGTTCAAGGAGTTGGGGGCGCTCGCCACCGACCACGCCGTGCAGACGCCCCACACCGAGTGGCTCAGTGCCCAGGAGGCCGAGGCGATCTTCGCCAGAGCCCTGCGGGGTCAGGCGGAAGCGGACGACGCAGCGCGCTTTACCGCGCACATGCTTATGGAGTTTGCGCGGATGAGCGCCGAGGACGGGCTCGTGATGCAGATGCACACCGGCAGCTTCCGTGACCACGATAGGGAGCTCCACCAGCGCTTCGGCTCAGATGTGGGAGCGGACATCCCCGTCGCAATCGAGTGGACGCGCAACCTGCGTCCACTGCTGAACGACTTCGGCATGGACCCACGCTTCCGGTTGATTCTGTTTACGCTCGACGAGAGTACGTACGGCCGCGAGATGGCGCCGCTTGCAAGCCACTATGCGTCGCTCCTGCTCGGACCGCCGTGGTGGTTCTTCGATAGCGTCAACGGCATCCGGCGCTATCTCAATCGTATGATCGAGACGGCGGGCATCTACAACACTGCGGGCTTCAATGACGACACTCGGGGATTCGCATCCATCCCGGCGCGACATGGCATATGGCGCCGCGTGACCTGTGACTGGGTGGCGGGACTCGTAGTGCAGGGCCTGATCGCTGAAGATGAGGCGCTGGAGATGGCGTACGCATTTGCCTATGGCCTGGCGAAGTCCGCCTACCGAGTTCCGGAGGGAGTATGATGGCGCAACTTGAGAACCTGTACAGCCTCGACGGCATGACTGCAGTCGTAACCGGTGGAACCGGCGTCCTTGGGGGCGCGATGGCGCATGGCCTTGCGCGGGCAGGCGTGAAGGTTGGAGTGCTCAGCCGCCACCGGGACACGGCAGATGCGGTGGTCGGAGACATCGAGACGGCCAGAGGCGAGGGTCTCGCACTCATAACAGATGTGCTGGACCGGGGTCAGCTGGAGCAGGCGCGGAATACTGTCATCGACCGCTGGGGTCGCCTTGACATCCTCATCAATGCCGCGGGTGGCAACATGCGCGCCGCCACGGAGAGCGACGACAGCAATTTCTTTCAGATTCCGCCAGATGCGCTCGACAAGGTTGTGGCCCTGAACCTACAGGGTACGATGTGGTCGTCCCAGGTGTTCGGTGAAGCGATGGCGCGCGCGGGGCGTGGCTGTATCGTAAACATCTCTTCGATGGCGGCGGAGCGGGCGCTTACAGGGGTGCCGGGCTATGGCGCTGCCAAGGCCGGCGTGGAGAACTTCACCCGCTGGCGGGCAGTGGAGCTGGCGCGGACGTATGGGGAAGGGCTGCGGGTGAACGCGATCGCGCCAGGCTTCTTCATCAGCCATCAGAACCACGACCTGCTGCTGGATAAGGATGACCGGCTCACCCAGCGCGGCCAAACGATCATCGACCACACGCCGGCGGGCCGCTTTGGCGGGCTCGATGACCTCATCGGCACGCTCGTTTGGCTGTGCAGTCCCGGTGCCAGCTTCGTGAACGGAGTGGTCGTGCCGGTGGATGGTGGCTTCAGCGCCTTCAGTGGGGTGTGAGGCGAGCCTGCGGCGGGTAGCGGTGTGGAGCTGATCGTGAGCGTCGAGACGTTCTTGACGCTCACGGGCGGGCCGCTATCTTCCGGCGGCGCCAGGTCGGGCGTGCTCGCCGCCCTCATCGCCCAAGCGCTTGGCGCATCGGAGGCCGCCAACCTGGTGATCGGGGTGGTCGCTGCGCTGGCAGCAGCAGTCGGTTACGGCACGCTGGTGTTCCGGCAGATGACACGGGCCTGGCGTGCGCTCAGCCCGCGCTTCCCC
>DASUWS010000135.1:0-17363 GCA_036378295.1 Ktedonobacterales bacterium
CTGGGATATCGTGATGGGGAGCTACGGCCATGATGTCGCGTTCATAGACCGGGCGCTAACCCACACCTTCGCGCGCTACATGGTAGACTCAACGCATCTCGCAGCGGGCGGCTTCTCAGACGGAGCATCTTACGCCTTCTCGCTTGGGCTGATGAACGGCGACCTCTTCACCCACCTCATCGCTTTCTCTCCCGGCTTCGTCGCACCAGGAGAGTGGCAAGGGCAGCCTCGCATCTACATCTCGCACGGCACTCGCGATCAAGTCTTGCCAGTTAACATCTGTGGTCGCCGTATCGCACACATGCTACGCGGCGATGGCTACGATGTGAACTATCACGAATTCGATGGCCCGCACACCGTCCCACCGGAGATTGCCCGCGAGGCCGTACGCTGGTTTACCAGCTGATCGGGATAGGTCGAGGGAGCTATTAGGCGGCGTCTGGGCGGGTGCCTTGCCGCGCGGGAATGCGCTCCCGCCGCAGACGACGTATGGCCATCACTCCTCCAAAGAGCGCGGCGGTCGCCACGGCATACCACAGGCTCTGGAATCCAGCAACGACGAGCGCGAGAATCGCCAGCGATGAGCTGACCAGCGCGGGCAGCCACCGCCGGACGGAGAGCAGCCGCCATGCCGTCAGGACGATGAGCACGTAAGTCAGGAGGAAGTTGCCGCTGGAAAGCTGGATATATGCCTCGATGGGGAGAGCCAGCAAGAACTGGACGGCGAGCGCCAGCCCCCATGCGCCGCCTAGCGCGAGCGCGGCACGCCGGGGCGAGCCAGTTGTTGCATCTACGTGTGCCAGCATCCTCGGCAACAATCCATCGCGCGCCAGGGCGTAGATCAACCGCGTCGCACTGCGTGTCCAGGTGAACATGAACAGGATGAGCAGTGACAGCGCAATGACCGCCGCGACCTGCGTGGCCGCAGTGCCCAGTGAGAGCCGCGCCAGATCCGCCAGCGAAGCATCGCTCACCGCCACCACTCCCCGGCTCAATCCGCCGACAACGGTAATACCCAGGAGCACGAAGAGCGTGCCGACCATAACGACTGCCAGCCCCAACGCCTTGACCAGCGTGCGCGGATCGGCAAACTCCTCCCCGGAGAACGCGGCATTCTCCCAGCCGACGAAGGCAAAGAAACAGATCAGCCCCGTGGAGGCGACGCCCGCGAGATCATAGCCGCTGAGATCGGTCAGCCTGGCCGAAGTGACGTGTGGGAGCGCGAGGAGCATCGTGATGGTGATGGCGGCGAGGCAGACGAAGAATCCCCACCGTTGGAAGCGCATGATCCGTGACACATCGAAGCAGTTGCCCACGACGAGCAGTGCGAGCACCATCGCCGCAACGACGAAATTCCAGTGATCCGGCAGCGGCACCAGCTTGCCAAAATACTCGGCAAAGACGAGCGCTGTTGGCGGACCGCCCACCACGATTGCCGCGAGATACAGGATGCCCGTGAGCCAGGCGACGGGCTGGCCCAGGCCCTGGCCAATAAATGCGATCACCCCGCCTGCCGAAGGGTAACGCGCGCCCAACTCAGCCATGATGCGCGCCAGCGGAAATGAGACGACGGCGAGCGCGGCCCAGACGAGGATGGACCACGGCCCGGCATGTCGCGCGGCGATAGAGGGGAGTACGATCAAGCTCTGTCCCAGAACGGCGCTGGTATAGAGGACGAGTCCGTCGGTCAGTGAAAGATGCTTGCGCAGGGTCTGCTGGGCGGGTACAGGAGAGGCCATAGCGCTCGTTTGCTCCTCAGAATCTCGTTTATGAATTCGTACCTATGAAAACCCGGCAAGAGAGGGCAAGGGTTGCGTAATGGTATGATAGAAAGGAATACGGGGTACGTGAATGGGATTTCCAAGACAGATCAGTCTGAAGATGCCTGAAGATAAGGTAGAATACCGATATGGCTAACGATTCCGAGAAACTGCTCGACGAGACTGGTTGGGAGCTGCTCTGCGCGCTCCAGGAGAACGCGCGCATCTCCTACGCGGACCTGGGTCGCCGCGTAGGACTGACGCCACCTGCCGTGGCCGAGCGCATCCGGCGGCTGGAAGCAGCCGGGATCATTACGGGCTACCATGCGGAGGTGAATCCGGCGAAGTTGGGGCTATCGCTGACCGCGATCATTCGCTTCAAGGGAGCGAATGTGACGCACGAGCGCATTGTGGATGTCATCGAGGCGTGCCCGGAGATCATCGAATGCCACGATGTGACCGGAGACGACTGCTTTTCGCTGACCGCCGTTGTTTCCTCCGTCGCACATCTGCATGACCTGATCGCCCGGCTCATGCCCCACGGCGCCTCGCACACCTCGATCGTGCTCTCCTCGCCGCTGCGTCACCGCCCCATCGGACCATCCGCGCTGCTAAAGGGTGAGAACGCGGGCGCGTGAGGCCGCAGAGACGGTGGCCTTCCTCAGCACGCGCGGTGGCTAACGGTAGCAAACGGTGGCTAAAGGCGCTGCTCATTGAGGCGCGCCCGCCACTCGTCGTGGAGCAAGCCGAAATAGTGCTCATCCTCGAAGCGGCCACTCTGGTAATAGCGCTGGCGCAGGTTGCCCTCATACTGAAAGCCCAGCTTGAGCAGCAGGTTCTTGGAGCGCTCGTTCGCGATATCGATAATCGCCTCGATACGGTGTAGCTCCATCTCAGTGAACCCATACCTCAGGACGGTGGAGACCGCCTCACTCATGAGTCCCTGGCCCCAGTAGGCGCGGTTGAGGATGTAGCCTACCTCGGCGCGACGAAAGCGCTCGTCGAAATGGTGGAAGGTGCAGGTGCCGATGATCCGGTCGTCATCCTTGAGCGTGACGCCCCAGCGGATGGCGATGCGGCGCATGTAGTTATCCTGGCCCATCAAAATGGACGCTTGCACCTCGTCGAGCGAACGATACGGCTCGCGCCCGAAGTACCGCATCGTCTCCTCATCAGAGACAGCGGCATATAGATCGTCGGCGTCGCGTATCTCGACCTGCCGGAGCCGCAGGCGCGGCGACGTGAGCGTTGGAAATGTGGTAAATGTCGAGTCTATCGTCATGGGATGACATTACTGCCTTCACTTAGCCCAAGCAGCGGAAGTGATGAAGTGAGGGATAGCCACTCCTAGGGCCTGGGGTTTGGGGCCGCAGGTTGCTCGTCCGCTTCTTTTTCTGTTGGAGCAGCTTCGTTTGGATCTTCGCCCTGTGCTCGCATAGCCTGGCGCCGCTGCAATGCAGCCTCTACCATTGCGGGAAAATTTGGATCCTCTTTGCTGCAATCCGCGATGAACTCTTCCAGGTCATCCTTCTCCGTGGCCACTGACTGAACCTCCACTTTAGGGCTTTGCGCAACCCAAAGTATATACTATCATACCTGCCACACCCGCACGATGAATTATTGATTCCCCCTTTGCCGCCAATCGGCAAGTCGCCGTTCAGCAGTAGAGATCTCCTGAATGGGAGTCTTCTGACTCTTCTTCGAGAAGCTTTCCAGGGCCAGCAGGACCTGATTGAATCTTCCTTCCGCGGCAAAAAGAATTCGGAAAGTCTGTGTAGCTCTATGGGCACGTACCTCATAGATGTCACCACGCACGTGCCGAGCGGCACTGAGACCTACAAGCTCAACATCTTTCATGGCAGCGGCGATTTCGGCTCTATCAACCAAAGTGAGGTGAAAAAGAAAGTCCCGCACAGGCTCATGCCCATTTGCCGTGCGATAGAAGCGCCAGCGGCGTTTGTGCTGCTCCGGCTAGTCTGGCATTCAGCATTTGTCTCCAGAGGCTCAAATCGGCTAGCTTGCCACCGTCGATTCATACTACTATACACCATGCTAACCGTTTAGCCCTCACTCAATCTGGCCCGAGCAGCACATGGCGAATGAGCATGAGCGGTGTCAGCGGCCCCAGCCCACCGGGCACAGGGGTGATCGCGCCCGCTACCTCGCGCACACGCTCGAAGTCCACATCACCGACGATCTCACCATCTACCGCGTTCATCCCGGCATCCAGCACGACCGCGCCAGGTCGCACCATATCCGCCGTCAGGTAGTTGGCGCGACCTACACTGGTAAAGATGATGTCTGCCGTGCGTGTTATGCTGGCGAGGTCGGTCGTGTGGGAGTGGCAGAAGGTAATCGTGGCATTCTCGCGCAGGAAGAGCAGGGCAGCGGGCTTGCCGCCGACGTTGCTGCGGCCTACGACCACCGCGTTCTGCCCCTGCAAGCCAACGCCCGCATCCCGCAACAGCGCAAGCGCGGCATCGGCGGTGCTGGGAACGAAGCTAGGGAAGCCAAGCATCAGATGGCCCGCGTTTCGTGGCCCCAGGCCATCGACATCTTTTTCGGGCGGCAGCACCTCCGTCACCACCCGCTGGCGGATATGCGCGGGCAGCGGCAGCAACAGCACGACTCCCTCAGTGTCGCTCCGCCCGCCCAACGCTGCCACCCGCAGCCGCAGCGACGTTTCGTCGATATCCTCTGAGAACTGCTGAAGCTGGCAGTCTACGCCCGCCCGCTGGCACGTCCGGAGCACCTGCCCGGCATAGAGCAGCGCCGTGGGATCATCGCCAACCGCTACCAGCATCAGTGCCGCCCGCCGATCATGCTCCTGGGCGAAGCGCTCCGCCTCGCGCCGCAGATTGGCTTCCGTGCGTTTGGCCAGCTCGCGGCCATTCAGAATCGTTGCGACCATCGTCGTGGAACCCGCTGCCTTCCAGAAACGTTTCGCCCAGAGCAGCCAGTAATGGGTTAGAATGAGGGCGGAACCGACCATCACTATACCATTGAAACAGGTATTGCCATGACAAGTCAGGATGCGCCGCTCTCGGGGCTGGCATGGCGTGTGCCTCAGCGAGTCTTTGTGCGCGGGGGCGCTCCCCGGACCAACGCTGCTATCGCCCTGCCGTTACCGGGTGCCAAATATTATACGCTGCGCTATCTGTTGGCGGCGCTGCTGGCCGATGGCGTCTCGCGGGTGAGCAATCCGGCGCGCAGCGATGATACCGCTGTGTTGGTGCGGGCGCTGAGAGCATTGGGCGCCACGGTAACGGAGGAAACGACTGGCGATACCTGGACGCTCCAGATCACTGGCACGGCTGGCCGCCTGAGCCTGCCTCCGGATCGCACGCTGCAAATGGGCAACGCGGGCGCGGTGTTGCGCCTGTTGCTGGGTCTTGGGGCGCTGCTGCCGGAGATTCGCTTCGTGACCGATCATCCACAATCGCTTGGCCGCCGCCCCAACGCCGATTTGCTGGCCGCGCTGACGCGGCTCGGTATCGCCGTCGAGGCCAACGGGCCGGACGGCCTGTTGCCCATCACGCTGCGAGGCGGCCCGCCCTCTGGCGGTGAGGTGGCAGTTTCGGGCGCGCGTAGCTCGCAATACGTGAGCGCGCTGCTCTATCTGGCGCCGCTGCTTCCCCAGGGGCTGCGCATCACGGTCACCGATGGACTGGTTTCGGCTCATGTGCTGCGGGTGACATTGCGCGTGCTGGCGGAGGCGGGGATTCGCGTCGAGGCGGCGGGCGATCTGCGCGCGTTCACCGTCGCGGGTGGGCAGCACTACCACGCGGGCGAGTACGTCGTGCCCGGAGATGTGCCTTCGGCAGCGGCGCTGGCGGTCGCGTCCCTGTTGCTGGACCAGCCAACCCGGCTGAACCCGCTGGATGTCACCCAACGGGAGACGCTGGCCCTCCTGGCGGCGCTCGCGGCGTTCGGCGCGCCTGCGCACCTGAGCAATAGCACGCTGGATATCGGATCGGGCGCGACGCTTCGGGGGGGGCGACTGGATGGCGATCCACAGATAGACAGTGTGCCTGTGCTGGTAGCCGCGGCGTGCTTTGCAGAGGGAGAGACCCGCTTCGAGAACGCCGCCAATCTCCGGCTGAAGGAGAGCGACCGCATTGGCGACCTATGGGCCGAGCTGCGGCGCGTGGGATGTGACGTGGAACCGTTGGATGACGGCATTCTGGTGCGCGGCCAGCCAGCGGGCATTCCCGGCGGCGTAACTGTGGACGCCCACGATGATCATCGGCTGGCGCAGGCACTGGCACTCGTCGCGCTCCGCAGCGGCGAGGGGCTGACAATCACGGGCGCGGATGCCGTTGCCAAGAGCTATCCTACCTTCTTCGAGGATCTGCGGCGGCTCGGCGCGGAGGTGCGCGAGGCGTAAGGATGCGTGCGCAGGGCATATCGTAACGCAGGGTTAGCTTGCTGGCGGCTCATCGCGTGTGACAGCATCCCGCTGGACTCTTGCGGCGACCACCACCTCGCGTATCGCGTCGACAATGAGGTCGGGCCGATACCGCTGGATATTGTGTCCGCTCCGCTCCGCGACTACCAGCCGTCCATATGATGACCGGCTCGCAAGCTCGGCCTGTACCTCCCGCCACGTCTTGATCAGGCGAGCCTCTCGTTCGCTGGACCATTCTGGCGGCTGCTCTTCTGGAGGAACCTGATCGCGTACCAGGACGACGAGAGGGACATCAAGACGCCACGCTGCCCGCCGCAGTACTGTCAGGGCGGTGTCGAACGCGATCCCTTCCGGATTATCGCCCGCCGCGAAGCGCCGCTGATCATCCATCTCCGCAGGTGATACTAGATTGCACGCGAGCCAGCCAAAGTGGTCCTCATAGGTAGCGTCTACCAGCACGAGGCCAGCTACTTCGTGAGGATAGCGGGCGGCGAAGAGTTGAGCGTGCAGCCCACCCAGCGAATGGCCTACGAGGACAAAAGGCTCCGCGATTTTGGCACCGTGCAGCAGCGTATGCAGGCTCTCCACTGCCTGTATGCTGGTGTGCTGGCCTTGTCCCGGCTCGCTTCTTCCCAATCCGGCTCGATCATAAGCACAGCAGCGAGTGAACGCGGCGACGCCATTTCGCACCTGTGCCCATTCAGATGATGTCGAAGTAGTGCCTAGCCCGACATCAAGGATAACTGGCGGCCAGCCAGCGCCCGCACAGAGCAGCGAGAGACGATGGCCGCCCACGTCCACCAGTTGCTCGGTTGTCTCCATGCTTGCGCCCCATTTTGTTCATGCTCTACCCTCTCACACAGACGCTTCCCTGATACCATAGCGGATACATCGGGCGCTCATCTACGCCGCTCCTGTGCATCCGATACCGATACCGCGATCTGCTATTCGCTTTCCCACCTGTGATGGCTCTGTGAGCGCGATTTTCGCCTTTGTGCTGGGTGCGTGATGTCCATGTCGTCCACTACATGTTGGCCATGCTGGAGAGTCTGTTTCCAGATCCTGCGGCTCATGACAAAGAGCGCGACTCGGTGACGGAAACTTCCTCTCATTCGAGGCGAAAGGGAGGGAGAGAGAGACCATGAAACATCAGCGCGCCGACGCACAGGTCGTCCCCTATCCAAAGTATTGGCGGTTTGCGGCAGCTGCCAATCGGTCCGTCCGCCACAAGCCGATGATCCATGGCCTGCTCGAAGTCGACGTGACCGGAGCGCGCGCGGCCCTACGCGAGTACAGGGCAAAGACTGGAGAAACCCTGTCGTTTACGGCGTTCCTCGTCACCTGCCTGGCGAAAGCCGTCGATGAGCACAAAGCCGTGCAGGCGTTTCGCCTGGGCGGGAATCGCCTCATCCTGTTCGAGGATGTGGACATCAATACGCGGATCGAGCGCGACGTGGCAGGTCAGAAATTCGTCTTGCCCTACATCATCCATGCGGCGAATCGCAAGACCTTCCGCGAGATTCACGACGAGATCCGGGCAGCCCAGCACACGGATGTGAAAAACGTCCTGACGCGGTTCCGGGCGTTTTCGCTCGTGCCAACCGCGCTCTATAGGCCCGTCGTCTGGGCCTTCACCCGTATTGGGAGGTGGCGCCCGCGGCTATGGAAGGAGACCATGGGGACGGTGGGCATTACGTCCGTGGGCATGTTTGGGACTGGGGCGGGCTGGGGCATTCCCGCATCTTCGCCGTCGGCGCTCATGGTGACGGTGGGGGGCATCGGCGAGAAGCGGGTGATAGAGGACGGTGATGCCGCCATCCGGGAGTATCTGAGCCTGACGATCAGTGTGGATCACGACCTCGTTGATGGCGCTCCTGCCGCGCGCTTCACCCGCCGATTGAAGGAACTGATCGAGAGCGGCTATGGTCTCGATCTCGGCGGCTCCACGGTCGAGCCGGAACAGTCAGAACACTCACAGGAGGTGAGCTATGTCTACAACGCTGGAAAAGGCCGCTTTTCCTGATCTGGGGAAAGCGCAATGCATCGCCCTGACAACGTTTCGTAAGTCCGGGCAAGCTGTGACGACACCGGTAATGTTCGCGATGAGTCGCGGCACGATCTACTTGAGCACACGCGCGGACGCGGGCAAGCTCAAACGCCTTCGCCACACCGGGCACGTCACGCTCGGTCCGTGTACCTACAGCGGCAAAATCACCGGATCGGTGAGCGAGGGAAACGCCCACATTCTGACGGAGCCACAGGAAATAAGCGCGGCTGCGGCGGCCCTGGAAAAGAAATACGGCTTCATGCTCCCCCTCACCAGATATGCCTGGCGCCTGCTTCACCGGAAGGCGAAAGCCGAGGAAGTCTACATCGTGATTGAACCCGTTTCAGGCTGAACCTGCCAGGTTCGAGTAGATACGGGGCTACCGGAGGCTGCGCGAGTTGATCGAGAGCGGGCTCCAGGATGAGTCACGCGCTTTGCTGCAGGAGGTATTCCAATGAGTACAGACGTCAAGAATCCAGTGGTCAAGACGCGCTCTGGCGAGGTGCGCGGCAGTGTCGCGGATGGCGTGAATGTCTTCAAGGGTATTCCCTATGCCGCGCCGCCGTTTGGCGCCAATCGGCTCCGCCCCCCGCAGCCAGTTGTGCCGTGGAGCGGTGTGCGCGACGCTCTCACCTTTGGTCCGAAGCCACCCCAGCCGTCCTATCCCGCCGACGTCAGCTCGGTTCTGCCAGAACTGGTCGGCCCCGGTGAGGACTGCTTGAATCTCAACATCTGGTCCCCCGAGCTTGGGTCAGCCAGGCACCCGGTGATGGTCTGGATTCCTGGCAGTGCCTTTCAGTACGGAACGGCGGCGACAACCTATTATGACGGCGGCCACTTCGCTCGCGACGGTATCGTCTGCGTGACGATCAATTACCGGGTTGGCCCTGAGGGCTTTCTCTATCTGGGCAAGGAAGACGGAGACGGAAACGCCAACCGCGCCCTCCTCGACCAGATCGCTGCCTTTCAGTGGGTCCAGGAGAACATCGCCGCGTTCGGGGGCGATCCTGACAATGTCACTGTCTTTGGCGAGTCGGGTGGGGCCATGACCATCGGCATACTGCTGTCCATGCCTCGTGCGAAAGGGCTTTTCCGGCGTGCCATCTGCCAGAGTGGAGCGGCGCATCCAGTGATCTCAGCCGCAACGGCACGACGGGTCGGAGAGGTTCTTGCCGAGAAGCTGGGCGTCGCCGCCACGCGCGAGGCCATCGCGGCGGTGCCTATCGAGCGCGAGGTGGAAGCCCAGGTAGCGTTGAGCGCCGAGCTCTTCGCACATCCCCCCGATCCAGTACGCTGGGGCGCTGAGGTGGCAATCAACATGACGCCCTGGCAGCCAGTGCTCGACGGAGACGTCATCCCCGCCCGTCCGATCGATCGCATCATCGCTGGATCTGGCGCGGACGTTGATGTCCTGGTCGGCACGAATACCGACGAGTGGCGGCTATTCCTGGTGCTTGGCGGCATAATCGACCAGGTCACCGACGAGGCCCTGGCTGGATCTGTGGCGGCCTATGGACTCCCAGTCGAAGCGACACTGGCTGGCTATCGCGCGGCGCATCCGGGCGCGAGCCCCGGCGACCTGCTCGCGGCTCTTCAGACCGACTGGTGGTGCCGTATCCCTGCCATCCGCCTGGCCGACGCCCATGCGAAGGCGCCCACGGGCACCTACATGTATGAGTTTGCCTGGCGCTCGCCGCAATTCGACGGACGCCTCGGCGCGTGCCATGCGCTGGAGATTCCCTTCGTCTTCGACACGCTGGGTTACGGAACGCAAGCGCTCTGTGGAAGCAACCCGCCGCAAGGGCTGGCTGATAGGATGCATGCCGCCTGGGTCGCCTTCGCGAACCATGGAGACCCTGGCTGGCCGAAGTACGATCTCACGCGGCGGGCAACGATGCGCTTCGACGTGGCGTCAGAGGTCGTCGACGATCCGCAATCCGCGGAGCGCGCGCTGTGGGAGGGCTGGCGATAGTGCTGTTGGGCTTGCTACACAGGCTGATCTTCCCGCGTCGGGCACGAGTATGGGCAGGCTATGCGGTGCCTTCGAGCTCTCCAAGCGTGAATATTTCGAGGGGACGCCTCTCCCAGAGATCGTAAGGAGCATCTTCGCCGAGAGAGTCAAATGCCCTTTCCCTGCCGACATGGAAGTGTTCGGCGCTCTCCCAGATCGAGACGGCAACGATTCTGCCGTTCGCCGGATCATCGAAGTCGGCAAGCTCCAGTACGCCGGGCTGGGTCTTGAGCGCTGTCCCAGCTCGCTGAATCCACCGAATCAGGTCGTCGCGATATTCGGGTTTGGGGTAGTGAAATGCCATGAACAGATAGCGCATAGGTCAGATCCTCCTTGATCAGCGATCTATGCACATGGAGTTCCATGACCGCAAGCTCCCGGGAAAACACATACCCCTTCGTCCTGGTTTGTACCAATTACGAAGGGGTATGTGTGCGACCACGTTGTGCGATTCCGCCGACCCACATCTTCTCACGACCCCCGCAACCCTATCGTGCGGAGCCGCACAACCACCCTGCTACCACTGCCCGACTTCTCGTGACCGCACGAATAGTATATCCTGAGTGGGTATTCACGAGCATGAAAGTCACCACATATTTCATGACAATTCTTTCAGAATTACCGGGGAATATGCCGTGGTACAGAGTAGTTTCATGACAATTCTTTCATACTGGCCCAAAGACCGGAAAAACGGCCTGCTGGCTTGCAGTCAGCGTGCGGCGATCTTCGGTGCCTGCCAGCCATATCGCCGTGTTTTCGGCGCTCAGGGAGGATGCCATGCATATCGAGCGCCTGCGCCTGACTGATTTTCGCAACTACCGCGAACTGGATCTTTCACTGCCACGTGGGCTGGTGGTATTTCGCGGGCGCAACGCTCAGGGGAAGTCGAATCTTCTGGAGGCCGCCAGTATCATCGCCACCAGCCGCTCGTTTCGCACCAACAGCGAGCGCGAGGCAGTACGCTGGGGCGCGCCTGGCCACTTCGCCCGTATCGAAGCCGAGGTCGCTCGCCGCAGTGACACGCTCCACGTCGAGGTCATCATTGCCGATACCGGCGTCGAAGCGCCCGCCAGCGCCGTTGCCCTCGCGACGAGCGGCCCGGCCAGCCCACCGTTGCCCGCTGTCCCCTTCCGCAAGCGCATCCGCATCAATGGCATGCCGCGCCGTGCAATGGACCTGCTCGGCAAGGTCACTGTCGTCGTCTTCGCGCCAGCTCATCTGGAGCTCGTGACCGGAGCGCCCTCGGAGCGGCGGCGCTTCCTCGACCTGACGCTCTGCCAGGTGCATCCTGGCTATTGCCGCGCGCTTGGGCAGTACCAGAAGGTAGTCACACAACGAGCCGCTCTGCTGCGGCGTATCAAAGAGGGCGAAGAGAGCCCGCACGCGCTGCCGTTCTGGGATGAGCAGCTTGCCGCGCTCGCCGTTCCGCTGATGCGCACGCGCGCCCGCTTTATCGAGCATGCCGAGGGCACCGCCGGGCATCTCTACGAGGTGCTCGCCCGCGACGAGGGGCTGCCAGAATTGCCGCTGCACCTGGCGTACGAGCCATCCTATAAGGGACCGCTGGACCTCCCAGATGAGGAGTTGGTGGCAGCGTTTCGGGCTCGGCTGGTGGAGTTGCGTCGGCGTGAGATTGCCCAGGGCGCGAATGTGCTCGGGCCGCATCGCGACGATCTCGCCTTCTACGCCGGAGACATCAACCTGACGACTTACGGCTCGCGCGGCCAGCAGCGCACGGTCGCGCTGGCGCTCAAGCTCGCGGAGCTGGCGTATATCGAGGCAGAGACTGGCGATCAGCCGCTGTTGCTGCTCGACGACGTGCTGAGCGAGTTGGATGCCCGCCGCCGGGCCGATTTTCTCGACGCGGTGAGCGGGCTCGACCAGGTGCTCCTGACGATCACCGACGCGACGAGCCTGCCGGAAACAGTGCAATCGGGTGCCTACGTCTACAGTGTCGAGGGTGGCAGGGTCATACTGGAGTCGTCCCCAGATTCCACTAATAGTCCGGGCTCACCAGACATATCAGACGTACCAGACGTGCCGAAACGATCGAGATTCGAGAGCACGTCACAATGACGACATTACGAGCGTGTCTGCTAGAGAGAGTTGGGCCGCGCGACGAGCATTGCTAGGGGAGAGAAGGGCAAGGGGGAAGGCATGGCTCGTATGCAGGCGAATGCTCGTCCGGAGTCGGCGCGCGACGTACTGGCGTCGCTGTCCCAGTGGCTACGTCGCGCCGACTGGTTTCTGGGCCTGCGGCGAGCGCTCGTCATCCTCTGCCTGGCGGATGTGGCAGGCGCGGAGGCGCAATTGAGCGCCTATGCTAAGACAGGCACGGCCGCGGATCACGTGGCCACCTCGCCGGTACTGGTCTGGCTGCTGGTCTTTGCCGCCCTGTCCGCGGCGCTGCTGCTCCAATGGGAACATGTTCGCGGCGGCGTCATTGCGGCTCGGCGAGCGCTCGCGCATCTTCCCGCGACCATACGGAAGGCCCCGTATGCCCTCCGCGCTTCACTATCACGGCGACCTGCCTGGCGAGATGTCATTCAGGCGCGCCGAAGCCAATGGCAGGCGGCGATAACATCCGCGACATGGCTCCACTGGATCAGCCTCACCCTGACAGGGGCGTCGCTACTCTCGGCGCTGATCGCATCCGCGCTGGCCAGTGCGCCCATCCAGGTGCTTGCCGCGCAGTGGTTCTGGATCGCGGCAATGGGTCTGCTGGTGCTGGCTGCGCTTGCCTGGCCGTCGGCGCGTCCGTTTCCGCTTGAGAGGCTGCGCTGGCGGCTCGCCATTGCCACCGTCAGATCGCGCAATCAGCCGCGCTGGCACGCTTTCTGGACTGCCTGGGGTGACTGGGCGCTGCTGGCCGTGTTACTGGTCACGGGCCTCGCCCTTCGTCTGCCAAATCTCGCCAGCGTGCCCTATATCGTCCATGGCGACGAGGCATCCTGCGCATTGGAGGCGCTGCGCTGGCTGCATGGCGATGTACAGACGCTGCTCTCGACCGGCTGGTATGGCCTTCCTGTCGCGGGCTTTGGTATCCCCGCCCTGGTGATGCACTTTGCCGGGAATGATCTCTTCGGCCTGCGTCTCTCGTCGGTGATCGTCGGGTTGCTCTCGCTGGTGCTGCTCTATCTGCTCGCTCGCGAGTTTGCTGGCCGCCGCGTCGCCTTCGTCGCGACCGCGCTGATGACCTTTGCGCATCTGCACATCCAGTTCAGCCGTTCAGGTATCCACTACATCCACGGACTCTTCGCCGTCGAGCTGACGCTCTGGCTGCTCGTGCGCGCGCTGCGTGACCGAAGCGCGGTGGCTGCCGTGCTGACTGCCGTGGCGATGAGCCTTTCGGCGCAGGTGTATTTTAGCGCCCGACTGGTTTTTGCCATTGTGCCGCTCTTCATCGTGGGGCTGCTGCTCTTCAACCGCCGGTTGCTCTCCGGACGCGGACCAACTATCGCCTGGTTCGTCGCGGGGATGGTAGCCGCGCTTGGCCCGCTGGCAGCCTACTTCCAGGCAAACAGTAACGCGCTCAACAGCCGCACCAACGAGGTGCTGATCCTCAACCTGACGCCCTGGATGCGCGATCACTTGATCGAACAGTTCGGCACCGCCGATATCCCGACGGTGCTGCTGCGGCAGATCGCCGCCATCCCGTTGCTGCCTACGGGTCTTTCCGACCAGAGCACGCAGTACGGCCTGCACTACAGCATTCTCGATATCGGCGTCGCTACGCTGGTCACCGTCGGATTCTTCTATGCGCTGCTGCGCCTGCGCCAGCCAGTGTATCTGCTGCTCTCGGTCTGGATCAGCGGAACGGTGGTGCTCGGCGGGATACTGACGATAGATATGCCCGACTGGCAGCGGCTGCTGGTGATGCTTCCGGCGCTCTGTCTGCTGGCGGCGTTGCTGCTCGAAGATTTCTTGCATCGTGTCGAGCGTGGTATCGTCTGGGCGGCTGACCAACTACCCCTTTCCGTGCCACAACTGCCCAATCCAGCGCCCGTACTGGCTACGACACTGTTGGCGCTGGTGCTGGTGGGGATGAGCGCCAGTTGGAATACCCAGCGCTACTTTACGGACTATCCCCACCAGACCAACGGCGATCCCTGGTGGACGACGTATACCGACATCGGACGCTATCTCGGCACGCTCCCCTCCGGCACGCACTTCGTTCTGTTGAGCGACGGCAATCTGATCGCCGATTATGCCACGCTCCGCTATCTGGGGCCAGGAGTTACAGGCACTCACGTCGAGACGACTGAAGACCTGGCAGCGGCGCTGGCGAATAGTACCAGCCCAACCGTGGCTATCGTGCCGCTCAACCACGTTCGCGATGTAGAGATGGCGCTTGTATCCGGCACCGTATTGCCCCCCGGCTCGTTTACCCCGCACGTCACGGCGAACCAGACCACCACGTTCTATATCTTCACACCAGTATCGCAACCGTCGAGAATGTCTCCCAGTGGTGCGGCAGACACTCCCTGATGTCGTGTACACTGCATAAGGAGAACTCCCGGCGTTGAGAGGCCGGGAGCGAGGGACTATCGCGCGCTTGATGGCGTCTCTCATCATGCCAGGATACCCGGTTCATGGTGAACCAGACGCGTGGTAGCCCGCGGCGTCGCGACGAATGGAGCCCACCCGATCCCACATTTGCGCTGCATGGAGTTCCCGTGCGCAGTATTCGCGGCCATTTCTGATCATTTGGGTATTTCCGGATTTGGTCGAAGGGTAAAGAAGATGTCGGGAGAACCACATCTTCCACTCCTTCATCACAGCCAGCGTGTATGCTGAAATGGCTGAGCGATAGAGATACGGAGATGTAAGCAAAGATGGATGAGCGAGAACGCGCGCCCCGCCGGATGTCCCACGAGCAGCGGCTGGACGCGAGGGAGGCGATTCCGGTGATGGGTGCGAGATCCGCAGAACAGGTGGTTCAGGAGACGGCAGCGCAACAGATGCCCGCCAATCCTCCTGATCCGCGCAATCCACGCACATTGGAAAAACTGAAGCAGCGTACCGCCAGCGGTGGCTACGTGGTGAGTGACGCCGATCTGGTACGCGCGATTCGCGCCTGGAAGGCACGAGGTGAGAGCGAGCGCGTCCGCGGGCTGTGCGAGATTTTGGTGACGCGCTGCATGCCCGAGTTCCAGCGTCGCAGCTATGGCCTGCGCCACCGCCCCGACCTGATGGAAGAGGCGATCGCGGGCATGATCGAGCAATTGCTGCGCGAGGCGCAAAATCCGCGCGAAGAGTTCATGCTGGCAAATTTCATTCACTATCTGCGCTGCCTCTGCGCTGATAATTTTCAGCGGGTGCTGCGCAACGAGGGGCTGAGCTACCGGCGCGATGCCCAGGGCAACCCGGTCGGGCGGGGAATGCACGTGCCGCAGGCGCTGGTGGACCGGCTCGATGTGCCGGTGAGCGAGGGCGATGGCGGCGAGACCGGGCGCGACCTGGCCGATTCTGTCGATCCACTGGCCTCGCGGATGGCTTCGCTGGAAGCGCAGCGTATCCTGCGCTACCTGAAGGACCCGCTAGATCAGCGCATCGTGATTCTGCGTGTCTTTGAAGAGATGCGCTGGGACGATATCGCCGCACTCTGCGGCAAGACGGAACGAACGATGCGCCTGCGCTTCGAAAAGGCAAGGGCGTTGCTGCGTGAGCGGATTGCGGCGGAGAACGCCGAAACGGAATGAGCCTGTCGCCCCTGGCGGGCGAGGAGTACAAGAGCTATGAGAAAGGTAACTGCTGCACAGCGCGACCCACTGATGCAGGCAAAAATGGCGCTGGCCGCCGCCGTTGAGGATGGGCGGAAGGGTGCGCTGGCGACGATCTTGACACAATATCCCGCCCATACCGAAGAGTTGACATCGTTTTATGCCGCGCTCCTGGCGACACAGGGCTACGAGGATGCTCCGCTGACGCCAGATATCGCCGCTATTGCCGAGCGTGCCTCCGCGCGGGCTGTTGCCGCTGTTTTTGGCACGGCCAGCGAGCATGTCGCGACCGTTGCCGCCGCCCCTGTGGCCTCTGTCACTGTCGCCACCGCTGCTCATGCTCAGGCGCCAACCCTCAAAGCGCTCCGTCAGGCGCAGCGGAAGAGTCTGCGTGAGGTTGCTCGCGGGCTGGGGCTGGGTGTGGACGTCCTGAGCGCGCTGGAGGCGGGACGCATCCGGGCGAGCACAGTGCCGGAGCGGTTGCTCCAGCGGCTGAGCGCCCTGCTCGACACCGCCACCGAGCAGCTTCAGACGATGTTGGCTGGCCCCGCGCCAGCGCCCGCGTTCTTGCGCAGCCGTCAGGGCGAGCGCAAAGACGGCGACGCGCACGAAGCGATGTCGTTCGAGGATGCGGTACGCCTCAGCGCCGAGATGTCCGCTGAGGAGAAGTCGGCCTGGCTGGCCGCCGAATAAGCGGCCAGCAGTGTTCGTCATGAGTGGTAGCGAACGGCGATTCGCTGGTCTTTCCACGCCCACTATTGCTATTGTGCTGCTATTGTGCGAGCGCATGTACACCCGTTTGTTGAATATCTGGCATAGAGTTGACGGAAAGTATATAACCCGTTAGAGTGTGATCGAATAACAGCGTTGCCGTGGATCCATGCGGCGGCGACAGAATTTCCCCGATGTGTAGAGGGAGTACACGGGAGAGGAGTCGCGGGATGCAAGCGATGCCCTATCGTCACTCCTCACCAGAATTGCGAGCGGTACGCGGGCCAGGAGCACTTGGTGAGGGGGTTGACGAATTGGCGGGTCGTAGCGAGATGCTACTGCACCGCATTGTAGAGATAGAACAGGGGCTGGCAGTTCAGGAATGGTGGCTCCTGGGGCGCGCCCTCCCCGAGGCGCGTCTGCTCAGTGAGATTACTAGTTTACTGGCGGTTGCGCGAGGCGAGTTATTCCAATTCCTCGCCGATTTCTTTGGCCGGGCGCCATTAGGGTTCGATCCAGCGGAGAACCCCTCTGGCGTCGAAGAACCGCGTCTGGATGACCCCAACTGGATGCGCCAGCGTCGCGAGCAGACGATTTACCTGCTGCGCAATGTGGCCGCATCCCTGCCGCCAATGATCCAGTATGCGCGGCTCCTGCGCATCAACGCCGAGCGCCTCAACCTGGCGGTCACTGCGCTCGACGG
>DASUWS010000136.1:0-7368 GCA_036378295.1 Ktedonobacterales bacterium
GATGCTGGCTACATAGTCGCCCACAACTTCGTCTGTAAGGCTGATTTCTATGAAACCGTCAACAACCGTTCAAGAACTGTTCATATCGACACAGCAGAGTGTTCAACGACAATGACTACAATCTGGCCGTCAGCACTCTAAAACTGGCACAGCGAAGGCGGTGTGTATATGCCTATCTCGGCGGTTCCGGCGGTCCTCACGAACTGGAGTCGATCAGAGCGATCGTCCTGCTCGGTCTTCAGGCCCAGGGATAGCGCGGAAATCCTGGAGGTATTCTCGGCGGCACGATTACGTAAGCAATCGGTGGTTGCCCGTGGCGCGGGACACAGCTACACAGATGCCGCCCTCAATACACATGAGGTCGTCATTGACACAGCCAACATGTGCCGTATCCTTTCCTGGGACCCTGAGTCAGGAATCATACAGGTGGAGCCAGGAGTCACCTTGCGCGAGGTGATACGCGTCGTCCTGCCCGATGGATGGTGGCTGCCCGTCACACCTTCAACCGCAGAGGTCACCGTCGGTGGCTGCGTGGCTATGAACATTACCGGCAAGAATGCCTGGAAGTGTGGTTCCTTCGGCGAGCACGTCGTATCCCTCCGTGTGCTGCTGACAAGCGGCGAGGCGCTCGATCTCTCGCCCGCGAGTACTCCTGAGCTTTTTCACGCATTTGTGGGTAGCGCCGGTCTGCTAGGGGTCTATATCTCCATTACATTGCAACTCCAGCGTATTGCCTCAGGATTCGCCGAGATTATGATACGTCCAGCTCCATCGCTCAGCGAGAACATCGCCATCTTCAAGGATGAACACTCGGCGGACCACCTCGAAGGGTTGATAGATGGCTTCGACCAAATGGGCCGGGGTATTGTTACCTGCACGCGCTACAGCGCCGTCTCAGACCGCGCGAGTCTGCGGTTTTCGGTATCCCGCCTACCAGATCAAATGACGACGAGATTGGCGCGCTACGCGGGCACAATCTTCCGACCTGCTGTGAATCTTGGCATGCGCGTGGCGAACAGCTCGATGTATGAATGGAACAAGCGCTGGAGCGGGGGCAAAATGCGATGGCTGCCACTATTTAAGAGCAGTTTCTTTCCCGATGCAGCCTTCGCCGGATACCAAGCAATACTGCCCTATGGGATGCAGTCACTGCATGTGTTTGTCCCATCCTCTCACGCCGAAGAGGTATTTCAGGAAATCCTGCGCCGATCACGGCACCACAACTTTGTCCCGCTCTGGTGCGTCATAAAGCAGCAGCGGCCCGATCCATTCCTGCTGAGTTATCAAGTCGAGGGCTTCTCGCTGGAGACGTATTACCGAGTCATCCCGCAGCAGCTACAGGCACTGCAGAAGATGCTGCTGGAACTGATGGAGCTTGTCATTACGGCAGGAGGACGCTTTTATCTGGCGAAAGACGGCCTGCTCACATCATCACTGTATCGCCGGAGCATAGGAGATGCGCCGGTTGACGCTTTTCTGATGCTCAAGCGCCAATACGATCCCACGATGCTTCTGCAATCGAACCTGTTTCGCCGTGTATTCCAGGAGCCGTAATTCCGGCCCGGCCCAGCGAGGAGAATTCAGGAGAATTCAGGTGCTGCCACTTGTCTACACCAACCCCACAGCAGCCATCATATTCCTGGCCGCCTGCCTCATCTGGAACCTCCCAGAAATGCCCGTCATGCTCAAGCAGTTTGAGGGCGTGGTACGAACAGAGGCTGTTGACCAGGAAGGATCACGTTTCATTGCCAAGAAGGCAGGATGAAACGGTGGTGTATCTTCTGGTGGCACCTTTCTTCGTTGCGTGTCTATGGCTGACAGGATTCTTGCTGGTTACCGATTTCTCGGTACCGCCGAGGGATATCCCGCCATTCCACCGCGTGCTCGTCATTTTTCCCCATGCCGACGACGATCTAGCTGGACTCTACGGCCATCCGGATCACATCGCTTGCTCTGAGGTCGTCAATAAACCCCATCTGAGCAGGTTTCAAGCGATTCCACTCTGGTACGTGACGTTTTCACAGTTCGTGTTGGAGCGGATTACCTTGCCTGAGCATTTGGCGACGATCCCAGATCTTCGCAATAGACAGGCTTCCGCCACCTTGAGAGTGTTCACTGGAACCAGTGTATTCGCGAAGACAAAAGCATGGTATGCGCATAAAAGCCAGCGCACCTCGTTGACGAAGGGCATACGGAGGCAACTTCCTATCTGGTTCTTTCTTTCGATAGTGCTTTTTGAATACTTCGCTGAGGCAAGCTGAACAGAGATGTGGGAGCAGAGAGTCAGAAGGTAGAGGCGCATGCAGCAATCTAGAGCCGTCGCAGGGCAAGGCCAGCAAACTCCAGCGTATAGCCCTCACTTTGCAAGCTTCTTGCACATGGGGGAGTTTTTGTTGAAACGGCCAGTGCAACCACTGACAAATGCATGGCAGAACACGCCCATTGAGCCACGTGGCTCGACACTGCTCGGCGTAACCTTTCGCCCGCCGCAGGTGTTGGCGCTTGGACTCGACGTGCACGCCACGCTCCAGACACTGCTTACCTATCCATTGCAACTGATCCGCCTGGGCGCCTATTGGAATCAGATAGAGCCTAAGCCTGGTACATTCCTCGCTGATGAACTTGACTGGCAGATCGATGCGGCAGAGCAAGCCGGCGTGCAGGTCATCCTCTGTGTTGGCCCGCTGAAAACCTTCAGCTATCCCGAATTTTACGTGCCACCGCACCATCTGAGGCGGCCATTTCCGGAGCACATCCGTATCAAGCCCTCCGCCTATGTATCCCTCGTCTCGGCCGCGACAGCGTTCCTGACTCGCTTGGTGGAACGCTACAAAGACCGACCGGGAATAGTCGCGTGGCAATTAGAACATGAAGCGGTCGATCCGCTTGGGATGGAGCATTCCTGGCGATTAGATACTGCCTTCGTAGCGGAAGAGCTCCGTGCGCTGCGACAGGCCGATCCTACCCGACCCATTCTGATGAATGGCTTCTTGCCCACATCTTTGCCCGTGCGGATAAGCCAGTGGTGGCAAACACACGATCAAGGCGACTCGCTTGCGGTCGCCCTGCGCATGGCCGACATCATTGGGATCGACTATTATCCGCGCCAGGCTCTCCTAAATATGGGTGGTAGGACGCTTTATCTCGACGGGAGTGACGGGCTCTGGCCAGCGGCAAAATACAAGCGGCTCTGTGCATGTACGAGCGTTCATGGGCAACAGCTCATGATCTCCGAAGGGCAGGCAGAGCCGTGGGAGACGGTGACGACCCCGCCCAATCCTACTGGCCAAGGTATGGCTAGCTGCCTGCCCGAACATGTCATTGCCAACTACAACACCTGCATGCGCTGGTCCCAGCAAGGCTGCTCGCTCTACTCCTATCTCTTTTGGGGCGCCGAATATTGGGTACTGCGAAAGCAGACCGGCGATTCGAGTTATCTACAGGCTTTTGCGCGCATCCTTGAGAGGTCTCTGTGATGCTGGATGGTCATGAGCGCCTGCCAAAAACCAGGAGCATGCGCAATCGTCCGCGCAGAATCTTGATCTTGATTTCAGACACCGGCTCTGGCCATCGGAGTGCAGCGAACGCCATCTCAAAGGCGCTCCAATGCGTGTACGAACAGGAGTACGCCAACGGCAGTCGGGGTTCCAGACTTGAAGTCCACATCGTAGACGCCTTCGCCGAGTGTGCCCGTTTCCCGTTGCGCAAGACGGTTTCGCTCTATGGACCTGTGACAAGACACAATCCGCGCCTCTACGGGCGAATCTTCCACATGACGAATTCGCGGGAACGTTTCAGCGCCACCAACCATCTCTATCAGCCGTTTGTGCGCCGAGGGTTGCGCAGCCTCATTGAGCGGATGCATCCCGACATCATTGTGTCGGTTCATCCGCTGCTCAACCACGTCACACTGCAAGCATTGAACGATACTGGCCTGTACATTCCGGTAATTACTGTCGTCACCGATTTGGTGAGTGCGCATGTGTCATGGTTTGCACGCGGCGTCGATGCTTGTGTTGTGCCAACCCTGGCAACAAAAAGACTTGCGCTGGCGAACGGCCTGCCCTCCAAGCACATCCATGTGCTTGGCATGCCGGTTGACCCGGATTTCGCGGTAGGCGCTGCAGCGGCAGTGGCCGAACGACGACACGCGCTCCATCTCGACGCACACCTTCCAGTGGTGCTGCTTGCTGGTGGAGGCGAGGGCACATCTGGGCTTGCAGAGGCGGTTCAGGTGGTCGCGAGCCAGTACCTCGGTGTGCAACTCCTCGTGGTGACTGGCCGCAACCGTCAACTCTATGCTCACCTGCAACACATGCTGCGGGGCTTCCACACGAGGACGCACATTCTAGGATTCGTGCAGAACATGCCTGATCTCATGCGTGCGGCTGACGTTATCGTGACGAAGGCTGGCCCTGGCACCATCAGCGAGGCAGTGACATGCGGGCTACCAATCGTGTTAACTGGCGCATTGCCTGGTCAGGAAGTCGGAAACATTGACTTCGTGCTGCGGAACGGGTTGGGCGTGCTTGCGCCAACACCCAGGAGTCTGACACATCAACTCTCGAATCTGCTTGGAAATTCATGTTCACAACTCGATCAAATACGGGCACGCGCACGTGCCATGAGCAGACCGGATTCCATCTTCGATATCGCGCGCCTCATCATCACGAGCATCCCACAAGCGGCTCCCCGCTCCTGAGTTGTCGTAGACGGATATGACGTGATCGACCATTCTGTAAGACTCGTGGCCACCTGGACGGTTTCCCCATTGTTGCCCGCTCATACTTTATAGAATGGCAGATCGGGGAAGAAGTGCTGGGGAGCCGTCGGCGCCAGCAGCACGAGCTCAACCAGCACCATCCCCGCCACCGTCGAGGGCGTCAGCAGGTGAGTGGCGCTGCGAAACGCGTACGTCTTGATGACCTAGCTCCCTGCCAGGGCGCGAGCGACCTCGCCCGCTCGGGACCGTACGCGACGGATGCGCCGCGACTGATGCGATGCCGACTGGGTCGAGCAACTGCTGCTACAGACGCCACGCAAGGGCCTGGGACCAGCCGAGTGACATCATCCCAGGATCTCCCAGGTTCTCTTATAGCAGCTACGTGGTCACATGACACGAGACCAGAATATCGCAACTGAAACACGACGACAGCGCGTCGTCTCGCTCAACCCAGAGACTGTTAGGCAACAGCCTCCGCTTCGAGTAAGTCATCCGGGTATGGTGGTGGGTACGCTACCATCTGGTCTGGCTCCGTCAGATCAGGATTGAGCCAGGTATCGTCCTCACGTGGTGGGCTACTGCTGGCTCCTGCTGCTATCGGTTCGATACAGGTGCGGGCAGTTGCGCTGCGACCTGCTCGATGGCTGTCAGGAGGCTGAGCCCAAAGGGCTTATGGACGAACGCGGTGCCGTACGTCTTGATGAGCCGCCGCAGGTCCTCCGTGAACCGTGTGCTCGAGTTGGAGGATGCTGCCAGGAGGTAGCGATGGCGCTGCAACGCGGCATCCAATCCGACGACGTGGAGGATCAGTTCCACGGTACGCCGGGGGAGATGGAGATCGAGCATGACGATGTGGGGTCCATCAGCAAAGTGCAAGTACGCGATGGCGCTGGCCGCCGATGCAGCTTCCGCCAGCACATACCCGCCGGCGGTTTCCAGGCGCATCCGCACCACAGTGCGGAGCACGTCGTTGCCTGACACAACCAACACGGGGACAGACAGCGGGGCTGGCGTAGCTGCACCCATGGGCACCTCCATCGACTATGCTCGTTTGCTCGTGGCCACAGAGTGAATGGCGCTGCGGCACTCAGGCATTTCACCTTCGCACGGAGTGTACCACTCCGCCATGCAATGGGCGGAGAACACCGCACGAGTGCATCGCAACGTGACCATTCCGGGCGGACGTGGGACGTGGCGGTTGGCGCCACCGGAACGGATGCGGGGCCAGCACCCACGTCGTCGGGCTCGCCCCACCACACACTCCTACCTGATTGTGCCTGATCATGCCCCTGTGCCTGCATTGTCCCCACCTGACCGCATCTGCTCTCTTGCCAGTGCTCCCAACGCTGGGGCATCTTTTCAGGAGGCTCAGACGATCCGCGAGGATCAAGGGTCAGGGAGTTTAGGAGGTTCACAGCAGTGTCACGCCGCTGCAGTGAGCCGGTTCCCGTCCAAACGGCACGCGATGGGAAGCCTCTTGCCCTCACCTGGCGTAGCGTGACGTATCGCGTGACATATCGTGTGCGGGTGAGTGGCCGCTGGTGGGAGCCTGAGCGCCATGCCGATCGCACCTACGAGACAGCCGACCACCAGATCTTCGCGCTCTCCCGCGGCGCTGCGCAAGATGGCCGCTAGGCGCTCGATGCCTGCCAGGATAGAATGGGTCTAGGAGGGAGGGTCTTTCCCCTCATCGGTGAAATCGCGGGCGTTTGTCACAATACCATTGCGGATCCCATGCTCCTAGATGAGAAGGGTGAACCACTACGTGCCATGGCGCTCATTCTGGCGCCATACCTCGTCGTGCTTCATTCTGGATGTTCGAGCTACGCACGCGGAGCGGATGCAGGGATTGGGCAAGAATGAGCCTTCCTCAGAACGTGCGTAGGCCGAGGGATGCTCACCTGCGCGAAAGGGAGGAATACAAGGCGAATCTTCAAGCGTCAGTCAGCTAGGGTGTCCGGCGCCTGAAGATTCGTGTCGTCTATGATCCGCAACGTCGCGCGGCCCGCGCTTGCTACCGTCAGCTCGCGGCGTCCGCGAACTCGTTGGTGTAGGTCGCGCTCAGGTCAATATTCGTGCTCGACGGCACGATGCCAGTCGAATTCTCGATCTTCAGCACGGTCTGCGGGCCATCTGAAGGCATCTTGCCATCGGGACTGAACATCTTGAGCTGGTTTTGCAGCGCCTGGACATACGCCGCCTTGTTGCCCGCGTAGTAGTCCGGCGGCATCTGGTCGGCGATCTGCTCGGCCGTGTGCGTTTGGATGTACTTCAACGTCTTGACGTAGGCGTTGACGATCTTCTGCACGACAGCCTTGTGGCTGTTGACGTAGTTATTCTGCATGAAGAGGCAGATGAACGGGTAGTTACCGCCCAGCGCGGCCTGGGTCGACGTTGGTGTGCGCAGGTCCACGAGCACCTTGCCGACACCCTGCGAGATCAGGGTCGAGATCGTCGGCTCGGTCGTCATGCCGGCATCAATCTTGCCCTGCTGCATCGCGGCGATGAAGGTGTTGCCTGCGCCAACAGGAACGAAATGCACCTGGTCCGGGGTGATACCAACCCTCGCCAGCAGCGCTTCTGTCAGCGTTTGCGTGCCGGAGCCCAGCTCAGTGACGCCGAGGTTCTTGCCTTTGAGGTCGGCC
>DASUWS010000137.1:0-27408 GCA_036378295.1 Ktedonobacterales bacterium
CAGCATCCAGAGCACATCGCAGGATTGGTGATCTACGGCGGCCAGGCCAAAGGTGTCCGGAGTGCGGAGTATCCTTGGGGATTGACGCCATCACAATACCAGCGCTGGATGGAGAAACTCGTGAAAGGGTGGGGAGGACCGGTCAATCTGGAGTACTTTGCACCATCACGAGCACACGACCAGCGATTGCGCCAGTGGTGGGCGCAAACCCAACGGTTAGCGGCAAGTCCCGGCGCGGTGCAAGGGATTCTGGAAGGAATCCGCGACGCGGATGTACGTCCACTCCTTCACCAGATTCGTATTCCCACGCTGATCCTCCATCGGCACGGCGACCGCTGTGTGCAGGTGGAGTCAGGACGCTATTTGGCCAGCCATATCCCACAGGCGCGCTATGTCGAGCTATCTGGGGACGATCATTGGTGGTGGGTGGGCGACACCCACCTCCTCCACGAGGAGATTGAACGCTTCATTGAACATCAGCACTCCGCACCCAGACAAACAACATCGCCCTAACCGTCCACCATTTCGCGTCCAGCTTTTTCCCCTGCAGGTGAGAATATAGGCTCAGCCCCCGCAGCGCTGGGAGAAGCTCCCATTGCCTCATGGCATGTTCGTCACATTGAGGTCTGCGGGCGCCTCGATGGTAAAGCGCCACTCGATCTTGCGCTCCTCGCCGGAGTTGAGCTGCATATCCCAGGTGATCTGCTCCAGCTTCGTCTTCGAGGTCGGTTGCGGGCGGAAGTCCAGCGGCTTGATCTTGATGCGCTCGTGGCGTGGCACGGGCAGACGGTCCTTCAGAATCACATGCTGCGGCGTGCCCGTCCGGTTCGCCAGGGTGACGCGATAGCCAACCGTCACGCGGCGGATGCCCGTCTGCAGGATGTTGCCCTTCTCGGTGTCGCGCTCGATCAATTCGCGCTTGACGCTGATGTTATCGTCAATGCCAAGATACAGCGTCAGGTCCGCATCTTGCGCGGTCAGTTCGAGATGCGTCGCGCCGACATATTCGTCGCCCGCCGCGCCAGCATGGAAAACATACATCTCCCCCGGCAGCAGCACCGTCCCGCTCGTATTCCGGGGCACCGCCCGCAGATGCGCCCCCTCGGAGATCACTGGCTCGGCGATATATTCCAGACGGCACGGAAGGTCATACGCGCCGATCCCCAGCGTATGCGGCGAGCCATCCGAGGGTACGTCGGAGCGGCCACCAATATGGAAAACCTGCGCCGCGCCCGACTGCTCGACCTGCGCCGTCGCCATCGCCATATTACGCGCCTGCACCTCCGCCGCTCCCACCGCCATCGAGGCAGCCATCGTATCCAGCCCTTCCGCCGCACCACCGAACGGCATTTGCGTCCGCGCCCTCTTGAGCGCCGCCATAGCTGGCTGAGGCGGTGGCACTGGCTGGTAGACATCGAGATACCAGGGATCAGGCTCATCTGGCAGGCGAACCGCTGCCGAAGGGCGCGCAGTCGAGAGCGAGAGCGCGACCTGCGGCCAGTCTTCGCCCGTGTTCTGCGTCACCAGCGCCTGCTGCGACAGCAGCACCTGCGCCGCGCCCACATCAACCCGCGCATCGTAGCGCGGACGCCACTCAGCACCGTAGACGAGGTAGGAGAGATTCACCATCACCTCACCCGCCGCTGCCGTCTCGATGCGGACCACTGCTGTGAGACGATCGGGCTGGTACGCTCCACTCAGGCGGGTGAGCTCGCGCTGGCGAGCATCGAGCGTGCGCTGTGTCTCGGCGCGCTGGCGCAGAACCTCCTGCCGGGCGGCGGCGAGCCGCTGCGACTCCGCATCGGTATACGTCAGCAGGCCGCTGGCGTCCTCTGGCTTGGCCGTGCCACGCGCCAGCCCCCAGGCGAGACTACGCGCCGATTGCTCGCCCAAAGTGTCCAGCCACTGCTCCTGCTTCGCCAGCAGGCCGTTACGCTCATCCAGGAGCACAATCGCCCGCTGGAGCTGCTCGATCTCCTCGCGCAGGCGTGTGAGCGATTCTTCGGGCGCCGTCTCGTGAAACTCCCGCCTGCTCTCGACGCTGAGAATGCGCGTCCCCGCCGGCCCGATCCCGGTTGCGCGAAACGAGCTGGCATCCAGTTGCATCGGCAGCCCAACGAAGCACAACGCATGCTCGCCCGGCGCATCAACCGTCGCCTTGCCCTGCCGCGTCACCTGCCCGCCCTGCGGATAGACCGTGACCTCGGTGATGGCGCTTTCCAGATCAATCTTCATGCTGAAACTCCCTCCGTGGGCGGCTCCGACACGATACAGCGCGACGGACTACGGCATGCGCTGCACTATCCGGGGCGTATCGGGCCATACGGGCGCGCATAGGCATATGTGGTCTGTGTGGGTTACGTTGCGTGTCGGAGCATCGTCATCGGCTGTATGGCGCTATGCACTATACGCTGCCGCCCCGCTGGGAGTTCCAGGCGATCCCGCGTCTGTTGGTGGCTGCGTCACAACTGCTCGTTGCGGTCAGGCTTCTCCGCCAGCATGGCCAGCACCTCATCGGTATGCTCTCCCAGAAGCGGCGGAGGCAAGCGCACCTCGGCGGGCGTCTGGCTATAGAGCGCGACCGGACCAACCATCGGCAGGTCGCCCGCGACAGGATGCGGTATCCGCGCCACCAGCCCGGAATGGACCACCTGCGGGTCCGCGAATGCCTGGGCAAGATCGTTGACTGGAGCGACCGCGACGCCCGCACGCTGCAGGCGCTCGACCCAGTTGGCGACCGTATCGCTGCGCATGATCTCCGCGACGAGCGGCCCAAGCGCCTCGCGATGCTGAACACGAGCGGCGTTCGTGGCAAAACGCGGATCAGTGGCCCATTCGGGATGTCCGGCCTCGGCGCAGAATGCCGCGAACAGCTTGTCATTCGCCGCGGCGAGCATCACGTAGCCGTCACTGGCGGCAAACACCTCATACGGCACGATCGAGGGATGCGCGTTGCCCCGCCGCACCGGAACCTCGCCTGCCACGAGGTAAGCGCTTGCCATGTTGATGAGTGCCGACAACTCCGCGCTCAGTAGCGAGACATCAACACGCTGCCCCTCACCGGTCCGCTCGCGATGATAGAGCGCCCCCAGAATGCCGGAGAAGGCATACTGCGCCGCGATCACATCCACTAGCGCAACGCCGGTCTTGACGGGTGGGCGATCCGGCTCGCCCGTAATGCTCATCAGGCCACCCATTGCCTGAATCGGCACGTCGTAGCCCGCGCGCTCGCGGTAGGGTCCGGTCTGGCCAAAGGCGGAGATGGCGCAATAGATGATGTCCGGGCGCTCAACCCGCAACGCTTCGTATCCCAGCCCGACGCGATCCATGTAGCCAGGCCGGAAGTTCTCCACTACGACATCACAACTCAGGCAAAGCTTGCGAGCTTGTTCGCGGCCTTCGAGCGTCTGGAGATCAAGCACGACGCTCTTTTTGTTGCGGTTGACGGAGAAGAAATACGTGCTTTCGCCGCCAACGAACGGCGGACCCCAGCCCCGCGTATCGTCACCCGAGCCGGGCCGCTCGATCTTGAAGACGTCTGCGCCGAGATCGCCCAACAGCATCGTGGCGAACGGCCCTGAGACGACGCGGGTGAAATCTGCGACGCGAATGCCGGTGAGGATGCCCATCGTTGCTCCTAGTCTGCACGCTATACCAGAGGATTCAACCTGTTACCCATCCACTATAGCGCATCAGGCGCGGTCACATGTGCGCTATGATCTATGGGGTAACGCGGTGCAATCCCCATCTCACCAGCATCTCACCAGCATCTCAGTTGTAGGAGGCTCATCTATGGATGTACTCGAAGCGATTCGCGGAAAGCGCGCCGTGCGACGGTTCACGCCCAACCCGCTGCCCCAGGACGCCATTCGTGCGATTCTCAACGCGGGTCGCCGGGCACAAAGCTCGAAGAACACGCAGCCGTGGCAGTTCGTGGCCGTCACCGAGAAAGACACGCTCGCC
Source organism: Ktedonobacterales bacterium (assembly GCA_036378295.1). Classification (GTDB taxonomy): domain Bacteria; phylum Chloroflexota; class Ktedonobacteria; order Ktedonobacterales; family JADMIN01; genus DAHUXT01. The sequence goes on from DASUWS010000137.1 coordinate 3,964, forward strand.
AAGCTCTCGCGCACAGGCGACTTCGCGGGGCATCTGGCAGACGCGGCGCTTGGCGTGGTACTCGTCGCGCCGGATGAGCCGGACCGGCACGATTGGCTCATGTTCGATCTGGGTCAGGCGGCATCGTACATGCAGCTAGCCGCGTGGGAGCTGGGCATTGGCTCGGTGATCGCGACGATCCACCACCCCGAACAGGCGCAGGCGATTCTCAGCGTGCCAGCAGGCTATTGCTGCGATGTCGCGCTTTCCTTCGGCTATCCCGCCGACCCCGCTATTCTCTCGACCCCACCGCGCCAGGGCGGCCGCAAGCCACTGGATGAGATGGTGCATTACGAGCGCTGGTGAAGAGCATGGCGCACCCTGGGCGCACTCACTTTCCCGCCGCCAGAACCTCTGGTCGTGCTGACCGTATGATTATGCGTCGCCATCCTCACCCGTCTGCGCCGTTCGCCGCGCCGTTCGCGGCCAGCATCCGCACCAGGCGGACCATCAACACCACTGCTTGCTCGTTGGTCAGCCCCTGGCGACGCACGAGCGAACGCCACGTGTCGAAGTCGAGCGCGTGGCCAACGGCAGCCAGGAGCAGCTCGCGCAGTTCCGCAGGGGTATCCCAGCCAGAGGCAAGCTGCTCCTGGGTCGCGGAAAAATAGGCCGCTCTTCCGCTCAACACTTCCCGCAGGGTGGGCATCAGCGGCGCATCATGCAGAACGTTAGCGGTCATCGCCTCCGTCTCGGAGTAATAGGCATAGAACGCCGTCAGCGCCTCCGTGAGACGGAGCGCCGGGTCCTCAATGTCGGCCCAGGTCGCAGGATCCGGCGAGGGATGCTGTGCTCTGAAATGCTGCTGACAGGCATAGATCAGTTCTCGCTCACTCGGAAAGTGGCGATAGACCGTGAGACGCTCGACGCCGGCTCGTTCCGCGACGGCGCTGATAGTCGTCTGCGCTGGACCAATCTCCTGATGCAGCGCAGCCGTCGCCTCGGTAATCCGCCGCCGGGTCTCTTCCTGCCGCTCCGCACGCAGCTTTTGCTCGTACTTCCGCTTCTCGATCATTGGTTAAACACTAGTGTATCGTGATATTGACAACAGCCTAAGTGAACATTATACTCTAAAAATCAATGAACATGCCTGTTTATCTAAATGGAGGCGAGACATGCGGGTCGAAGAACTGGTGCTGCCGCCGGAAGCGGGCGAGATGGTCTGGCTGAAAGGGCTAGGAGCGCGCTACCTGGTCACAGGCGAGCAGACAGGCGGGCGGTTTGCGGTCATCGTGCATCCGATCAAGCCGCACGCGCTGGCGTCACCAATGCACACCCATTCGCACGAAGACGAGATTTCGCTGGTGATCGCTGGGCGAGTAGGCATGCAGGTCGGCGACCGCGTGGTGGTGGCGGAGCCAGGCACCGTTGTCTTCAAGCCGAGAAGCATCCCACACGCGTTCTGGAACGAGGGAGAGGAGCAGGCAAAGGTGCTGGAGATGATTACTCCGGCAGGCTTCGAGACCTATTTCCGCGAGATGGCAGCGCTCTATGCCAACTCGACCACGGGCATCCCGGACCCAGAACAGGCGGCGGCGCTCTTCGCGAAGTATGGTCTTGTGATGGACCGCTCCAGCATTCCGCAACTCATCCAGTCCCACCACCTGCGCGGCTGACGGGGCACAACAAAATAGCCCCTCATGTGCTGAGGGGCAAGAGGAGAGAACGTCTGGTACCCCCGACGGGATTCGAACCCGTGATCTCCACCTTGAAAGGGTGATGTCCTAGGCCGCTAGACGACGGGGGCCTACACTTCGGGCGAATCGCGGCATCGCGCCACGTCTGACCCGTCATGAAAAGTACAAGGGGAACATGTCCTAGACATCCACTTTCGGGGGACTGTGGGACATCAACCCTCGTACTCACCCTGGCAGTATAACACCTGAGCCACTTCGTCGTCTAGCATTCCAGCCTGAGCTTCGCCAATCGCCACCTGAACTGCTACTCGCGCAGCCGCTCAAAGAGAGCAACCCGCTCGCCCCACTGGTATTGGTGGCTCCAGCGCTCAGCTCGGCGCTCGCGTCGTGCCCATTTTGCTCAGCGACGGCACGAATACTCCGCTTCAGGCCCATCTTGACGTAGGTCAGGAAGGCGGCGTATGCCAACGCTGTTTCCTTCGGTTGCTGCTCAAGCGGGGCGGGTATCTTGCCGTCAATCAGCAAAGCATCCAATTCTTCTATCCGTGAAAGTGAATGCCAACATTGCGAAAATCCTCCAAAACGATTGCTGTACCCAGCGTTTACCAGCGTCACGCCCGACCGGATCAGCACCGGATGCGGCGTGTGCATGAAAGCGTGGAACTGTGAGCCACTCGTGCCCGTCGCCGGAGCATTTGAGATGTCGCTGTGATGCTACGGCGCTTTGCTATTACTAGCAGGGCATTTCATCCTGCCTTTATCAGGAGATGGTCACGATGGAGAATAAACTGAAGTTGCCAACCTCTTCCCCTAGGCCGATGCCTGCTTCGGCCACTCCTCCCGTCCTTGAGGACGATGACGCCACCCGCGACGCGCTGCGCCTGTTGCTCGAACTCGAAGGTGAAGAGGTTCGCCTCGACGAGGCCACGAGGGCCTATGATGCCCTGGTTCATCTGCGGACAGCAAGGCATAGTCATATCGTGTTGCCCGACTGAACGATGCCCGACGGTGGCACGGCGTTCGTACAGGCAGACGCTCATCGTCGTGGCAGCCGTGCTGGCCCTGGCGGCGGGCTTTGTCCTCAGCACGTGGTGGGCCACTGTAATGCTCGCGGTTGCTACAGCCGTCGGGGCGGGAATTGCCATCTGGGTGGCAGTCCTGCTGTCGCCCCCTGGTTCCATCATGGGGCCTTCGGGAATGGAGGCGGTGCTTGGCGGGTTCACCTGGTTCGCCATCTTGGGGCTAGCGCCACTCATTGTCGTCCTGTTTATTGGGAGCGCCATCGGCTGGTGGCGGCGAGTGGGCACCGTGTGAGCGTGGCAAATATGCAGTTCGGTGAAGATAGCATCGAGCGTGAATGAGCAGATTTCCATGGCGCGGATACCCGTGTCGAAGAGCACCACCAGGATGGCCTTGTCCCGGAGCGTAGGACACGTACTCATCCAGTCTACCCGCAACGCGCGCCGCTCGCCAAGAGCATTCCGCACATGTGACAAGAACATCCCCTCCCCGGCGTATGAGGAGGGGGTTTGCGAGCGAGGACAGGCTACACTTCGACCACGACCGGGAGAATCATCGGGCGGCGCTTGATCGTCTGGTAGACGAATTCGCCAAGGGTGTCGCGAATCTTGTTCTTGATGAAGTTCCAGTCCACGACATAGCCGCGCTGCTGCGTGTGCCGCGTGATGGCCCGCTCGACGACCGCACGCGCCGCCTCCAGCAGCCCTTCCGATTCGCGCTCATAGACGAAGCCGCGCGAGATGATGTCTGGTCCGGCAGCTAGCTCGCCAGTATCGCTATCAACCGTGACCACCACGACAATCACGCCATCGCTGGAGAGTAGTCGCCGGTCGCGCAGCACCACCTGGCCAATATCACCAACGCCCAGGCCATCCACATAGACATGGCCACAGGGCACATGGTCAACGATCTCGATGCCGCCATTCGGGGCGATCTCGATGACGTCGCCATCCTGCCCAATCACCACGTTCTCCGGCGCTACGCCCATCTCCACTGCCAGCCGCGCATGATCCGCCAGCATCCGGTACTCACCATGCACCGGCACCATATAGCGCGGCCTCAGCAGCGCCAGCATCAGCTTCAGTTCCTCCCGGCTGCCATGCCCAGACACATGCACCTGCAGCTTGCCTTGATAGAGCACGTCAGCGCCCAGCTTCGTCAGGTTGTCGATATTGCGCGAGACCGCGCGCTCGTTGCCAACAATCGGTGTCGAGCTGAGGACGACGGTATCCCCCAGCTGAATCTGCACCAGCCGGTGATCGCCATTGGCGATACGCGTCAGCGCCGAGGTCGGCTCGCCCTGGCTTCCCGTACAGATGATAACTAGATCCCGCGCGGGGACGTGGCTGAGATCTTCGGCACGGATGAGCATCCCAGCCGGAACGCGCAAATAGCCCAGCTCAATCGCCATCTGCACATTATTGACCATGGAGCGGCCTACCAGCGCGACCTTGCGGCCAAACTTCTCCGCTGAGTTCACCACCTGTTGCACCCGCGAGATCAACGAGGCAAAGGTAGCGATCAAGATGCGGCCCTCCGCATGCTCGAATACCTCATCAAAGGTGGCGTTCAGCACGCGCTCGGACTGCGTAAATCCTGGCGATTCAACCCGTGTGGAGTCGCCACACAGCACCAGCACGCCCTCCTCGCCAAGCCGCGCCAGCCCAGCGATATCGGCGGGCGGCTGATCAACGGGTGTATAGTCGAACTTGTAGTCGCCCGTATGGACGAGAATACCGATGGGGGTGCGCAATACAAGCGCGACCGCATCGGGAATGCTGTGATTGACGCGAACAAAGTTGACCGTCAACTGGCCCGCTCGTATCGTCGTGGACGGGTCAACTACCTCCAGGGTTGCCTGATCGAGGAGCCGATGCTCGCGCAGCTTGACGCCAATCAGGCCAATGGTCAACTGAAGCGAATAGACCGGCGGAAAGTTCAGACGAGGCAGAACATACGGCAGCGCGCCAATGTGGTCCTCGTGGCCATGGGTGATGAAGATACCGCGAATGTGATCGAGCCTGTCGCTCAGATAGGTCGTATCGGGGATAACCAGGTCAACGCCCAGCATCTCCTCATCGGGAAACATCACCCCTGCATCGATGATGACGATATCGTCGCCATACTCGACGGCCATCATGTTCTTGCCGATCTCGCCCAGGCCGCCGAGTGGCACCAGCCGAAGCGGATGGCGCGGTTGTCGTTGCTCACGTCCATGCTGACGATTATTGTGTTGGCTCATGATACTCCAATCCTTCATAGAAACATCACGCTTATGAGAATCACGCTCTATGCCTGAAGATGTCCGTTCGTGTCGATGTACGTCGCTACGCGTCTATCCACTTATGCTGTGACTCGTGCTATGCCTCGCGCGATGCCCGACCGCATGCCGTATCAGGCCATGGCGTAACCTGCCATGCGCGAGAGCATCCCCTTGCCGCACGATCGCATAGTCATTCTTCTGCTGAAACTGTACCACCCAGCGGGCCGCACTGTATTGAGGAATTGAAAATGGGGATGCGTCGAGACAACAGCAGCCGGAATGGCGCCTGGCACGCCACCGCTAGCGGTGGCCAATGCCTATCAGCAGCATTGCGATCCAGAAGAGCACCCACAAGACGCCGATTCCCAGAGCGCCAGCCGCCAGCCAGCGAAACTCCGACTGTATCTGCCGCTGCCGCAGGCTCCAGTAGCCAAGGACAACTGCGGGAAGCGCGAAGAGCAGCATGGGGCGCGCAAAGATGCCGGTCAGACTGATTGCCACGCAGACTACGGCCAGAAATGCGAAGATGCTGACCCATGCCTCCTGTTGGCTCGCGGCTGGTGCGAGATCTCTGCTCCACGGCATACGCACGGGTATTGGCGAGACCGGAGGCAGCGCCGTCGGGGCGGACAGGGAGAATGACGGATTTATCGGCGCGGGCAAGGCAGCCGCCCCGTGTGGCAACACGACACGATGGGGGCCCGGCGAGGTCGGTCTGCTCTCTTCAGGCGAAGGTGCTGGCGCTGCCGAGACACGAAGCGGCACGGCTGGCGTTTCCTGCTCGGTGCGCGGTTGGCCACACTGGTGGCAGAATCGGGCATCAGCGCGGTTGCGCTCACCACACCCCTCACAGAACCAGCTACCACTGGCAGTCCGCCGCTGCCACCCACCACGCCGGGCAATCCGCGTTCCAGAGAAGACCGCCTGCCCGGTAAGCAACCTGCGTGCCGCCATCAGCTCGTCTGCTAATTCTTGCGTGCTCTGTTGGCGCGCGGCGGGATCGAGCTCCATTGCCCGCAGCACGACGGTATTCGTCTGCTGGCTCAGGATGGGGTTCAGCGTCCTCGGTACGCGTAGCGCCTGAGCGCTCAATCGTGCAGGCGCCTCGGTCGGCTGGTAGCCGGTCAACAAATAATAGAGCGTTGCGCCCAGCCCGTAGACATCCGTCCGCTGGTCGGTCGCGCCCGCAGCCTGGTACTGCTCTGGTGGCGCGTATCCCGGCGTAAACGCCAGCGCCGCCCCGATAGTATGTGTGCCGCGGGCATATAACTTGGCAAGCCCAAGATCCATCAGCACCGGATCACCCGTGCTGACGCACAGTTTGATATTCGCGGGCTTGATATCCCGGTGGATGATCGGCACCGGCTGCTCATGGAGCGCCGAGGCTGCGCTACAGACGGGAATGATCCAGTCCAGCACCTGCGCTTCATCGAGCGGACGCCCAGTCCTGCGGATATGATTGATGGCGATGTCTTCCAGCGTCAGCCCGTCTACATAATCCATTACGAGGTACAGGCGGTTGCTCTCCTCGAAGACCGCGTAGGCCGAGACCAAATTGGAATGGCGGACATTGAGCAGGAACTCCGCCTCAAGCCGGAATTGACGCCGCGCATGCAGGTCACTGCTAAACGCCTCTTTCAAGGCGCGATAATGATGCAGCATCGTATCTTGCGCGCGGTAGATATGTCCAAAACCGCCGCCGCCGATGTAGCCCTGAATGAGATAGCGGCCCTGCGCTATTAATGTACCCGGAGCAAGCGCTGGCGGAGGAGCAACGATCCGCTCTGACTGCTCCGGTTGCGGCTGTGGCGGTTGAGGTTGTTGATGATAGTGTTGCTGATGATCGCGCCGCATTCGCCTGTCGCCATCCTCCCACTACCTACGCCCCGGCAGGCTGTGCGCCGTATCTCGCCGCGAGCCACACATGCGCTTCACTCGACACCATTCGCGGGACATCCATATACAATCGTGCAATTGTGCAAACGAGGCGGCATGAGCAATCGTAGCACAATGGGAATCTTTCACCTCGAAACTCCCAGTCGATGTCGCCTCGATGATCGCGCGTCGCGTCGCGCACGTGTACGATTGCACTCCACAGACAACCGAACCGTGAACAGCGCGCCCAGAGTGCGTCATGCCAATATATAAAGTCCGCTCCGGAAATGAATGGCAAGGAGGATAGCCATGCGCCCTATCCCGCACCACTGGTTGCTTCATCACCGGCACGTTCGCGCATCATTCCCCCCTCGTCATCATGACGTTGCTGGCTCTCGCTCGACGCACACCGGCGCAGTCAGCACGGCGGCGTGATATCGCCTGAAAAGGAGGCGCCAGAGAAGTCAGGTGTGTCACCTTTCCTGTTGCCTGATTGAGCGGTACAATACACGGTAAAGATCGCCCGCGACAAGAGACTCGCCCAGCCGCAGGAGGCGCCGCGTATGTCCACTAGCCGCCGCAAGCTCTCGCCCCGGCTCTTCCTGCGCCACGATGCGCCGCTCTTCTTCGCACATCGTGGCGGATCATTGCTGCGGCCAGAAAACACGATCCCTGCCTTCGAGCATGGGCTGTCGTTTGGCGCCGATGCGCTCGAGCTGGACATCCAGCACACCCGCGATGCGGAGCTGGTGGTAATCCATGATCCAACGCTGGACCGCACCACGAGCGGCAGCGGTCCCGTCGTGGCGCATACCCTCGATGAGCTACGTGGCTTCGACGCCGGCCACCACTTCACCCCGGACGGCGGAAAGACATTCCCCTTTCGCGGAAAGGGTATCACCATCCCCACGCTGCGCGAGGTCTTTGAGCGTTTTCCCACCACGCGCATCAACATTGACCTGAAAGAAAGCACTCCCGCGCGAGAGGAACGCCTGTGGGCGCTAATTCAGGAGTTCGAGGCCGAAGATCGCGTCTGCGCTGGCTGTGAAGACCACCTCGCGATGGCCCGTTTCCGCCGCCTGACTGGTGGGCGCATCGCAACCTCGGCCAGCAAGCCTGAGGTGCGCAATTTCCTGTTTGCCTCCATGTCGCACACAACCAGTTGGCTGCGGCCTGCCTACGACGCGCTCCAGGTGCCCGACACCTACCGCTCGATTCGCGTCGTCTCGCGCACCACTGTCGAGGCGGCGCATCGAATGGGCATCGACGTACATGTCTGGACCGTGGATGAGCGCGAGCACATGGAGGCACTGCTCGCCCTGGGCGTGGACGGCCTGATGACCGACCGACCCGACATCCTATCCGACGTGCTGGCAGCACACGGCAAGAACGCACGGCCCCAGTCATAGCTACAGCGCCCCGCAAGTAAGTCGCCCTCGTAGCCTTCTCTACCCGCTCCCACGGGCCCTTAGAATCACCACACTATACCCTCCGCTGCCACAGAGCGCCGCCGCATCCACGAAAGCCTGGGGGCAAATAGTATCACTCCGGACAGGAGCACGGACGATGATGAGACTCAACTAGCCGACAAACCACGCACCCGCAGGGTGCAGATACCATGGCGCAGACACCGGCAGGCAGAGCGAGCGAAATGAGAATCGCGGGCACGCGATGCTATCTATTGCCGCGTTAACACAACTCCTACTTGACATCACCGACAATTCGTGACACTATTGTCAGGACATGACAAGCCATTCAGATTTCCAGGACGGATGGGAGAGAGCGACGATGACAGTTCAGACATCGTCCTTAAAACAGCGCCAGCGCGAAGAGCGCGAACGGCTGATAGTGCAGGCGACGGCAGAGGTACTCGTGGAGAAGGGCTATGACGCCATGTCCATGGAGGAAGTCGCCAACCGGGTAGGCATCTCGCGTGCGGCAATCTACCTGCATTTTCCCAGCAAGGAAGATCTGGTATACGCGCTGCTTGAATATGCGGTCAAGACATCCAGGGAGCGTTTCGAGACGCTGCTAGTGCAGTCCATCTCCCCACGCGAGAAAGTGCGCCTTCTCATCGAGCGAACGTGCGGAGGCATGGCGGAGCCATTGCATCGGGTTTTCAGCACCATTCTGCAAAGCCCAACGTTCATGAACAACCTTGCTGGAAAACGACCGAACATGCACGAGCTGTGGCGCCCGACGATGCAACTCCTCGCCGCGATTCTCGACGAAGGCAAACGCGCAGGCGAGTTCGACCCCGAGATGCCCACATCGCTCATGGCGACATTATTGAGCGGATTGCTCACCCCGTGGGTCTACAAGAGCGCGGTTGAGCAAGAGGGCATGCCGCTTCCGCTCGTCGCCAGTTGCCTGAGTCGCTACTTCCTGAAAGGGATCGCAGCCGAGCATCCTTGCGACGCGCAGTCATCCTTGTCGGAAGCGCCAGCACCACGTCGAGAGACGAACCAGACAACAGCCGTTGACAAATAAGATGTAATACGATATATCTTTATCCGTCGGCACGGAAGCGAGTAGCGCGTCGTCCTGAACACAACCTGCAGCCCCTGGCTTGCCATCCATGCGCGCCTACCGCGCATGCTTTGTGGTGGAGTGGAGTGGAGATTGTATGATTCGGCTCTTCCGGTTTCTCAAGCCTTATCGCGCCTCGGTCGCCCTGGTGCTTGCGCTGGCATTCCTGCAATCGTTGGCGAATCTATATCTGCCAACGCTGATGGCGGATATCGTTGACAAGGGCATCGTTCGCGGTGACAACGACTACATTCTGCGCACGGGTGGAATCATGCTGCTGATTACCTTCGGCGGCACCGTGTGTACCATCATTGGCGCGTTCTTCGCGGCGCGCGTCGCTGTTGGCTTCGGGCGAGACGTGCGCCTGTGGCTCTTCACGCACGTAGAAAAGTTCTCGCTACACGAGTTCGATACCGTCAGCACGGCTTCTCTCATCACGCGCACTACCAACGATACCAATCAGGTGCAGCAGGTGCTCGTCATCATGATGACAATGATGGTTACCGCGCCGATGATGGCGATTGGCGGCATCATCATGGCTCTCAACGAGGACACAACCCTCGCCTGGATTCTGGTGGTGGCGGTTCCCGTTCTCGTCGTCGCGATCTTCCTGATCTTCAACCGGGCGATTCCGCTCTTCACGATCATGCAGAAGAAGCTCGACCGCCTCAATCTGATCCTTGATGAGGGGCTCACCGGCACACGCGTCATCCGCGCATTCGACCGCAACGCCTACGAAGAGCAGCGCTTCGATGTCGCGAACCGCGACCTGACCGACACGGCAATTACGGTGAATCGCATCGTCGCCGTGCTCTGGCCGCTGATGATGCTGGTCCTGAACGTCTCGACCGTTGCCATCGTCTGGTTCGGCGCCATCCGTATCGACAATGGCGACATGCAGGTTGGCGCGCTCATCGCCTTCATGCAGTACGCCATGCAGATTCTGTTTGCCATGCTGATGCTCTCGGCCATGTTCATCATGCTGCCGCGCGCCGCCGCCTCAGCCACCCGCATCAATGAGGTGCTTACTATCGCGCCGGAAATTCAGGACACCGCCGCGGTGAAGCATGCCGATACGGCGGTGGGTCACGTCACGTTCGACGACGTAACCTTCAGCTATCCCGGTGCTGAGGAGCCAGCGCTCTCACACGTCTCCTTCAGCGCTTGCCCCGGACAGGTCACGGCCATCATTGGCGGCACTGGCGCGGGCAAATCAACGCTCATCTCGCTGATTCCGCGTTTCTATGACGTGGATAGCGGGCAGGTACTGGTGGATGGCGTGGATGTGCGCGAGCAGTCGCAGCAAGAGTTGCGCGCCAAAATCGGGCTCGTGCCCCAGACAGCGGTCATCTTCTCCGGTACGGTGGCCGAAAACATCCGGTATGGGAACGAAACCGCCACTGATGACGACATACGCCACGCCGCCGAGATCGCCCAGGCAACCGAGTTCATCAGCGACCTGAGCGACGGATTCGACTCGGTCATCGCACAGGGCGGTACCAACCTCTCTGGTGGGCAGAAACAGCGCCTCTCGATTGCCCGAGCTCTCGTGCGCAAGCCAGAGATCTACATCTTCGATGATAGTTTCTCCGCGCTCGACTATGCTACCGATGCCAGACTGCGTGCGGCGTTACGCAAAGAGACGACTAACGCCACGGTACTGATCGTGGCGCAGCGGGTCAGCACGATTATGGACGCCGACCAGATTCTCGTCCTCGACGAGGGGCGCATGGTAGATATCGGCACACACCACGAATTGATGGAGCGCAGCTCCGTCTATCGCGAGATTGTTCTGTCGCAACTCTCCGCGGAGGAAGTCGCATGAGCCAGAATCGTAGCACAACTATTCAGGCACAGCGTGGAGGCGGCCGCGGCGGGATGATGTTTGGCGGGCACGGCGGCTTTGGCATGCCGACGCAGAAGGCCAAGAATTTCCGCGGCACGCTCTTCCGCCTGCTCCGCTACTTCGGTCCGCAGAAATATCAGTTAATCGCGGTACTGGTGGCGGCGATCCTCAGCACGATCTTCAACATTGTCGGCCCCAAGATTCTTGGCATGGCCATCACGAAGCTCTTTGAAGGGTTCGTGCTGAAGTTCCAACACGTTCCGGGCGCCAGCATCGACTTCGCCTATATCGACCGCGTGCTGTTGATCCTGGCCGGGCTGTATATCATCAGCTCGATCTTCGGCTACGCTCAGCAATACATCATGGCGGGCGTCGCGCAGCGCACGGTCTACCGGATGCGTCAGCAGGTGGACGAGAAGCTGGCTCGCCTGCCACTCCGCTACTACGATTCGCGCACGCATGGCGAGATTCTCAGCCGCGCCGTGAACGACATGGACAACATCAGCACCACGCTGCAGCAGAATCTGACGCAGTTCATCACCTCGGTGGTAACCGTTGTTGGGGTAGTGGTGATGATGCTGACCATCAGCCCGCTGCTCACGCTGGTTGTCGCGGTGACGCTGCCTTTGAGCATCATCGTCACGACACTGATCGCGAAGCGCTCACAGACCTACTTCACGCGCCAGCAGCGCGCACTGGGCGAGCTGAACGGCCACGTCGAGGAGATGTACAACGGCCACAAGATCGTCAAGGCGTTCGGCGGCGAGGCGAAATCCATCGCGACGTTCACCGACCGCAATGCCCAGCTCTATGACGCGGGCTGGCGGGCGCAGTTTGTCTCCGGCTTGATCATGCCGCTGATGATGAGCATCGGGAACATCGGCTACGTCTTCGTCGCCGTAATCGGCGGCATCATGGTCACGCACAATGCCATCCAGCTTGGCGATATTCAGGCGTTCATCCAGTATTCCCGGCAATTCACGCAGCCCATTACACAGCTCGCAGCCATCACCAACTCGATTCAGCTGACTATCGCGTCGGCAGAGCGCGTCTTTGAGCTGCTCGATGAGGCGGAAGAAACGTCTGATCCAGTGCCCGCCGTAGAAATTCGGGAGCCATCAGGCGCGGTGCAGTTCGTCCATGCGAACTTTGGCTATAGCGCTGACGTTCCGCTCATCGAAGACATGAACATCAACGTCACATCCGGACAGACCATCGCTATCGTCGGCCCGACGGGCGCGGGCAAGACGACGCTCGTCAACCTGCTGATGCGCTTCTACGATCTCGATCGTGGGCAAATCCTGGTAGATGGCGTAGACACGCGACAGATGCGACGCGGCGACCTACGGCGGATGTTTGGCATGGTCCTGCAAGATACCTGGCTGTTCAATGGAACCATTCGCGACAACATCGCCTATGGGCGCGAGAACGCCACCGAGGCGGAAATTGTCCAGGCGGCGGTCGCGGCGCAGGCTGACCACTTCATCCGCACGCTGCCAGAGAGCTACGACACCGTCCTCAATCAGGATGCATCGAACCTCTCACAAGGGCAGAAACAGCTTCTGACCATCGCGCGGGCGGTTCTGGCTGATCCGGAGATACTTATTCTCGACGAGGCTACCAGCAGTGTAGACACACGCACTGAGGTGCTTATCCAGAAAGCGATGCGCGAGCTGATGAAGGGTCGCACCAGCTTCGTGATCGCCCATCGGCTCTCGACGATTCGCGACGCTGACATGATTCTGGTGATGAACCATGGCCGCATCATCGAACAGGGAACGCACAACCAACTCCTGGAGAAGGGTGGATTCTATGCGAACCTGTACAACAGTCAGTTTGCGGTTCAGGAAGAGGCACTAGACGCCATGGCCCAGTAATCGGCGATAGCGTGTGGATGCGTTTGGGTCGCTGGCCCGGCGCGGCAGTGACAGACGGGCTGTTGCTGCCGCGCTACGCATCTGGCGTCATACACTGCCCGATCGCCATCGTGGCAAACAGTGCTACCCTTCCTCAGAACTGTCAATATTACCACTCATAGTATTGCCTCCCCTGCTATAATGTTGTCACCGCTCGCCGAAAGGCATGTCCGCATGGTGGGCGGGCGTAGTGGCGGCCCTCGTACGGCATATCTCCGCCGCGAATGCGCAGCGGCTGCCTATCCCGCATGTCACCGGACGATATACAGGCAGCTTGCTTATCAAGCATTTATCGAGCAATCTCTCGGTGACGGTGTTCGAAGCCGCTCAGATCCGCGCTTGCTCTGCTCCAACCGCGTGCGCATTGCCCGCGCGAGTACGACCAGCCATGACGTGAGGCGGTGCGGTATGAGATCGCCCACACCAAAAGAGGCCCAGTGGCTTATGACAAATACGCATCCTGATTACTATAGAGTGCTTGTCATCGATGACGATCCGGCGGTCGTCGCGACCCTTGCCGATGGGCTAGAGCTTGTGGGCAATTTCGATGTCGTCATCGCTACAGATGGAGCCGACGGCCTCCATAGATATTTTGACTCGTTGCCCGACTGCGTGGTGGTGGATGTGCGCATGCCGCGCCTCAACGGCTATCAGTTTGTGCGGGCCATGCGCGGCGACCCACAGACAGCACAGATACCCATCGTCATTCTCAGCGCCCTGGTACAAGACCACGAGCAGCTCGCTGGCCTCCTTTCAGGCGCCGATGTCTACCTATTGAAGCCCGTGGAGATTACCCATCTGATTCAGGCGGTTGAGACCGCGATCAGCCGCACTGCCGAACAACGCACTGAACAATTGCGTTTCCTGGCGGAAGAGCCAGAGGCGAAATGAGGGGTCGGATGTCATACCAGGACAATCAAGTCACACGTCTGGCGCGTCTCTTCCCATTCCTGTCGCGCGGGCGACACGCCCTCTCGATACTTGTCCTCGCGGATGACCAGGCGATGGGCCAGAGTATGGCCCGTGTCCTGACGTCCATGGCAACCGTTACCCTGGCGCACTCCAGGGAGGCGGCGCTGGCAGCGAGTGAGCTTCGCAGGCCAGATGTCCTCGTATTCGACTTTGACCGGCAGGAGTCCTCCACCTGGGAAATCCTCGCCCAGTTGCATGCGACGCCGATGCTGCGCCACACGCTCCTCCTGGTGCTCACCCTACGCACCAGCATCAATGACAAGATCGCCGCGTTCGAGTCTGGTGCCGACGATTACATCATCAAGCCAATCACAGCCGACCAGCTCTGTTTTCACGTGCGGCGGCTCAGCCATTTCAGACAGGTTCTGGGAACAGCGACTTAACACTTAACCACTTTCGCTTCCGCTCCGGGCACGACCCTCGGGCCACGCGATTGGCACGCGACGACTCGCGCAGTGATGTCTTCTGAACAGGTGAAGGAGAAGCGTCGTGGGGGTTTCCAACACCAGGAAACAACGAGTTGCCAACATTGGCGAAAGCATGCAGGTGCGCCAGCGCCTGACATTCCTACGTGCGGTGTTTACAGAACCGTTCCAGCCGCTGCCCGCCGACCTGCTCGCGCTGCCAATCGATCAAGTCGAGAGACGCAGGCGCGCGGCTCTCCTGCGACTCATTCTCTATAGCATCGTAGCCGGACTCTGCGTGCTGGTGATTCCTGTAGCACTCATGACACACATGGACGCTGTCTTTCTCAGCACACTCATCAGTGAACTGATCCTGGCGTGTCTTTGCCTGCTCGTTAACGCCGGTTGGGGAGCAACGCTGGCGGGCAACTTTTTCGTCTTTGGCAGCATCGCGCTCGGAGTCTCATTTTCACTGTTCAACCCGCATGGGCTCGACATACAAAGCCTCCTGCTGTACGCCATCCTGACATCCGTCATCTTGATCGCCGGCCTCATCCTGCCGATATGGGTCATCTGGGTTGCCGGAGTGGTACTCATCGGAATCACGATTCCAGGCGTCTTGCTCACTCCACTCGCATCCGAGCTGAAACTATTCGGCGGAGATTCGTCATCCATTCGCGTAGAGGCTGTGATGCTTGTCGTCGCGAGCCAGGCAATGGCCGCTGTCCTGGGCTGGATGTATGCCCGCGCCTCGCATGCCAGCATCACCGGGGCACGCCGCGCCATCGAGCGCGAGCGCGAGCTGGCCGCACTCAAGGATCAGTTTCTCATCGCCGCTAACCACGAGCTTCGCACTCCGATTATGACCTGGTATAACAACATCGAAATCATGAATCTGCTCGGTGATCGCGCAACCCCAGAGCAGCGCGAGCGGTTACTTGGCCGCGCGCTCACCTCGGGCAAAGCAGTATTGCGTCTGCTTGCCACGGTGCTGGATACGGGCGCGCTGGAAGTTGGTTCCCTACACATCAACCCGCAACCGCTGCATCTGGCGGCGATCGTGCGTGCTGTGGTCGAGACATTCGATCCGCGCCTCGTCGGTGAGCCTGGTCTGGAAGATATTGCCTCGCAGTCGCGAGCGATCAGCATGGACGTTTCGCAAGACATCTGGGTATCGGCCGATGAAGATAGACTGCGCCAGGTGCTCATCAATTTGCTGACGAACGCGCTCAAATACTCAGACGCTTCCACCCCTATCGAAATCGCGGCGAAGGTTCTCCCCCGGCGAGGACGAACACGCCAGCGCCCGGGGGCAGCGCCTCGTGACACGACGGCATCCACAGGCGAAACGCTGCCGCACGTCGAACTGAGCGTCCGAGACTATGGCCTTGGCATCCCTGCGCGAGACGCCGCGAAATTGTTCCAGCGCTTCGTGCGGCTGGAACGGGACATTGCTGGGCCAGTGCGCGGCACAGGAGTTGGGCTGTATCTGTGTCGGATGCTGGTGGAAGCGATGGACGGGCGCATCTGGGTAGATAGCACCGGCAAACCAGGCGAAGGCTCAACATTTCGCTTTACACTACCCGGCGCATCGCCTTTAGCCATCCAGGCGCCGACGACAATGCCAATCGCCACCTCCTGACTGACAATATGGCTATCATACCGCGTCCCGAGAGCGGAAGATATGTGACACGCGCCGGGATCCGCTGAGCTTCCGTCCTGCCTCTCAGCCAGGAGACTGGTACACAAATTGCACAAGAATAACAGGGCTCAGGCTCGACGTGACAGGAACGAAGGAGTTCTGCGTTCCGGGCAATGTAGAAAGGAAGCTGACCATGGCGAATAATGATCTCAAGGACAAACTGGTCACTTACATCCAGGATGCCTATGCGCTAGAGAACCAGATCGTGGACGTGCTTGAGAAGCACATCGACGATGCAAAGGGATTTCCTGATATCCAGGCGATGATTAGCCGCCACCTGGAAGAGACAAAGCAGCACCGCCAGCGCATGGAAGAGCGGCTGAGCGCCTATAACGAGAAGCCTTCGGCCGTGAAAGGCGCAGCATCAAGCCTGATGGGCAGCCTGCTGGGCGCTGTCTCTGGTGGGCGGACCGACACACTTGCCAAGAACACGCGCGACGAATACGTGACGGAGCACATGGAAATCGCCGCTTACGGCCTGCTGATGACGACGGCTCAGGCATACGGTGATACTGAGACCATCCAAGCGTGCGAGTTGAACCTGCGCGATGAGGTGCGCATGGCATCGCTGTTGGAACAGCAGTTCCCACGAGTGGCGCTGCTCTCGCTGCAGCAGGATAAGATCGACATTCCTCAGACCATGTTCCAGCAGAGCCAGTCGCTCTGGCAACAGGACCTTGAGCGCATTCACCAGCAGCTCAGCACGACGCTTCCGGGCGTGGCGTCGTCCCCTGAGATGCCGCTCGGTGGCCCACAGGTGTAAGCCCTTTCAGTGACACTATGAGCTTGTGAGCACGAGCACGGCGGGAGTGCGGCAACGTTCTCCCGCCGTTTTCATATCTATCAGACTGGCGCGCTGTGATGTCTCGCATTGCCAAACGCGGCTCGCCGCGCACCGGACTGGGTCTCCGCGAGAGTTGGCCAAACACATGGGACAACCTCCGTATCAGCGCGGCGGATATGCTACAAGCATAGCATTTCGCTTGTATCCCGTCCTCGGTGGCTTGTATGCTCCCCAGAGAGTCAGGTTGGCCATGTGCCATGGCAAGAGACACAGGAGAGATGCGCATGTCTGAGCAGATTATCGAAGGAATCCGGCAGGCATATGACGCCTTTAATCGAGGCGATATCCAACGTGCGATAACTGCGATTACGCTGGACCCTGATGTCCTGTGGATCGAGCCTGATGAGTTCTATGCGGGTGGGACATATCGTGGCCCGGAGGGCGTCGCACGATATCTCACCCTGTCGTATGAATCGGCCGCTAAAGTCCGGAGCGTGCCTGAGGAGATCATCGAGGTGGGCGATACGGTACTGGTTTTCGTGCACTTCCACGCGTGGCCGAAGGCGGGCGGGCAGCCTAGAGAGGGACACATCGCCGACGTCTACACCATCCGCGACGGGAAGGTCGTGAAGATGCAAGCCTATAGCGATCCGGAAGAGGCGCGTCGAGCCGTGGAGCGTTCGTCGGGATGCTGAAGCGGTTCCCTTCCCCGGGTGATCCACACGCTATGTCGCCATTCTGAAGCTCCTGAAGCATTAGCTGCGCGTGAACTGCCATAATGCTCGGTTTATGCCGCCAGAATCCCTCTCTATTGCCAGGTCACCGAGATCGTCGTGATATTCTCATAGCTCGCATCGACCGCGGCAAAGGGTGTATTGCCTGGCTTGCTGCTGGTAATGCGTGAGAGCGAGAGAAGACCAGCGCCGGGTGCGAAGTTTTTGAAGTCTGCGGCGTTGAATCTGGTGCTCCCCGCATCCCTTAATGCCAATGACAGCGCGATATGGGCGCGGCTATCGCTTGCGCTGCCGACAATGATGGAGTTGGATACGCCACTGGGCGCGTACTGCACAACGAAGGGGCCGCTGCGCGGAATGGAAACGATCGCCCCATTGATGGGGTTGGTGAGGGCGACGGGGGCATTCACTACCGCCACCGCAACCCTGATCGCGCCGCTATCTCCGCTCCTGCTAGTAGCGCCGCCTCCGGCTGCAGCGGGCGTATAGCCAAAGGTGTAAGCGCCCCCAGATGACTGCCGTGGCACATCGCCGATGTAGGCTCCATAGCCAAGCATGCGCGCGTAATAGCCGCTATCATACTTGAGAAAGACGCCATTACAGGTGACCGTCTCGCCATGCACGAACTCGACGGTGTTGAGCGCGTGATCGGAGAAATGAATGGCGACCCGCGTCGTCCCTTGGTGGTAGTCCTTGATGTCGATGCTAACGCGCAGCTCGCTGGGAGAGAGCGCCTCGGTCACGGTAGTGCAGCCTGAGAGCCCCACCAGCACAGCCAGCGTGGCGAGTATAGCGAACAGACCGGCATAGGCTGATGTTTGCTTGCTCACACGCATAGCAACCTCCCTTACTGGGGCTGGCTCATCGCTGGCTGACTCTCAGGCACCGGCCAGATGAGAACAAGCGAGGCGCTCCTATGATTGATCGCGCCGCACACACTGATGCCACGTTGAGAGTGCGCGTGGGGACAGACGCAGGAGCCTGGCCTCGAGATAGACGATGGGCTATGGGCCGCGACCAGCCAGGAGGTTCGGCAGCGTCACAGGTGTGTAGCCGAGCCGTTTCAGCCCTCTGATAATGAGGGGCAGCGCCTGCGCCGTCTGCCAGCGAGAGCTGTAGCCATCGTGCAGGAGGATGATGGCACCGGGACGGACCCCCGAGAGAACGCGATCGACAATGGTCTTCACGCCGGGCGACGACCAGTCCCGGGGATCAACGTCCCAGGTCACGGTCGAGAGGCCTAGCGAGCGGGCCTGGGCGACCACGGAGGCGTCGTAGTCACCGAAGGGCGGACGCCAGAAGGGCAAGCAATAATTCGCCCCAAGGACGTTATGGATCGCTTGCGCAGTCGCCGCCAGCTCCCACTGCCGATTCTCGGGAGAGAGCTTAGTCATATATGGGTGGTCCCAGGTGTGAATTCCCAGGGTGAAGCCGTCGCTTGCCTCGCGCCGCACAAGCGCGGGATACCGCTTCACGTTCGATCCGACGAGGAAGAAGGTGGCTGGCGTATGCGTCCGCTCTAACGTTGTGAGCATGGTGGCGGTGTAATCGGGGCTAGGACCATCATCGAACGTGAGAGCGACGTACCGCTTGGCTGGTCCGGAGTCGATGACGTAAGACGCCGGGTGTACGTTGGAGCCGCAGCCGAGCTGTAGCGGGATGGTGGTCGGCGTGGGCTGCTGGGTGGTTGTTCCGATTGCGCGCGCCGCCGCGGTGCCTGAGGCTGCGGTCACGCGCTTGGGCGAGGAGTCGCATGCGGAGGCGCTGACCAGGAGCACCGCCGCCACTGCCACCCCTTGCACCACGCGAAGCACAGACCTGGACCACATGAGGAATAGCCCCTTTCGTGCGCACCCGTAGGAGGGCGCGGGTCGTTGCGACCAATACTATCAGCCGAGCAGTCTGAGCAGTCAACGAAGGCTACCGAAATATCCTGTGGCTTTCCTACGCAAAGAGGTTTATGGAAGGGCCGAGTGGCGAACTCGAATCGCTGACGCTGCATGGCAGCATGGTTGTTTGCTCCAGTCCTCGCACGTGTGTCTGGAGCCAAGCAGGCGTAGGAACGTTGCTCGTATCAGGTGTCGTGTGGCTCTCCATGCTGCCAACGGGGCTTTTGCTGACGTAGCGGGGAACGGGCAAAGAGACGCAAAGGCGCATGAATGCAGAGGGCGGAGGGAGTGGGATTCGAACCCACGAGGCTCTCGCCTAGCGGTTTTCAAGACCGCCGCATTCAACCGCTCTGCCATCCCTCCAATGGACGCGACGCTTCGCGCCGCATCCCCGCAACAGTATATCGTACACGAGCGCCCACGACAAGCACGCGCCACAATACCTCGCCACGAGCGCTCCTACAGCAAGCGAAAGACGCTTCGCCTATGCCCGCGTATGCATGAATACGCAAGTCGCCCGTGGCGTGTCTGACTGAGGTTACGCCTGAGACGCCGACGGTTCCGGCGCTGGGCGACTGATGTACAGCCCCACGATATCCACCGCCAACGCGACCAGCGCTAGAATGATAAACAGAAGCGGATAGAGAAGATTGATGCCAAAGAGCTGGTCGAGCGAGATGGGGCCAGGACCGGCAAGTCCAACAGCAGTGCCCATAGCCATCAATGCGAGCGGGAACTCGAGCCCGCGCTTGCTGTTGAAGAAACCGTTCCTCCAATGCGATTTGACGATGGCCATGAACATCGCACCAAGCGCTCCCGCGGCACCAAATGGCGTCAGGAATCCGAACGCGAGCGAGAGGCCACCACCCAGCTCACCCACGATGTTCAGCCACGCCCAGACACGCCCGGGCTTCATTCCCTGGGCCGCCAAGACTTGCTCCCATTTGTCCACGCCGGGTCCCTCAAACCACCCGAGGAGTTTTTGTGCGCCATGCGCGGCCAGCGTGAGTCCGGCAACCAGGCGAATAATAAGCCAGGCAATGGCAACCGAAGCAGCCATAGAGGTGTACATAGAGGTGTACTCCCTTCCAATGTGCTCGTATGAGCACGATAACGAACTTTCCACACCTCCTAAAATGATGCTGCTTCCATGATAATATTACAGGGTAGGACGAAAATTCCCATACTTCCTAAAATGATGTCGCTTCCATGATAATATTACGGTGTATCCAGCAGATTTCAACCGCAGCACTGCGCGTCGAGGCATACAGCGGCAGAAACGAGCATCGGTGAGACGCGCACAAACAGATATTTGTGTATGTGTATGGTGTGGCCAGGCACATCCACTGCCCTCCGGCCATGCCCAAAGGAGATGGATCTATGGCATTTCGACTCCCTGAGCGGGAGGAAGAGCTGACACGTGACGATCTTGGGCGCCTGACCAATGACCTGATCGATGATGTCCAGGAGATGCTACTCCTCTGTGCCGACGCCGATGTTACATTCGTTCCGGATGATCCCCTGGCCTATGACCCCGATGCCGCCTCGAACGAAGAAACCGCCATGGCCTGGACTCTGGGCCATATCATCGTACACATGACCGCCTCATCGGAGGAATCCGCGGCCCTGGCCGCTGAGCTAGCCCGAGGTGTACCGTTCCATGGACGCTCGCGCAGTGAGGTTCCCTGGACGACGATCACCACCGTGGCTCAATGCCGCGCCCGTCTCGAAGAGAGCCGACGTATGCGGCTGGCAAGCCTCGCCATGTGGCCCGACGCGCCTCATCTGACGAATACCTATGTGCCGCGAGAAGGCGCCCGCGCCATAGGGCCGGTAGCGCGTTTTCTGAGCGGATTACGCCACGCCGACAGCCACCTGGATCAACTGCGCGATGTGATTCGCCAGGCACGCGCCCATCGCTCAGCGGCAGACGCTCCTCAGCAGGCCGCGCCATCGAGCGCGAAGCCGGAGTGAAAGCCAGGCGCCAGCACTCACCGTTGGGACCGATGCTATACCATCATCATCCGCGGCCTCTTGAGCCTGGCGTGGTGCTCTAGTTCGGTCGGGGCAACCAACTCACCATCCATCAAGGCTGGCCAGGTGCGCTAGCCGCTCGCGCCCGCGCCAGAATAGCTTCGACCACCTCGGTCTTGGCGTCCGCGTAGTTCTGGACGTACTTCCAGTCGCGCTGGGCTAGCTCGCGCTTGGTACACTCATAGAGATCATGGTCGTCGTCATGGTTGCGCAGCCAGTCGCGCATCAGCAGCATACGCTCGATTTCTTCACAGCCAAATGTGAAGACATGCATGTTGACATCGGGATTAGCACCCTTGAGGACACGATGCTCGTACCACTCTGGCTCGCGAATCCGCAACACGTATCCAGCCTGCTCCAGCGCGGGCAGATAGGCCGCTTCGTCCGCCGAGTCCGCCACGACGAGCAGGATGTCGAGAATGGGCTTCGCCGCCAGGTCTGGCACGGATGTCGAGCCGACATGCTCAATGAGCAGCGCGCGCTCGCCTAGCGCCGCCCGGACCTTCTCTGCCTCGACGACGAATTGCCGCGGCCACATGGGATTGTACTCGACGATACGCACCTTGCCAGTCAACGGCTGTAACGGGCCGATGGTGGACGCCCGCAACTCCTCCTCCGTCGTCTCCCTGGTTTTCACGGGCAACGTTTCTCCCAGCAACTCATCGGGCATGGCTCATCTCTCCGTCTTGCTCTGACTTGATCACGATTAGCCGGTAATGGAGCGGCGTCTCAAGCGATCAGGCAACTTCTTCGCGCAGGAACTGATCAATGCGCGCGGCAATGGCATCGCGGACCGAGCGAAAGACCGCCAGCCGCTCGGCCTCTGAGCCCATGGCTGCCGAGGGGTCCGGAAAACCCCAGTGGACCTGGCGGCGCGCGCCCGGAAAGAACGGACACTCTTCCGCCGCTTCGTCGCAGACCGTCACCACCAGATCAATCGGCTGGCCGACAAACTCCTCAAGACTCTTGGCACGGTATCCAGCAGCCTCGCTGATGTCAATACCGATCTCCCACATAGCCTGGATCGCCAGCGGATGGACTGTCCGGGGATGCGTGCCCGCGCTGCTGACGTCGAAGCGCCCGCCACCACGCGCCCTAAGCAATCCTTCGGCCATCTGCGACCGCGAAGAATTGTGTGTACACAGCAAGAGAACACGTCTCGGCGTATCATCTGACATGGTTCGCCGCCCCCTGTGTTGCCTGACGGCCCCTGGCACTGTGGAAGGCATCAGGGCATTATAACAGTGCGATAGCTTCGCGGCAAGCGTTCACGCATGTTCGCTGGCGTCCGGCTGCTGCTTACTGGCAGCCCCTACCGCCGCAGCACCCATCCACTGCGGCGGGTGATGACGAGATGGTCTCGGCAAGCATCACCGCTGGCTTAGTGGCACGTACGAACGCGCTAGCGAGCTTGCCGTCGCCCGCCTGCCAGCCCTCAGGCAATGTGGCCGGATCAAGTCCCGCTTCCGCGACGGTGTAGCGCCGGGTAATCGTGACACTCACGTCCTCGAATCCGACCTCACGCAACAAACGGATATACTCGTCCACATCCAGCGCACCAGCCAGGCACCCAACCCATGCCTCCATATTCCGCCGCAACGCCTCGGGCACAGGACCATCCGCCACCACATCCGAGACGGCAAAGCGCCCGCCAGGACGCAGAACGCGAAACGCATCGCGCAAGACCACCGATTTATCGGCGGCCAGATTGATGACGCAGTTGCTGATCACCACATCAACCGAACTGGCAGGTAGCGGGATGTCTTCGATGCGCCCTTTGAGAAACGCCACATTGGTAACG
>DASUWS010000138.1:0-18610 GCA_036378295.1 Ktedonobacterales bacterium
CCACATAGGCTAGCATCTCCCGGCTAGTGCATCAGGGGAATCGCTGGCTGGTAGAGATCCGCCGCGCTGTTGGAATGCTGCGGATTCGTGATGCGAGCCAATTGACGACTGCCTGTGCAATAGGTATACTTGCTCTATCCAATTCAGGGCAGAGCTTGCGGAGCCTTCGCATAAGGGACAGCATGGCGCCGCAAATCCCAGACGCTCCGGTGTGGAGCAAGGGGCAATGCCCAGGTCCGCGATGCAGGCGTCCGCCGGTGATGTCCTCAGCGATGTCCCCGCTCGAACGCTGCATATTTGGGATAGTGACATCTGTCGCGTGTAGGAGGCGCCCAAAGCAGCGGATTCCGGGGAATATCTGCGCGAGCGCACGAACCTCGACGCAGTTCCCCAATCTCCACATGCTACGATGCATTCTCACGAGCCACCGGTAATCCATTCCAACATCTCGCCCTGAGACGCCCATGCCCTGTCTGGCGGCGTGATGTCACAAGGAGACTGCTGGGGGCAGCGGATGTCACGGTTCGGACGAATGGCCATCATCTGTGACGGATGGCGAGCATCTGCGAGATGTGCGCCGCTGCCCACCCGGTGACGCACCCGACAATGGCGTCGCGGTTCGTGCACCCGGGTCGGCGCAACGGCGCCGCCCCCTCCTCACCTCGCTTACGACCGTCCAGCGCCGTTGGCATGCTTTCTGCTGTCTATTGCTCGACCCTACACCGCTGTCCAGGGACCACCATGAGGACAGATCAAGGGATGTGACCATTGTTCGTGCATGGACCACATCTCAGGCACATTCAGACCCTCGCATGTTCTTGCCGGTACATTGAAACGACCCGAGCGTGAGAATGGCTGTCCGCGCCCACACAGCAGGCAGCCAGAATGACAACCTACCGTTGTTCTTTAGTGATGTAGAACACAGGGGGCTATCGTGGATTCTGAGGATCAGGTACAAAACGCCAGTAATGGCAACACTGCGGACGATCTGACAGCGGAAGAGCTGGTTGTATCCTCCGTGGCAGACGGCCAGATGGCGAGCGCAGGACCGGGTGGCGGTGTGGGTACGGGGGAACTTGCAACAGATGGGGAATCGAGCAGCGACATTGAGCAGGCTGCCAGCTCATTCGCACCGGGTGCGACGCTGGATGATGGTTTCGTGATGGGTTCCACCGAACCTGAGGCGGCTGAGGCGGCTGAGTCGGCTGAGGCTGCGGCCGCTGAGGATGTTGATGGCCAGGCCGAGGCTGTGGCCGTTGATGGCGCCAGCACGCCGGATGAGACGCCGGTCGATGGCGATGGCGCTGTTGACGTGGCGGCTGTCGAGAGCGCGGCCAGCGATGAGATTCCTGACGAAACCAGTGGCGCGGCAGACGAAGACGGCGAAGTGACTGTCGTGGCGATGCGCGTTGCCGATACGTCTGCCAGCGACTCCGCCGCCAGCGACGCTGATGTCGCGAACGATGCGCCAGCCGACGCGGCAGAAGCAGCCGACGCGGAAAGCGGCGATATGGAGGCGTCTGCCAGCGATGCCACGAGTGACGAGGCGCAGGCGGCCGCTGACGTGACTACTCCCGCCGATGGCGAGGCCGCGGAGGCCGAGCAAGAGTCCGCCGATGCAGGGGACGAGGAAGCAGCGACAGTGGAAGCAGCAGTGGCTGCCAGCGAGAGCGAGGATGTCGAGGAGAGCACCGCCGCGCCCGATACCACCGCGACGCTGGATTCCGCTGGCTGGCCGGCTGACTCCGGCGATGCCACCAGCGCGGCTGAGGCGACGAGCATGATGGCCACCTCGGACGCATCAGACGCCTTGGACGCTTCGGATACGGGCGGTTATGGCGACATGACGTCCGGAGACGAAGAGTCTGATTCTCCCGAAAGAGCTGGCGCAGGCGGAGAAGAAGAAGAAGACACGATGGGCGGACCTGATCAGGTTGCTCCCGAGACCGAGATTACAGGAGGGCCGGATGAGGTCGCGCCCGAGACCGAGATCATGGGCGGACCAGATGAGGTTGCCCCAGAGACCGAGATCACGGGTGGGCCTGACCAGACTGCTCCCGAGACGGAGATTACGGGCGGACCGGATGAGGTAAGCCCGGATACCGAGATTATGGGTGGGCCGGACGAGATCAGGCGGGCTGAGACAACTGACGCGTCTGAGCCAGGCTCCTACATGGCTATGGCGACCGAGACCGTCGAGGCGGTCGAGATTGGCGAGGTAGCTGAGGCGCCTGCTGAGGCAGCGGAGGGCGAGCCAGCTTCGGACGTGTCGGCGCTGGCCGACTCAGGCCCAGCAGACGAACCCGCTGCTGAGAGTGCTGGTGATGCTTCTGCTGCGTCGGATGATGCCAGCGCTGGCGCCAGTGACGTTGGTGACGCGAGCGCCAGTACGCCCGCTGAGGCGACCGAAGCCACCGAGATCATGACCGCCGGAGCGGATGCCAGCCCCAGTGACGCGGCTGACGCAGCCCCGCTCGCCAATGAGGTCGAGGCGGATACCATGGCTGACACGGCTCAGGATACGGCGACTGACATGTCCGCCGACACCACCGCTCAAGTGGAGCCAGCCGATGCAGCAGCGGACGCCACGCCAATCGAGGAGGCTGCTGACACTGGCAGCGCAGCTAGCGATGGGGCCAGCGAAGCGCCAGCCGAAGACACAGCTTCTGCGATGGCTGCCCCAGCATCGGCTGCGCCCGTAACGAGCGAGCATCCAGATTCGAGAGATCTGTCTGAAGTCCTCGACGACCTGTGGAGCAACTTCAAGAACAGCGTCCTCTCGATCTTGGGGCGGCGGCCACAGGGTAATGGACCCTCCGATTCCAACGAGTAAAATCGCCAGTAAGTCCCCCTCATCCCTTCCGGCATCGGGAGGTGGTGAGGGGTAACTCTTGTTCCAGGGGCATGATTCCCGTACTGTGGAGTGTTCTCTCGCTATGAGCGATTCAGCGTCAAGCTACCCAGAGTTTCGCCGCAAACTGGACGACGTGCTGCGCCAGCGGAATCCCGCTGCCTTGCGGGCGTTTCTGATTGCCGAGGGGCAGTGGACCGAGCAGACAGCAACCGATCCGGAGGCGGCGATGTGGATGATGGTCGCTACCAGCCCGGCCCTGGCGAGCCAGCATGATGAAGCGCGCCAGTGGCTGATGACGCATGGACACGAGGCGGAGGCGCAGGCGATCTTTGGCGCGAGACGCTCACCTGGGAAGGCGCCCGCGCGTGGAGGTCAGCCCCAGGGCGCAGGCAAGAGCAAGAGCAAGACCGGGAAGAGCGCCAAAAGCAGCGGCAAGAGCGGCAGTAAGAGCGGCAAACCCGCTCCCCGCCACGACAGCGCTGGCAAGCGCCCGCGCCGTGATCCGTGAGATCAGCGCGACAGCTCCCTACGCCAGCTATGCCAGCCCTGCTTTCCGCGCAATTGCCAGCTTCTTCCATTCCAGCCGGAGCGTCGCGGCGTCCACCATCTCATCGTCGATCACCATCGCGCCCACACCCTCTTCGATATCGGCCCGCACGTAGGCGTCGAGGATGCGCTGCGCCCGCGCAATCTCCTCCTGGGAGGGCGTGAACGCCTCATTGATGACCGGGACCTGCGACGGATGAATCGCCCACTTGCCATCGAATCCCATCCGCGCCGCCATCTGGGCATCCCGGCGGCATGCCTCCAGGTCGCGTATCGCCAGCGTCACCCCGTCGACGCAGGTGATGCCAGCAGCCCGCGCCGCGACAATTGTCTTCGCCTTGGCGTAGTTATAGTAGAAGAACTGCTCCGCGCCCGTTTCCTGCGCGCCGATGTCTCCGGCGAAGTCCACCAGCCCAAAAACCAGCCCGTCCATGCGCGGCGTCGCGCGGGCGATCTGCTCGGCATGCAACACGCCGTCTGCCGATTCGATGAGCGCCTCGATGGTGATATGGCCGCGCGGCAGGCTCGCTTGCTCCTCGATCTGGCTCAGGAGCCGGTCGATGAAGATCACATCCTCCGGCCCGCTCACCTTCGGCACGACGACGCCATCCAGCGAGCCGCCCGCCGCCTCCACCACCTCGATCAGATCGCGGTAGCAGAAGCGCGTGCGCACGTTGTTGACGCGGAACGTGCGGATCTTGCCGCCGAAGTCGAGCGTGCGCAGCGCCTCGATGACCGTCTGGCGGCCCGCCTCTTTCTGCGAGACGGCGAGGGCATCCTCCAGGTCGAAGATCACCTGATCGGCACCCGAGGCGGCAGCCTTCGCCATCTTCGCTGAAGAGTTGCCCGGGCAGACCAGCTCAGAGCGGCGGATGCGAAACTCCCTGGCAATTACCAGTTGCGGTTGCGCATTGTGCTGCAGTTCGCCCATATCACCCACGTCACCCACGTCACCCATGTGACATCCCTCTATCCCTCTCCGTTTGCTGCCGATTCACGCCGCGCCGCCCGCAGCCTAATGCCGTTGAGCAGGGTCGCCACCGGGCTGTAGTAGACGTGCTGGATATCCTGATCGGGCACGGGAGTCAGCGTGTAGTGCCGCAGGATATGGGTCGCCATCGCCTTGACCTCGACCTGCGCGAAGTTGATGCCGATGCAGATGCGCGGCCCGCCACCGAACGTGACGAGCGAGTAGGGCGTGCGCTTGTCCTCCTCGCGTGGCGGGGCGAAGCGGTCGGGGTCGAACTCGTCAGGGTTGGTGAAGACATGCGGCAGGCGATGGCACGCCGCCAGCGAGAGCAGCACACGCGTGCCCGCCGGGACGTGATAGCCGCCGAAGGTGAAGTCTTTGACGACGCCACGCGGCACATTGCCCACCGGTGGGTAGAGCCGTCCCGCCTCGTCGGCGGTGTAGCCCAGCAGGCGCATCGCTTTGATCGCTTCCAGCGTCACCTCGCCGCCCGTCGCCGCCAGCGCCTCCTCCATCTCAGCGCGAACACGCGCCAGCAGATCGGGATGCGCCGCGAGCAGATAAAGCAGCCACGCGCTCAGCGTCGTTGTGGTCTCGTGACCCGCCACCAGCAGAATGTGTAGCTGGCCGAGCAGCTCGCGGTCAGTGAAGGGCCTGTTCTGCTCGTCTCCGGCTTTGACCAGCATGCCCAGAATATCGTCGGTGGGGGCCTGGCGTCGCTCGGCAATCTTGGCAAGCAACATGCTATCCAGCTCGGCGCGCACGTCCATCATCTTGGCCATATACTCAGCCATCGACTCCATCGCGTCGAAGTCAGGACGAATCAGCGTGTAGAACAGCTCGCGCAGGTGGTCTACCTCGGCGCCTGTGCGCAGGCCCGTCAGGCATTCAGCCGCCACGTCGAAGGTGATCTTGCGCGCCTCGGCGTAGATGTCGATCTCGCCGCGCTCGGCCCAGTCGCGGCTGCGGTCCGCGATGATGCGGTTCATAATGGGCAGATAGCGGCTCATGTAGGAGATGACGAACGCCGGATTCATCAACTTGCGCTGGCGGGCGTGCTCGGGATCGTCGGTGTTGAGCAGCCCTTTCTCGAAGACGCCTCCAAGCGTCGGTGACCAGCCAAGATCGTGGCTGAAGTGGTCACGATGTGAGTGCATCACGAAGCGGTTGGCCTCCGGACCAACCATAAAGACGATCCATTTGCCGAAGATGCTCTGCGCCTGCGGGCCAACCTCCGCCCGAAAGATTGGGCCGAGGCGCTGCGCTTCCTGCGCGAGCAATGTGGGCATGGTCGAGGGGTAATCCTCGAAACGTGTAATGATTGGCATCTCATCGAATGGCCGGGCAGCCATCTGGGTCTGTGCGCTCATCGTTGGCTCCGCATTCCTCTCGCTGGTGGGGATTGCCTGTCATCCCGGCGCGGCGCCTCTGCCGCACGCGCATCCGCATAATAGTACGCGGGAGCCGCACGCGAAGTTTGTGCCATCGAGCCCAGATGTCCGGATGTCAGCTCACCACTTCGAACGTCGCCCACGCGTCGCCCAGGCGGACCTTGTCGCCCGTTTGCAGCGTTCTGGGGCGCTTGATGCGCTGGCCATTGACCCAGGTGCCGTTGGCGCTGCCAGCGTCTTCAATGGACCACTGGCCATTGTGAAAGATCAGGCGCGCGTGGTGGCGCGAAACCGTGCCGTCGAGGATGAGCACATCGTTGCCCGTCGTGCGTCCTATAGTCGTGACATCCTGATGCAGCAGGAAGGTGCGCCCCATCAGCAATCCGTTGAGGAAGGTCAGTCGGCAGCGCAGCGGGCGCCCATTCGGGCCGGGGACACGGTCCACCTGGGCCCGCCCGCCCGAGAGATCATAGCCGCAGAAGGTGCAGTAGCGATTCTGCGTGCCATTGACCGTGCCACAGCGGAAGCAGGCGCCCGCGGGTCGAGCGTCGCCCGGAAGAATGGGCGGAGCGGCGGGCTGTGGCCGCAATGAAGGTGGGGCGGCGGCAGTGGGTCTGGAGTTGGGTACGGCAATTCTGGCGGTATGTCCATTCGATTTCAGCGCAACCTGCGCCTCGGCCAGCGCCGTTGCCATCTCGCTGCCATGCTGGTAGCGCGCGCGGGGGTCCTTGGCCATCGCCCGCACGATGATGTCGTTGATGAGGGATGGCAGGTCGGGATTATACATGATCGGCGCGATCAGCGGCTCCTGGATCTGCTTCTGGATGATCGCGGCGGGCTGATCGGCATAGAATGGCAGCCGATTCGTCACCGCCTGATAGAGTACGACACCCAGCGCGTAGATATCAGCGCGCCCGTCCACAGAGGCGTTGGCGATGCCCTGCTCCGGGGCCATATATTGCGGCGTGCCGATGCCGACACTGCCCCGGTGGCTCGATGCGTTTGCCGCGAGCATGGTGGCGATGCCGAAATCGGAGAGCAGCATCTGATCCTCGGTGCGCAGCAGCATATTGGCGGGCTTAACGTCGCGGTGTATCACCTTGTTGTCGTGGGCGTACGCAAGGGCAAGAGCCGCCTGCTCGCATATCTTCAGCACCCAGAGGAGCGGAGCCAGCGTGCGCGTCGCTTCGGCGGTTGCCAGGCGGTCGCGCACGGTGCCGCCGGGAACGTATTCCATGACGATGTAGGCCCAGCCATTTTCCTCGCCATAGTCGTATACCGGCAGAATATTCTGGTGCGCCAATCGGGCGATCAGCTTTGCTTCTTGCTCGAAACGCGCCGTCATGTGGCGGTCGTTGCCCTGTGTCGGAATGGTTTTGATGGCGACGTAGCGATCCAGCTTCTGCTGATAGCCGCGAAAGACACGCGCCATACCTCCCGCGCCGATCTGATCCAGCACGCGGTATTGTCCGAGATAGCGTTCCTTTTGGTCGCGCATGCCCGCTTCTCCCGTCCCCAAATACGACTTACGCTGCTGGCTCCCTGCGCACAATTATACGCGATCGATTACAGTCGCGTCAGTGGCGTGTGAAACATCCGCACATCACCTGACGAGATCCGGAGCCCTGGATGATCCGCGGGAGGACCATCTGCTGCAGCAGGGTCACACGCGTGACGCGGGTGATCGTAGGCCCAGCAACAGCCGGCTGGAACCAGGCACGCCGCGCTGCTGGATCAGTACTTTGAAGCCGCCCAGTCCCGCTGGATTGAGCAGCACGTTCAGAGCGTTGCGCTGCGAGATGCGGCGCAGATACGCAAGCTGGCTATCGCCTGCGACGCCGCCACCCCCGGTGGTTGGCACCAATTGCACGCTGTATGCCGCGATGCGCTCGCGCAGTCCAAGGGCGCTCAGGAATGTCGCCTGGGTCGTCAGACCCGCCAGCCGCAGGCCATGCTCCCGGCCTGTCTGAATCAGCGCGCTGAAGTTGACGTGCGCTGTCAAATCCTGCGTGCCGGGCTGTGCCAGCGGGCGGTCGCCAAACTGGTGCTGGCTATAGACGGCGAGGGTGCCGCGCCTGCGGTGGCGTGTGTAGAGCCTGCGCGCGGTATCGCCATAGTCAATCGTCAGCACGAAGCCGCGCCGGACGCCCCCCGCGACTCGCCGCATCCACGCGCGCGCCTCCAGACAGACCTCGGCCCGCCAGCCATCGGCAAACTCACGCCAGGGCACGCGAAACGCCTCCAGATAGCTCGCGACCGCTGGCGCGGACGGCGGCCCCAGGCGCTCGACAAAGCGGCCCCTGGTGAGGTCCACATCCACATAGACCTCTTGCAGGGAGTCGCCCTGCTTCTCCACGATATGGACCGGCAACGCGTCGGCCAGCTCGTTCGAGATGACGCAGCCAGAGATTCCCTCCGCTGGTAGTGCGGCGTCCAGATCGTCGGCCCAGCGGGTCGCTCCCTCGGGGACGTTCAGCCGTGCCAGTTCCGTCGCCAGTCGTGTCTCGCGTGCCATCCGGAGAGGCGTATCCTTTGGGGCGCGGTCGGCCAGCGTATAGTGCAGCGTCGCCGCCCACTCCGGCGCGTTGCGCAGCGCCCAGCCCCAAACATCACGTGCGAGCAGGCCGCGCCCAGCCCCCGGCTCCACGACATCGAAGCGCCCAGGCCGGCCCAGTAGCTCCCACATCTGGTGGAGCTGGCGGGCGATAGACTCACCCCAGAGTGGATGCAGGTCACCGCTGGTGAAGTAGTCGCCCTCCCAGCCGACTGGCTCGCGCCCTTGTCCGCCGCCCGCGTAGTAGCCAAGCGTCGGATGGTAGAGCGCGATGGCCATGAAGCGCGCGAACGTGATGGGGCCGTTGCGGCTGATCTCGTCGGCCAGAATCCTCGAAAGCTCGCGCACGTCGCTGCTCCTTATCCGTGTCATCCGCGTCAATCGTGCATCTCATCATGCTCACTGCTTGTCACTGGTCGTGAGCGATGCGCATGCCGCTAGGATTATAGAGCAAGGCTCTGAAATGCTGGGAAGTGTGTGGGAAGCGAGGAGCGCGACGATGTTATTTGGAGAACCAGTCGTGTTTGGTCAGCCGGGCTTGCGCTGTAGGTGTACTGTAGAAGCATGCCGTCCGAGGGAGCAATCGCTCGCCTGAAAGCTGAGAATCGCGCCCTTCGCGAGCAGGTGGCGGGGCTGCTGACGCGTGTGCAGGGACGCATGTGACGTGCACCGGCCCATTGATCTCCTACGCCATCCATCCCATGCAGGGCTGCGCGATCTTAGCTTCCCTGGAGACCATCTTTCTCGGTCAGCCGCTCTACCCTCTGAGTTCTCCTGACTGGCTATCCCACGAGAGAGCGAGGACTGCTGTGCAGGTCATCCCCCGCGAGCAGGGTATCTTTGTGCGCAAGCCCGAAGGCACCTGTGTGACGTACTACATCTTTCCCGAATACGAACTGCATTACAATGTCCTCGAACCTGGTACGGTGCAACCTTGGCACCACCATCGGCTGATCGAAGAGACGATCCTCATGACGTCGGGCCAGATCGAGGCGCGCTGGCTGGCAGACGGTAAGATGAGGTCCCAAGTGATGCACGCAGGCGACATTGCACGGGTCGAAGATACACCGCACACCTTTGTCAACACCTCCACAGAACCGGCGACGTTTCTCGTCGTCCGCCTCATCTTAACTGGCCAGGACAAGCGTGATACGATTCGGAACGACAAGTACCTCGACATGATTGAATAGCACCCATCAGGCATGAGCGCTCAGCCGCCTGGGCCGCGCCCGGTTGAGGCGCTCCCTGCCTCGGCCTGGGACGCCCACCTGCCTTTGCTGCGGGCGGAGCATCCGCGCTGGTCGTTCGACGCGGGCTTTTCATGGCTAAGGGCTAGCGGCGGTCGAACTCGCGTTCGAGCGCGGCGAGGCTAAGATGCACCATCGTTGGGCGACCGTGGCAGCAACTCTGGTGCGCGTCCACCTGTTCGAGCTGGCGGATCAGCTCACGCTGCTCCTCAGGCGAGAGCGGCTGCCCCGCTTTGATCGCCGCTTTGCAGGCGACGTTGGCGAGCGCGTGCTCCTCCCAGGTCTCGCCGTGGCTGGCCGCTTCGGCGTCGGCTCCGGCAAGCTCCAGCAGAAGCTCCCGCAGCGACTGGGTACGCGCCTGAGCACTGAGCGTCGCGGGCACAGCCCGCACCAGAATCGTATCGCCGCCGAAGGGCTCGATCTCGAAGCCGATGCCGCGCAACTGCTCCAGGTGATCTTCGATGGCCTCGCGCTCGGTGGCCGCCAGGTCCACAGGCTGTGGCTCCAGAAGAAGCTGCGACGAGATGCCGCGCGCGCGCCACTCGCCGATCATCCGCTCGAGCAGGATGCGCTCGTGGGCGGCATGCTGATCGACCATGTAGACGCCGTCCGGTCCCTCGGTAATGATGTAGGCCTGCGACACCTGCCCCAGCACGCGCAGCGCGGGGAGCTTCTTCCCGCCGACCGTTCCTTCCGCCGCGACGCCCGGCACCGCGAACCCGCCCGCCGCGCCACGCGCCACCGATTCGCCCGCCGCAACGCTCGACCCGCGCCAGAGCGAGCCAGGCGCGACCTTGCCTGGTTGTGGCAAGCCGGAGGGAGCATCCGGCGTCAGAGCGTCTGACGACTCAACGGCGTCAGCCAGATCAGCCGATGGCCATGCGGGCGCACTGAATGCCCGGCCAGAGACCTCTGGCGCCTCAGCGGTGGCGAGAACCGTCGCGCGTACTGCCCGCTGCACCGCCGCATAGACCAGCCGCTCGCGCAGGAAACGCACCTCCGTCTTGGCGGGATGCACATTGACATCCATCTCCGCCGGGTCGAGCGCGATGTTGATGACGGCGACGGGATGTCTGCCGGTCAGCAGCAGCGAGTGATATGCCTCCTCGACGGCGTAGGTGAGCGTGCGGCTCTGCACCCAGCGGCCATTGACGAAGAACGAGATGAACTGGCGCGTCGCCTTGTAGCACGACGGGCGGCTGACATAGCCGCTGACACGTGGGCGCTCGCTGGCTATGGCCTCTTGCAGTGGCGGCTCAGCGGTGGCATCGGTATCCTCATCCAGCGGAACCATCTGCTCGGCGACACGCAGCCCATAGACCGCGACGATGGCACTCAGCAGCCTGCCGTCGCCGGGAGTGCTGAAGAGTTGTCGCCCCTCGCTGATCGCGGTGAAGCGCACGCTCGGCCATGCCAGCGCGTACTGTTCCAGCAGGCGCAGACAGTGGGCGGTCTCCGTGGAGCGCGTCTTGAGGAACTTGAGGCGAGCGGGCACCGACGCGAACAGGCCACGGATGGTGATGGAGGTTCCGGCGGGTGCGCCAGCAGGCGTCACGGAGCCGGGTACGCCCTCGTCAACGCTCACCTGGGCTCCGGCGGTGGCATCTCGCGGGCGGCTGAGCAGAGTCACCCGCGCCACAGCGGAAATGCTGGCGAGTGCCTCGCCGCGAAAGCCGAGCGTCGCGATATGCTCCAGGTCGCTCAGGGAGCCAATCTTGCTGGTAGCGTGGCGCGCGAACGCCAGCGGCATGTCGTCCGCCGCGATGCCATTGCCGTCGTCGCTGACGCGAATCAGATCGAGGCCGCCCCCGGCAATTTCCAGCCGGATGGTGCGCGCTTTGGCATCCAGCGCGTTCTCGATCAGCTCTTTCACCACCGATGCCGGTCGCTCGATGACTTCTCCGGCGGCGATCTTGGCGGCGACATCCCGCGGCAACTGGCGGATTGGCATATGTCCTGGTCCCTCCCCGGCCCCTCCCCCACCGGGAGAGGGGAGGCAGATTCTCCGCTCTATTGTACCGCAGAACGCCCATCACGTACCCCAGAAGCATCCCTTGCGCGAGGAGTCAGCGGGTCCAGGTGATGTTGGCGGATGCACTGCCAGAAAAACTGGCAGTCGCGGCAGCGAAGGCTCCGGGGTCCGGCGTTATCTGTGCCGAAATGTTCACCGTGACGACGCCTGGACCCGGCTGGAACCCGCTGAAGTCGCCCGTGAGGACGAACGTTCCTATACCATCGCGCTGCGTCGGGGTTGCGCCGGGTAGTACCGCCGTTGAGGTGGAGTCTAGTGTCGGAGTGACGCGCGGCACTGGAGTGGGGTATATCTCGCTTCCATCGGGCGTCGGGGTCGGTGGTCCGCGGTCTTCGAAGACCGTTGCTGTTGCGGTTCCCCTGCCTGGCGTCGGCGTGCCAGTATCGACATACAGAGATGCCGCGATAGCCGGGCATGGCTGGTCGGGAGATACCTTACATGACGCCTCAATGTAGCTCGGGGCGACAGTGCTCTTGGGTGGCGCCATCGGGATCGCGTAGCGAACTAGAAGCGCGCCATTGGTAGGAATCTTCACCCTCGCGCCATCCTGTGGGGAGAGGATAGCAAAGGAACCAGTGGGCACGGGCACTACGACAGTCGTTGATACTCCATGTTCATCGGTATAGGTGATATAGTAAGCCCCTCCCGGCGGCTGGCGGGGGCACGCGCGCGGGACGGCGTTACTCGTGCTGGGCTTGATGTCAGTGCCATTGCAGGTCAGCCTCGCGCTATCCGCCAGAGACACCTGTTTAGAGCTCGCTGCCTCAAAGATGCTTGTCGCTATAGTAACGTTCGGTGTGTTGCCATATTGCCCAAGGAACTGAAACCCCACGCGCAACTGGGCAGCCGGAAGATGTGTCACGGGTGGAGGCTTATATCCTATTCTGTTGCTGCTACAGGCCCAGATTGCCAGCAACAGGCTCATGATCGGCAGTGGGAGAAGCAGCTTCTGTCGTCGCCCCTTTGTCATCTGTCTGGCAGGGAACATGGTGCTGAACCTTTCCAACCCATCAGCCGCGTGCGAACGTGCTGGCACCTCTATGCAGGTGGCTACGAGACATCGCCTGCCTGGGAAGTGCTCGACACATACCGAATTCGGAAAGCTGCTCTGTCATGCGGCAATCAGTCCAGCGCACCACTAGGCGGCTTGACGCCGAGCAGACAAACCCGCATTGCCAGATGCTCTGAAATATCCACAAAAGCACGCGTCAGCGGGTCCAGGTGAACGCAACGTGCAGGATATCGGAGTAGCTAACAGTGACAGAGTGGAAGTCGCCTGGGTCGGGCGTCACATGCGCCTCCACGTCCATGGTGAGAAAGCCTTTCGCTGGCTGAAACATGCTGTAGTCGCCCGCGAGTAAGATCGTTCCCGCGTTTCCGCTCAGCGTCACGCCCGCTGTAGGCGCTGGCACAGGGAGGGTTGGCCTTGGTGTGGCTGCTGGCACTGCAGTCGGGCCTTGCGTCGGGGTGGGACCAGACGTCGGGGTCTTACCCGGAGTCGTGGTCGCGAATGCGCGGCTTGCGACACGCATCACGGCACTGGACCCGCTAGTCCCCGGCGTCACGACAGCGTGGCTGTCAGGCGTCGGGGTAACGGCCGGTTTCAGATTGGCGCTGACCGCGCCGCATGGTTGAGCAGGTGATACGCTACACGCCGCCGTGACATAGTTGATGGCGACACTCCCATTCGGGGGCACACTGGGTATCGTGTAGCGAATCGGAAGTACACCATTGGTGGGAATCTTCACCGTCGAGCCATCCTGCGGGGAGATGATAGCGAAGGAGCTGCCAGGGACAGGCACCACGACGGTCGTTGATGCTCCATGCTCATCCGTATAGACGATGCGGTATGTGCCGTCTGGTGGCTGGCGGGGACAGATGTGCGGAAGGGCGTTACCGGTGTAGGGCTTGATGTTGGCGCCGTTGCACGTCAGGCTCGCCGTATCAGGCAAGGACACCTCGCGGGAAGTGGCTTCCTCAAAGACCCGTACCTGCATCAGAGCGTTTGGCGTACTTCCATATTGTTCATATTGGCCAGTAATCCCGATCTCCAGGCGCAACTGAGACGCTGGAAGATGCGTTGCGGGCGGTGGGTGATAACCGATGTGTGGTCCGATGCTCAAACCACAGGCCCAAATCGCCAGAAACAGACTCGTGAGCGGCAGCAGGAGCAGCAGTGTGCGCGTGCGCTCCTGCTTCCATCTGGTGAGGAACATAGTGCTCTACTTTCCGTCAACTGACGAGTCCTGGGAAGGAACCGTGCCTGATACAGCGCCCGCCAGGCATATGTGAGAGGTACGTCGAAGTCCACGGGATTCTCACGGCAAGATCTCCCGTCACGAGTTCCCAGTTGTGAGCCAGTGCCCGTCATATCTGCCTGGCTGCGGCGACTTGGTAGATAAGAGTGCGACGCTGTTTCATACTGGCAGCCCAGCCAGTAGGCGGGCAGACTACGCGCCACCCCAGAAAGGGAACGGGTCAAGACGATGCGTGCCGAGATGATCTGTGCGAAGGTGGGCTGTGTACGTGACGTTCAATGGCAATGTGAGACGTGTCACCGCTACTTCTGCGACTATCACTTTGCATGGCGTGAGACGACCTATTTGCTCTGCTGGCCCTGCTACGAAACGCGCAAGTACCGCATTACCGCCGAGTATGCCGACGCTTACCGTCGCTACGAACGCGGAGAGGGTGCTCATCCTCGCCTCGGGGACTACGTGGCGCGCTCTCCAGAGTACGCCCGTGAGTGGATGGATTTCATGCTGGACTTCCATGGCGGTTACTACACCCGCGAGCCACTAGAGGAATCAGAGGCCCATGCGTTGCCGGAGCGACGAGAACGTGGAGGATAGCCTGGCATTGTTCGCTTCCGCGCCACAGGGCGCGGGAAATGCGCTGGCAGGCTCCGGCAGGTACGTATGACAACACTACTTCACCTGAAATCAGTATCACCTCCTCTGGCGATGTCCTCATGTGTGCTTGTACTTGTAGCAGAACGGGGCAAGGTCTTTCTTCAGCCTTCTAGCTTTAGATTGGGTAATTCCTTTACAATTGTGCGAGGCCATTGACAACGGGGAAACATTGGAGCAAGGGAACCGATGACGATCGAAGCGA
The DNA here is from genome assembly GCA_036378295.1 of Ktedonobacterales bacterium. Taxonomy (GTDB): domain Bacteria; phylum Chloroflexota; class Ktedonobacteria; order Ktedonobacterales; family JADMIN01; genus DAHUXT01. The sequence continues at coordinate 14,709 of DASUWS010000138.1, forward strand.
CTAGCGCTGGCGACACCACATCACAAACACCGGAGCGGCACGCGAATAACTGGGTTGTGCTGCTGCTGGCCTTCACCCTGGCGGGCGTGGTCGAGTCTCAGGCGTTTGGGCATCTCAATGCCTTCCGTCCACTCTACCTGCAGCAACTCGGCGTGCCGCCGCAGAACATCGCCACCTGGACGGGTGTGCTGGCGGCGCTGGGGTTCGTGATCGGGCTGCCTCTGCTACCGTTCTGGGGCGTCTGGGCTGATCGCTACAGTCGCAAGCTCATCATCGTGCGCAGCGCCTATGTCGAAGGCGTTCTGTTCACGGTCGCCGCGCTGGCGCCGAACGTCTGGGTGCTGGCGGGGGCGCAATTGCTGGGCGGCTTTGTCTTCGGCAACACCGGAGTGATGCTGGCCATGCTGGCTGACGTGACGCCGCGCAAGCGTCTGGGCATGGCAGTTGGCATCGCCAGCGCGGGCTTCCCGATTGGCTCGTCGATTGGCCCGTTCATTGGTGGCCTGATCGCCCAGGGACCAGGCATTCGCGCCCTGTTGGGCATGGATGCGGCAGCCTCGGTGCTGATCGGGGTGATGCTCACGCTGGTCGTGCGCGAGGAGGCGCGCAAAGCCGTGACGGGCGAGACAGTTGGGGGGATGCTGCGCGGGGCGGTGCATGCGATTGTCTCGTCGCCGGTCGTGCTGCGGCTGTTCGTTCTCTACTTCCTGGCGATGTATGGCTATTCGCTTGCATCGCCGTTCATCCCCATCCTGCTGCAACAGTGGTATCAGGGCGACCCGAACAAGTTAGCGGGGGTAATCGGTACGACACTGACGCTCTCTGGCATTGCCATGGCCATCATGACGCCCGTCTGGGGACGCATCGGCGATGTTGTCGGGCGCTGGTTTGTGCTGCCGCTCTGCCTGGCCGGGATGGCGGTGGGCATGCTGATTGCCGCGCTCGTTCAGACGTTACTGCCGCTCCAGCTTGATATTATCGGCATGGGCCTTTTCCAGGCTGGCATCGGCACGACGGTCATCGCGCTGTTGGCGCTGCTCTCGCCGGAGGAGCGACGCGCGCCCATCCTCAACTTCTCGCTGCTCCCCTCGCAGCTCTCGTGGTTCTTCGGCCCGATCACTGGCGCGGCACTCGCCCGTATCTCGATCTCGCTGCCCTTCTTTTGCAGCGCCATCGCGCTGGTTGCCGCATTGGTACTGGCCTCGCTGCTGGCTATGCGCTTCCGCGGGAGCGGCGCGGCTGAGGGGGCGCATGCGGAAGATCCGTCGGGCGCCAGCGTGTCGTAATAACGTCGCTGATCCACTATGGGGCGCATCCCTGCGCCCCCCAAACATCGCGTTGGCAGCTTATAGCCCCATCACACCGATCAGCTCGTGAACCGCATCGGCGGACTTCTGGAGCGCGGCGCGCTCGCTCTCGGTCAGATCAAGCTGAATGACTTCCTCGACGCCCTTCGCTCCGAGCTTCGCGGGCACACCGACGAACAGGCCGTTGATGCCATATTCGCCCTCCAGATAGACCGAGCAGGGCATGATCATCTTCTTATCCAGCAAGATCGAGTCGACCATCTGGAGTACGGAGGCCGATGGCGCATAGTAGGCGCTGCCCTGCTTCAGCAGGTTGACGATCTCCGCGCCACCGTTCGCCGTTCGCTCCACGATCTGCTGCAGCCGCTCGGCGGGAATCAGGTCGGGCAGCGGCACGCCCGCGACCGTCGAGAGGCGTGCCAGCGGCACCATCGTATCGCCGTGGCCACCGAGCACGAACGCCTGCACGTCCCGCACGGAGACGTTGAGTTCCTGCGCGATGAACGTGCGGAAGCGCGCGGTATCTAGCACGCCCGCCATGCCCATCACCCGCTGCTTCGGGAAGCCGCTCACCTTATACGCAAGCTGTACCATCGCATCCAGCGGATTCGTCACGCAGATCAGAATCGCGTTGGGTGAGCGGCTGACAATCTCCTGGGTCACCTGCGTCACGATGCCCTGGTTGGTGCGGATCAGATCATCGCGGCTCATGCCAGGCTTGCGCGCAATGCCGGATGTGATAACCACGATATCCGAGTTTGCCGTCTCGTCGTAGCCATTGGTGCCGATGACGAGCGAATCATAGCCCAGCACCGGGCCAGCCTCCAGAATATCAAGCGCCTTGCCCTGTGGCATGTCAGGAATAACATCCACGAGCACGACATCGGCATAATCGCGCTCCGCAATACGCTGGCCCAGCGTCGCGCCAACATTCCCGGCTCCGACGACGGTGACTTTGCTGCGCATGATCGTTGCCCCCTTCTTTTGTCTCTTCCACCTCGAATTGACGTCCATTCCGCTGCGGAGAGCGATAGCCAGTTCGTATCCGCGCCGTCTGGACGGGGTGACACATCGCAATGTATTCCGGGCGAATTGTACCAATCGGCGCGCGCCCGCGTCCAGTTGCAGCCCAGGCATGCCGCTTGATACAATCAAACGCGCCTTCCGAAAAAGCAACGGTACTGGAGCGTTCAAGCGAGCGAAGGAGACAGCAATGGCCAGCGGATGGTACGATGACGTGCGGCGCTTTACCGAGCGATTGGTACGCCTGGAGAGTGTCAGCCCCGGCGCTGGCGAGATCACGGTTGCCCGCGAGATTTTGGCGCTCCTGACGGAGGGCGGCTCTGGGGACTACTATGCCGAGAGCGGCCTCGATCCGGTAGAAGGCGACCGCTTCGAGCGCGCGAACGCCTATGCCTTTGTACAGGGCGCCAGCCCGCGTACGATCGTGCTGCTGGGCCATTTCGACACCGTCGAGACGGGTGATTACGGCCCGCTGGAACCCTGGGCGTACCGTCCGGATGAACTCTGGGCGCGGCGCGAGGAGCTGGCCGCCTTTACTCCGGGCCTGGCCGAAGACCTCGCCGCCTATCCCGACGACTGGATGCTGGGGCGCGGTACGATTGATATGAAAGCCGGCGTCGCCGCTAATATCGCGCTCGTGCGCCATCTAGCCGCGCGCAATCGTGAGCAGCCGCTGCCGCTCTCGGTCGTCTTTTTGGCGACCCCTGATGAAGAGAACGAGTCAGCGGGGGTGCTGCAGGCAGTGCGTTATCTGCTGCGGCTGCGGGAGGCGCGTGGGCTGGAGTATCTCGGCGCGATCAACACCGATTACACCGCTGCACGCTATCCCAGCGATCCCAACCGCTACATCTATACGGGGACCGTCGGAAAGCTGCTGCCCAGCTTTCTGGTGATTGGCCGGGAGTCGCACGTTGGCGAGCCATTCAGTGGTGTGGATGCCAACCTGCTGGCGGCCGAGCTGATCAGCGACCTGAGCATGAACCCTGATCTGTGCGACCACGTGCGCGGGCAGAGCACTCCGCCGCCGGTCACGCTCCACGCCGCCGACCTCAAGGCACATTACGACGTGCAGCTTCCCTTCGCCGCCTGGTTCTATCTGAACGTGCTGACCTTCTCGACTACACCCGACAGGCTGCTCGCGACTTTGCGGCAGCGGGCAACGGTCGCTCTGGCTCGGACGCTCGCCCGCATTGACATGGCCGAGCGTGAATGGATCGACACGCAGGCGAACGCCAACTGGCAGCCACATGCGGTGACGAGGGTCGGTGACGTGCTGACGTGGCAGGAGCTTCGGGCGGCATGCGTCGCCCGTCTGGGAGAGGACGCGGTTGTCGCTGCGCTCGATGACGCCTGGAAGCAACTGCCAGAGGGGATTGACAGCCGCGAGCGTAGCCTGCGCCTGACGCATACCCTCTGGACCCTGAGCGAGCGCGAAGGACCGGCCATCGTGATCTTCTTCTCGCCGCCGTATTACCCACACATCGCCGCCGCGCCCTGCCCGCTGCATACCGCCGTCGCGCGGGTGGCGAGATCACATCGCGAGCTGCGATTGCGCGTGGAGGAGTTCTACCC
>DASUWS010000139.1:0-5949 GCA_036378295.1 Ktedonobacterales bacterium
AGAGACTAACAGAGACTAACAGTGTCGCGCACAGCCGGAGTGGCTCTCCCGCCATCATACCGAGATCAGCGGGATTGCCAGAATCGCAAGCAGGATACCGATTCCCTGGACGCGGTTGACCCGCTCGCGCAGCAGGAGGGCTGCAAGTATCACCGTGGCCGCGGGATAAAGCGCGGAGAGGATGGCGGCGACATCGAGACGGCCACTGTGCGCGGCGAGCACAAAGAACGCGTTTCCGACGGCGTCGAGAATCCCCGTGATGATGATGAGCGGCGTCACATCCGCTCCCGGCAGAATGGGCTGCCGCCGCAAGCGCATCAGAATGAGCAGCGGTGTGATGGAGGTGAAGCGCGCGACGGCCAGCGACCAGAATGTGGTGCCGGGGTCCACACGGCTGATGAGGATGAAGAAGCAGCCAAAGCCACATCCAGCCAGCAGAGCCAGGCCGATGCCCCGAGGTGATCCCGCACTCGTCGCGCGTTCGGGGCGGGAAATCAGCGTAATCGCCACGAGAGCCACCAGGAAGCCGCCTAGTTGTATCAGGCTGGGAAGCCCCACGGTGAAGACGCTGAAGAGGACAGGGAGCGTTGCCGTCAGCACGGCTGAGACGGGCGCGGCGATGCCCATTTTGCCTGTCGCGAGCGCCGAGTAGAATGCCAGCAGCCCCAGAACGCCCGCAATGCCCGCCAGGCTGGCCCAGAGCAGGTCCATTGGATGGGGAAATGGCTCGTGCCAGAGCAGAGCGAGCGTCGTCATGAGTACCAGTCCCACCGCATACGCGGCTACCACGACACTCGATACGTTGGCACGGCGAGAGGCCAGACCGCCACTAAAATCGCCGCTCCCCCAGCAGAGAGAAGCGGCCAGCCCAAAAATGACCGTAGCGAAGAGATTACCCATGTTCAACCTTACAATATGCGCCTGCTCGCCAATCCAGTGATGCGCTACATCATACAATACCTCTTCTTCACGTATGGTTTCGCCCCGGTAGGTCATCTGATAGCACGCGTGACAACTGGCCATGCGCCTGGTGATCGGCAGGCGATCACAGGTGATCATACGAGGTGATTTGTTGGCTGTGTTCCCCCTGGTGTACACTCGGCAGGAGTGGCGCGATGTCGCGCCCGCACGTCGATCCATGTCTATTCAGGACGGAGACGACCCAGTCGCAACGCAGCCGAGGAGTGATGTCGCGATGGTTGATTTCATGCTGACCGATGAGCAACAGGCGATGCGCGATCTGGCGCACACCTTCGCCGAGGAAGAGATACGTCCGGTTGCTGCTGAGCTGGACGAGAACGAGGAGTTTCCCTGGGAGCTGGTGAAGAAGGCAGGTGAGCTTGGGCTGACGAGCTTTGCTTTTCCTGAGGAAATTGGCGGATTGGGCATCACTGATGAACTCACCAACTGCATCATCACCGAAGAGCTTTCCTGGGGATGCGCGGGCGTCGCGACGGTGCTTGGCGGCACGCATCTCGCCAGTATTCCGATTCTGCTCGCCGGTTCCGACGAACAGAAGCAGCGTCTGCTCAAGCCGGTCATCGAGCGCAATGGCCTCTGCGCGATGGCGCTGACCGAGCCAGGGGCAGGCTCCGACGTGGCCGCGATGACGACGACTGCCCGGCGCGAGGGCGAGAGCTATGTGCTCAACGGGGCCAAGCGATTCATCACCAACGGCGGCATCGCTGACCTGTACGTGATCTTCGCGACGGTAGACCGCTCGCTCGGCCATCGCGGCGTGACGGCGTTCATCGTGCCGGGGGATACGCCGGGACTGACAGGCGGGAAGAAGGAGAAGAAGCTCGGCATCCGCTGCTCACATACGGGCGAGGTGCTGCTCGATGATGTGCGCGTGCCTGTGGAGAACCGGCTGGGTGAGGAGGGCAGCGGCTTCAAGCTGGCCATGACCATGCTGGACCGCTCGCGCCCGATGATCGCGGCTATCGCGGTGGGCATTGCCCGCGCCGCATTCGAGTATGCCCGCGATTACGCGAAGGAGCGGGTGCAGTTTGGCAAGCCCATTGCCGCCAATCAGAGCATTCAGTTTATGCTGGCGGATATGGCGACGAAGGTGCAGGCGGCGCGGCTGATGACGTGGTGGTCGGCCAAAGAGACGGAGACGGGTCGCCCATTTCTCTATGAGAGCAGCATGGCGAAAAACTTCGCCTCCGATGCCGCGATGGAGGTAACGACCGACGCTGTGCAAATCTTCGGCGGCTATGGCTACATTCGCGAGTATCCAGTCGAGAAGCTCTTCCGTGATGCCAAGATCACACAGATCTACGAGGGCACCAACCAGATTCAGAAGATCGTGGTCGCGCAGCAGTTGTTGAAATGAGTAGAAGACGCGGGCGGTTCGAGGCGTTTCAAGAGATTCGGGAGATGCGGGCGGCAGCGGCAGCGGCAGCAAAAGACGCGGGCGGTTGAAACCGCGCCGTTAATTGCCGCCGTGTGTCTCATGATACGTGCGTTCGCCCGCGAGAATCGCTACCGTCAGACGATTTTCTGGTGGGGTGAGCGGGCAGAGCCAGCGCGCATCATAGGCGCAGGAGGGGTTATAGGCGTAGTTGAAGTCGAGCAGCACGCGCCCGCCCGCATAGCCTGAGTTGCGCGATACCTGCGCGCCAGGTGCGCTCTTCGCGGTACTGGATATGTCTTCCAACCGAAGCAGATCGCTGCCCTTGACGGTATCATGGAGGTAGCGCCCCGCGCCGTAGGTTTCGCTGCCGCTGGTGGCATCCTGGAACGGCAGGAAAAGTCCTCCGCCATAGACGTCTATCCAGTAGACCGCGAGGCTGAGGGCGACCCCGGCGAGCGTGAATGTCACCCGCCCAGCGCGGCGGAGCGGCATGGCGTGCGGGCCGCTCGACGGCGCCAGAATCTCCTCCTGCGCCGATTCGGGCACGAGAGTTGCCGTCACGCAGAACGTGGGATCATAGGGAAAGTAGGCCAGCCCGCGAAACGTCGCGCGAGCAGTGGCGTCCAGCGGTGATTGTGGGTGGCTGGCGAAGAGCATATCTTTCGCCGCGCGGAAGGAATCCCACACGGCAACAGGGTCGTCGCTCGCCACGGTGCGCCGTACCCGCTCGCGGTGCATCGCCGCGACACGGCTACGCCAGTCGTAGAGATCGAGCCACGTGGAGATGGTATCGTCAGCCATGTGTGGTTTCCTCTCATATCGTACTCGTATTCAACCATGCGAAGGAGCATGAATGCCAGTGACCAGAGACGAAGCCACAAGCTGAGATCATGCCGGGAGGCTGGCTATGACCAAGAAGGCTCGACGACAGGCACAACGGCCCCTGTCGGTACGTACTGTGGCGCGTGCGGATGGCAGCCGGGCGCTAGAGGTGGCAAATGTCACGCAGTCGGTCTCGCTGCCAGAGAATGATGCCACTCCGCTCGGCGGCTACTGGCCGATGATGCTCCCAGAGCGCTGTCCGCGCCGGGCGCTGCTGCTGGGCCTTGGCGGCGGCACGCTGGCGGCGATGCTGGCGCGGCGATGTCCGGGTGTTGCTATTGTGGGAGTTGAGCAGAGCGCTGATGTGCTGGTGGTGGCGCGGTCCGATTTTGCGCTGGATGCCGTGGCCGGGCTAGAGGTGGCGGAAGCCGACGCCTTTGCCTGGGTGGACGAGCACTCCACAAGCGAGCCGGGCGCGTACGACCTGATCTGCCTCGACCTGTTCAACGGCGGACGATTGGCGCCAGGAGCGCTAGCCCGGCCATTTCTCCGTCAGCTCGCCGTACTGCTGCACGAAGGAGGCACGCTCGCCGTCAATCTGATGCGCACAGGGCGATTGCCTGAGCAGCTTCATCGCCTTGAGCGTGTCTTCATCATCGAAGAGCAGTGGCGCATCAGAGGCAATCAGGTCGTGCATCTGCGTGTCCCAACCGGCCCAACGCCTGACGGTGACGATGGGGACAATCACGCATCCTGACTGCCCATCGCGAGCGCGTATGACCGCGACTATCTGGCGAGAGCTAGCTGGTGTGTGTTGGGGGCGCCTTGACGTACTGGCGCACCATGTCGGATGTCAGGGCGTTTGCGGATGCGATGGCGCCGTAGAATGTGCCGCTGGGGCGTAGCGTGCGCTCCTGAGTAGCGCGATCGAGCGCGGCCAGCCCGAAACGTGCCTGCCAGCCTTCGGCCCACTCGAAGTTGTCCACCAGTGACCAGTGGTAGTAACCGCGGACGTCAAGCCCCTGCTGAATCGCGGCATGTACGTTGCGCACGCCCTGTTCCACCACCCATGGGCGAATCCGGTCGTCCCGGTCGGCGACGCCATGCTCGGTGACGTAGAGTGGCTTGCCAAAGACGGCGAGTCGCTGCGCCATACGCAAGATGCCTTCTGGATAGAGTTCGCCGAAGAAATCGTTGATGCCTCTATCGCCTCGGGGCGCTCCCGCCGGAACATAACGGCGCCCAAACAGCTCGCCGGGACGGCGGAGATCGAAGGCAACATGCTCGCGGTAGTAGATATTGATGCCGATGAAGTCGCATGTGTCGCGCGCGCTCTGCAGGTCGCCCGCAATCAGATTGAACGGGAAGGGCGCTCGCCCTGAGAGGATGGCACGGGGGAAGAAATCGTTATAGGCGGTATCCTGCGCGCCCGCCACGAAACGGTCGAGGGGGCTGTTCGTTGCGGGATCGAGGATGTTGAAGCTTTGTGCCCAGCCGACACGGGCGTGGGGCTGGCGCTGATGAATGGCACGATACGCCGCGGCATGCGCCCGGGCTAGCGTTGCCTGCACCCGGAACGCCTTCCTTGTCTGTCCCTTCTCCCCTGGCGGCCATTCGCCCAGGAGGTAGCCAACGATGCTATAAGCGTTCGGCTCGTTGATCGTGCACCAGAAATCGCAGAGATCCCCTAGCTCGTCAATCGCCCGCCCAACGTAGCGAGTGAAGACGTCAATGGCGTCGGGCGCGAGGAATCCGCCTTTCTCCTCGAACCAGAGCGGATTGGTAAAGTGGTGCAGCGTGACCAGCGGCTCGATGCCACGGTCGCGCAATCCCTGAAGCATCTCGCGATAGCGGGCGAACGCGGCGGTGTCCCACTCGGCGGGGCGTGGCTCCAGGCGGCTCCATTCCAGCGATATACGTAGCGCGTTCAGGCCAAGCTGCTGTGCGAGATCGAAGTCGTGCTCGGCATGATGCCACCAGCCGCAAGCATCGCCCGCACCATCGCCATTCTTGATGCGGCCAGCCTTTTCCCAGGCGCGCCACTGGCTGTTCTCGCAGTGGCCCTCATACTGGTACGACGCGGTCGCCACGCCCCAGCGGAACCCCGTCGGAAACGCCAGTGTCTCTGTCACTGCAGCTGTGGATTCTGAGTTATGGGCATCCATGCGAAGGAGCCTCCCAGGAGCCTAGCGAACAGGTGCCGGCGGAGTGAGCGAGCGCACGATCACATAGACCAGTACAGCGACCCAGGCGAACGGAATTGTCAACACTGCCCAGATCAATCCCGGCTGGCCGCGCGAGTCGGCATCAGGCCGCACCCAGAAGAAGCCGACGACTATGGGGAGCAGAGAGCCAACCACGAACATCAAGAAGAACACCACCATATAGGGATGGAAACCGAGTTGCATTGGCCCCTCCTTCGAGAGTCAGACAGTGCCTGCTGTCTCATCATCCCCCATTCTGGAGGTCTATCGCATCGCGTTCTGTGGCGTGAGCGCGCGCACAACCAGATACGCCAGCACGGCGATCCAATTGAGCGGCAACGTCAGAACTGCCCAGAGCAGCCCTGGTTGCCCGCGCGAGTCGGCGTCGGGCCGTATCCACAGGAAACCGATGAGGACGGGGATCAGGACTATCAAGAGCATGATGAGGTCATACCAGTGGACGCCACCGAACATCGCCTACTCCTAATCATGTATCGCTCAAGAGCCGCTCTGTTGCGGCGTCTGCCCCCGGCAGTATACCATGCGAGGGCTGCTCACGGGGTC
>DASUWS010000140.1:0-32353 GCA_036378295.1 Ktedonobacterales bacterium
CTTGCTTACATGCCAAGGGCAACGCGGCCTAGCGCATTGGCTGCTTGCGCGGGTTGGTTGGCGAGTTGCTCGATGGGTCCACCGGGCCGTTGGGCTGGGGCTTGGCGCTATTCTCCGCATCCGGCGCGGGAACCTTCACCCGTTGCACCGCTGGCGGTTGTGCTTCCCCACTGGCGCCGTTCGCCGTGGCCGCGCTGTCTTGCGCTCCGTTGACTGAAGCGGCCGAGCTATCCACCGTTCGTAGACCTGGCACGCGCTCCATCAGATCGCTCATGCGCACGCCCGTCAGCGCCTCCAGAATCACCGGCATCTGCGCCAGCATATTGACCACATCGCCAGTCACGCGGTTGGCGCCGAGGTTGCTGCCATTCGCGCCGCCTGTCGAGACGATGCTGATCTTGTCCACTTTGGAGAGCGGCTCGGCAATCGCCCGGACGACGTCCGGCAAGTTGGTGATGACTTTATCGAGCACGGCGGCCTGGTTGTATTCGTTGTATGCCGCGGCCTTCGTGCGCATGGCATCGGCCTCCGCCTCACCCTTCGCTTTGATGACTTCGGCCTCCGCCAGACCGCGCAGCCGCGCTGCCTGAGCCTCCGCCGCGCCACGAATCTTTGCCGCTTCTGCCTCCGCCTCTGCCTGGGCGCGTAATGCCGCCGCGCGACCTTCAGCCTCCAGGGACATCCGTTGCTTCTCTGCCTCGGCCAGTGCGGTGATGCGCTGTTTCTCTGCCTCAGCGGCCTTGATGACCGTCGCCTCAAGCTCCATCTGGCGGCGGTGCGCCTCTGCCTCCTGCACCGCGATCTGTGCGGTGCGGTCAATCTGCTGCGCTTTCGCCGCTTCCGCCACAATCGTTTGCTGGACGACCTGCGCCTGTATGTCAGCCGCCTTCTCAGCGTTCACCTGCTGCTTCTTGACCTCGGCATCGTACCCAGCCTTCTTGACCGAGAAATCACGCTGGAACTCGGCCTGTTTCGTCGCGGAGGCTGCCTCAGCTTCGACGCGTGCCTGGTCGGCGCTCGCCTTGGCGATAGATGCTTCGCGAACGGCTGCCGCTTGTTGAATCTGCGTATCGCGAGAGGCAAGTGCGACGGCGATATTCGCCTCTTTCTTGATGCGCTCGATCTCCGGGCGACCCATGTTGGCGATGTAGTCGTTTTCGTCGCGCACTTCCTTGATGGTGAAGGAGACGACCTCAAGACCCATCTTGGCAAGGTCGGCGGAGCTTGTCGAGCGCATCTTCTCGCTGACCATCTCCGGCTCTTTGACGATCTGCTCGACGGTCAACTGGCCGACAATCCCGCGCAGGTGGCCTTCCATGACCAGCCGAATCATCGATTCGCGGTCCTGGGGCGTCTTGCTCAGGAACTGCTCAGCAGCCGTTAGAATGCTCTCGCGGTCCGAGCGCACTTTGAGCTGTGTTACCGCTTCCACCCGCACGGAGACGCCCTGATTGGTGTAGAGGTTTTGCTGCGGCGCGACATCGAACGACATCAACTCCAGCGAGAAGAGCTTGGATTCCTGCACCAATGGGATGACCAGCGTGCCGCCACCCGTCAGGATGCGCTGCCCGCCTGCGCCATAGACGATCAGCGCCTGGTTCGGGCCGACTTTGCGAAACATACGTCCATACAAGTTGAGGATGAGCAGTATGGCGACCACCGCGAGGACGATCACCAGCACCAGCACGATCAGTGGATCCATGTCCCTTCCCTCCCTATCTCCCGAACGGTCGGCAGAGTAGCCGATGTCCGTTGGTATCGTGGCTCGGCGTTATCGTGGCCGCGCATGTAGGGTTACTGCCTCGTGCGTGCGCGGCGTTTCGTTTTTCGCGTACTTCACCCCTCGGCAGGACGCGCGAAGGAGAACGTGGCAAACTGGGTGTCACCCCTCTCCGGGTTGCTCAGAAGCTGGCAGTGTTGAGGGTTTCTGCTCGATGGGCTGTAGCAGCGGTTGATGGCCAGTGCGGGCGGCGGCCAGGAACGTGTCCCACGACTCGACACTGGCAATGCCGTCCTCGTAGCTCAAGATGACCACCTCCGACCCGGAGGGAACCGCGTCACCAGATGCGCTGCGCGCCCCGACGCTCTGGCGCCCGCCGCCCTTGCGTGTAAAGATGATCTCGCCGATGCCACCCGCGCGAATGGCCATCGTTACCGTTCCCAGTCGCCCTTCGAGCCGTGCGTCCGTTGCCGTCAGCACCGTTTCTTTGCTGGTGGCGAAAAGCATGTGGAGCAGGGTGGTCAGCCCGATGGCGCATGCCACGCCGAAGAGCAGCGATATCAGCATGACGAATAAGACACTCCAACCAAGCACCGAATGGGCAACATAGCCCACCAGGCCAAAGATGAGCAGGAACATCAGCAGGCCGTAGAGATTGAGAGTGCCGAGCAGGCTGTTCGCAAGGGTGGACCAGACCGAGGGGGCGGCGACTGCCTGCGCGGAGCCGCTGTCGGCGTGAGCCGAGGCGCCGTGGGCCGCGTGCGCATCATGGATGTCAGCCGTATGTCCAGCATGTCCAGCATGTCCAGCATGTCCAGCGTGACCAGCGCCGCCTGTGTCCGCGTGGCCGACATGGAAATCGTGGCCGCCAATATGCCCATCCACATGGCCGACATGGCCGATGTGAAAATCGTGGCTGCCTCCGACGCCCAGAAGCGTAGAGATGACGAGGAAGGTACCTGAGAACACTGCACAACCGATGAACACGAGGGACAACGGATCAGTGGCAAGCATTCCGACCGCCTCCATGAGGAGCCGTTGTGTGTAATCTGCTGGTGGCGGCGGGAAGCGCACACTGGGCACCTCACCGCATCCACCAGCCAGCGTTACCGCTCGATAGGCTCCGGTATCTGTTCGTGGTGATCCGACTGCGCGGTCGTCTCACCTGCCTGTTCTACCAGATGCTGCACCTGCTCCACCATTGTCTGCGCGCGCTTGACGACCGCGGCGAAGTTGATGCCCCAACCGAGGCCAATGGTGTGTGGCGTCAGCACCTTATCACTCGCGGGATTCCAGTACTCGTTGGAGATCCCGCCCCATTCGGGCACATGGAAATTGTACGGAATGCCCGCGACTTTCCCCTTCCATGTGCGCTCTTCGGGCCGCCGGGAGAGTTCCTGTCCAATCGCTGCCGCGGTCAGGCCCGCAATTACCCCGGCGGTGAACCAATTCAGTTTTCCCATTGTTCCACTTCCTCCACAAATCCTTGACTACGGGAGGTATGCGCCGGATCCGCCTCACCGTTACTCAGCATACGGTTCGTTGCATCGAAAGTTGTGCGTTGATGTCACCTGATTCAAGCATAGCGAGCAGATGGACGCCGAAATCTGCCTGATCAGGTTCAACGTCTGCCCGGCGCTGCATGCCCAATGTGTGCAAAGTGTATGCCCGCTACGCCATTGAGATACGGGCGACCGTATGTGCTTGTATGATGATGATGTGCAGGACAATCCGACGTCAGTTACGACGCGCTTTGGGCTTGCGCGGTCACGGGTGTACCCGGTCAGTTCTGGCGCTGGCATAGCGCTGGCATACTGTATGCACTCATAGAGGGATGCACGCTCGGTTGCCTGCGTTCTGCATGTGATATTACGCTGCATACTGTACCGTGCACGAAACGCCACACGAAGGGGGATATCAATGGGGGACAAGCCGTTGGCTGGTCAGGTCGCGCTGGTCACGGGCGCCAGCTCAGGTATTGGAGCGGCCACCGCGCGTGAGTTGGCGCAACGCGGTGCGCGGGTAGTGCTGGCGGCGCGCCGGGCCGACGAACTGGATGCCCAGTTGCGCGAGATAACGGCGTTCGCTGGCGAGGCTTGTGCGATCCCCACGGATATTACCGACGTGGCTCAGGTCGACGCGCTGGTGGCAGGGGCCATCGAGCGCTATGGGCAGATAGATATTCTCGTCAACAACGCAGGCATCGGCTGGCAGCGGTCGTTCGTCAAGATACCACGCGAAGAGGTCGAGCGCATGGTGAACACGAATCTGCTCGGCCTCGTCTTGCTGACGCATGCCGTGCTGCCGGGAATGCTCGAACGCCATCGCGGCGCGATCATCTCAGTCGCCTCGGTCGCGGGGCATGTTGCCGTCGATCCGCTCTATTCCGCCACGAAATATGGTGTTCGCGGCTTTTCGCTCTCGTTGCGCCGACAACTCGCGGGCACTGGTGTCTCGGTGTCGTTGGTCTCGCCGGGATTTATCCGTTCCAATATGACATCCAGCAGCCGCAGCCGCATGCGGCTCCCAGGACCAGAGATCGTCGCGCGCGCTATAGCAGGCCTGATCACTCATCCTCGCAGGGAGGTCGTGACGCCGCGTTACTATCGCCCATTCATCTGGGCCGAGCATGCCCTCCCCGTCGTGGCGGATTGGCTGCTGCGGCCACGACGCCCACAACGCGCAAGCGCCGCGCGGCGTAGAGAGTGAACAACGCCTCTGATGCTGGAATCGTAGGGAGAAAGATATATGGCACATTCATCGGATTCAGTAGGTGGTATTTCGCCTGATTTCCAGACGACCCCAAGCTGGCGCATCTTCCGCATTATGAGCGAATTCGTCAGCGGGTTCACCTTTCTGGGCAATATCGAGCGGAGCGTGACGGTCTTCGGGTCGGCGCGGCTCCCACAGAGCCATCCGTACTGCAAGATGGCGTATGAGCTTGGGCGGCGGCTGGCGCAGGGGGGCTACACAGTGGTGACCGGCGGTGGCCCGGGCGTGATGGAAGCCGCCAATCATGGCGCCTGGGATGCTGGCGGCAATTCGGTCGGTCTGAACATCGAGTTGCCGCACGAGCAACGCGTCAATCCCTATGTGCGGCGCTCGACCAGCTTCCACTACTTCTTTAGCCGTAAAGTCATGCTCGACTTCTCCGCCGAGGCGTATATCTTCTTCCCTGGTGGCTTTGGCACGCTCGATGAGTTTGCCGAATTGATTACGCTCGTGCAGACGGGCAAGCAAGACAAGACTCTGCCCATCATCCTCTTTGGACGGACCTTCTGGGAGCCACTGACAAGCTGGATGCAAACAGTCCTGCTGGAGAGCTTGCATACCGTTGCCCCTCAGGACCTGACGATCTGGACCGTGACCGATGATCTGGATGAGGTGATGGAGATCGTCAATTCCGCCGTCAGGGTCCAGGAAAAGCAGCGGCTGGAGAGCACTGGCCGCGAGCAGCCAACACCCGACGAGAAGCTGCGGAAGGCGACGCGCCCCATGGCGGGTACAGAGCAGTGACGGCGCCGCTCAGTGCAAGCAAGCCGGTCAATCCACCTGAGCGCCACTCTCTGGTTTTCGCCCTCTGCGCGCAATGGCGCCGATGATCGCGGCGGCTACCAGCACCAGCGCCAGGATGCCCGCGACGAGTGCAACCTGCGGCGCCGCCACCTGGCGCACCCAGATGCCGAAGAAGGCCCAGACCACGACAAGGAGATAGACGATATCGCCCTGTGTGGCCAGGATGTACAACGTCAACGCGGCAGCCACCAGCAACATGATGATCGCCCAGGCGACCCCTGAGACGCTGAATCCATCCCATCCTGCGTCGTAGAGCACGTAAGAGGCATTCGCGATGGTCGCCACCGTGATCCAGCCGAGATAGAGGCTGAAGGGCAGCATCACCAGCACGCGCGTGACAAGGCTTGCCGGAGAATGCCCAATGTCGAGTCGAGTGTAGATCACGAGAAGTGTCGCGAGAAGTGCCAGCATCGCCAGCATGCTCGCAGCGAACAGGAGATTTTGGAACGTGACCAGCCACAGGCAGTTGAAGAGGCCCGTGAGCGCCACGAGCCAGCCAATGGCGCGCTGCCGAGGCAGTTGGCGTTGGGAGGGCAGCGCCTGATAGATGGTGTAGGCGCCTAGCGCAAGGTAGATAAGCCCCCAGATGCTGAAGGTGAAGTTCGCGGGCAGGAAGTAAATGGGATAGCGCGTCGCAATCTCTCTGGTGGTCAGCCCGCCAAGCGCACCCGTCGACGCGAGCCAGTTGACCAAGAGCGTGATGACGAACGAGAGCCCCACAGTCGCTTGTCGTGCGATATCGCGGTTCATTGGAATGATGCCGCCTCCTCGGTGGATCCGTGAATCCCTGCGAAGGCAGCGCGCTCATGAGGCGACTGTGCTTCGCGAACTGTATCAGGCGCTATCACGCGCTGTCGCTGTCTTGGATAGCCTGTGCGGGTCCATCCCCGATGCTCGATGACTTACCAGCATATGCAAGCAAGTGCCCGCTCGGGGTATACCGGCAGCATATGATGCAACTGCCTGAGGCCGCTCTGTGCGAAAGGCGGGTACCTGCGGAGAGTCTCTGATCAGACGCCTGGGCGGGGGGTGACCTCTCCTTCAGGAGAGTGGCTGTGCCCACTCGCGCCCGAGCGTGGCCATCCCCGGATTCTCGCGCGCATCCACCCAGCCAGCCGCGCTCGCCCTGCCCGCGAGCACAGGGTGGATGGCCCCCGGACAGAGTGAGCTGATACATGCATCAGGCATAGAGCCGGTAGAAGCGGAAGAACGGATGCTCGATGGGGAGAATCTCGACATCACGGAAGCCCGCCTCACTGGCATAACGGCGCACGGTATCGGGCCGCATGACGGTGCCCGTGCCCGCCGAAGGTTGTTCGGCCATGCCGGTTGGCAGGCAGAGGAAGACGCTGACGCAATACATGAAGCGATCCACTTCGTTGGCGGGTGCGGTGAATGACTCGCCGACGTTCTCGTCCATGATGAGCACAGCGCCTCCATCGGCGATCAGTCGCCGGATGTTGCGTAATGCCTCGACAGGACGCGACATGTCGTGCAACGCCTCGAAGACAGTCACCAGATCATAGCGCCCGGTCAGCGCCGGATCAGCGATATCGCGGGTGGCGAACGTGAGACGGTCGGCCAGGCCATGCCGCTCGGCAATTTCGCGCGCCGCGATGATGGATGGCTCGTCACTATCGAAGCCGTCTATCCGCACCGTAGGATAGGCGCGAGCCATCGCCACGCTCGACCAGCCATACCC
Organism: Ktedonobacterales bacterium; assembly: GCA_036378295.1. Classification (GTDB taxonomy): domain Bacteria; phylum Chloroflexota; class Ktedonobacteria; order Ktedonobacterales; family JADMIN01; genus DAHUXT01. Next base: position 6,999 of record DASUWS010000140.1, read on the forward strand.
GCAGGCAATATCGGCAATCCGCGCCGGCGGATCGGTCCGCAGACGCTTATGGATATCGGGAATGGATGGCAGCCAGATCTGACCAAGCAACTGGTCAAAGACGGGCCGGTTGAGCGCCGCTTGCCCAGCGCGGGCGATGTCGCCATAGTCGGCCCAGGGGACTCCGCCGCCATGCTGGAAGGCGTCGGCGACGGCGGGGAGCTGGGAAGCAAGGCCGTAGAGGGCAGATGAGAGCGGCGTCATGTAGTTGAGGCTGGTCTCGCTGACAAGCACCTCGGCGTGGGCAGTGGGAAGCTGATAGCGCCGGTCGAGCGCTGGCGCGGTGGCGTTATCAGTCACCAGGATGCCTGCCGCTGCCTGCTGCTCCAGCCACTCGCGGATGTAGCGCTCGCTGGTGTGGGTGTGGCTCGCCAATTCTTTCGCCGTTGCCGGGCCATGCTCCACCAATGCCCGATACAGGCCAAGCCGGTCGCCCAGATAGATACTGAGCACTTCAAAACCGCCAAGGGCCGATGCAAAGATTCTGCCGACAAAGGCATCGCGCTGCTCGGCCCGCTCCTCGGTGAGAGTGTCTGACGTGCTGGTTGGCGTTGACGTTGACGCTGCCGTCTGTGTCTGCTCCTGGATGTCCTGCGCACTCATGGGATGCTCCCTTCTGTTGCGGAGATCGCTCGAAGATGCTGACTGCATTGCGGGCCAGCACACGTCCGGCCCCGCTTGCGTTCGTGAAGGTCAGTGTAGCGCGGCGGGCGCCCATTGGCATGCGTGCGGGCACGTATTTTGGGGCACGCGGCCACGTAGATGCTGAGGAGATTGCGTGGCGCGGGCAAGCGCTACAGGAGTTCGTGGCGCAGGGCGTATGCCGTCGCGATGGCGCGGCTGGCAGTGCCCTCCGCCCCAATTTTGGCATAGATGTTCGAGATATGGCGCTCCACCGTGCGCACGCTCAGCACCAGCATGGCAGCGATGTCTTGATTGCTCGTGCCCGCGGCGATCAGACGCAGCACCTCCGCTTCACGCGGCGTGAGACGATCCGGGAGTGGCTTTCTGTGGCCGCGTGGCGACGGCGGCAGCGCGGCAATCCGCCCGTGCATGTCGCCGGCCTCGGTCCGCATACCTGACCTCTCCGCCAGATCAGCCGCCTCCTGCAGCAGCAGATGCGCGTGTGGATGGGCTGCCTTGCCATGCCGCGCAAGCTCAAGCTGTGCCCTCGCGTCCAGCGTGCGCGCAAGCTCTGGCATGCGGGCATATTTCGCTACGCCCTGAGGCGTCCGGGAGAGCGCCTCCGCCGTGGCCAGATGCGCCGCGGCCGTTTCCCAGTCGCGCCGCAGCATGGCAATCTCACCCAGGAGGCGCTGGGGGAGGAAATCGCCCTCGCGTGCCTGAAAGACGCTGAGCCGGGGATAGAGGCGCGATGCCAGGTGAAGGTCACCCATGACGATGGCTGCCTGGCTCATAGGGATGAGTGCCTCCATAACAGGCATGCTATTGGGCGGGAGATCCGCAAGCAGTGTTTCCAACTCCGCGACGCACGCGCGCACTGCTTCGACATCATGCTGATGAGCGTGAGCAAGTGCAAGCCAGCCGAGGAACCAGACGAGCGCTCCGGGGCCAATCGAGCGGAACATGCGGCACGCCGCATCGAACAGCGTCTCCGCTTGTGCGTAATCCCCCTCATGGTAGGCGATGCCGCCTTGCGCGAACCGGAGAAACGCCAGCGGCTCCGGATCAGCCAGGTGCACGATAACCTGCTCCGCTTCCGCAAGGATATCCCTGGTCTCTTGCAGATGGCCCTCGTACGTCCTGAGAATCGCCGTCATCGTATGCGCATGGCGCATCTGGTGGAGATCGTGGCACTGCCGCGCGTACTCCGCTCGCTGCTCATTCACGGTCTCCATACGCTTGAGATCGCCGCTCCACAGGTACGCCAGCACCAGACAGGCACAACATTCGGCGGCCTCGGCGACATCTCCCCATGTGCTGGCGAGCGCAAGCGCATGCTCCAGCAGGGGAATCCCAGCTTCCAGATCATTCGACCGCACGAGCATGTTCCCGACAGTGCGCGCGGCTGGCGCGATCAGGTGATCGTCCTGGGATTGCTTGGCCAGGGCCAGCGCCCGGCGCCCATATGCCAGCCCATCCTCATAGCGGTGCATCGTGACACCGAGAAGCGTGCCCAGGTCTACCAATACGCGCACCTGCTCAGCTATTGGCGCGTGGTCCTGTAGCGCCAACGTCGTCTCGAAGGCCGCCTGCGCGACGGGCAGGTCTTCCAGTCGCCATGCCGCTCGTCCCAGCCCATGCGATGCCCGGGCTGTCGCGGTCAGATTGCCCGAAGCCCGCAGCGCTGTTTGCGCCAGGGCAAGTATTGTCATGGCTTCGCGCTCAGACCCGGCGAGAATGGCCGCCTCACCAAGTGCGAGAAGCAATCCGCCCCGCCGCGCGTCGCTGCCATCGAGCAATTGGAGCGCGTCGCGATAGTGGGCCATCGCCTCCTCGAAGGCATAGGCGGTCATGGCGGATTCCGCCGCCTGCTGGGCGTAATGCACACCGCGCTCGCGGTCGCCGCTGCGGGTGAAGTGAAATGCAAGGTCGGCAATGCGGCGGGCGTCCGGAGGATCGGCGAGCGCTTCGAGCGAATGGCCGATGTGGGCGTGGAGCCGTGTGCGCCGCGCCGCCGTCACCTCTGCGTAGAGACATTCGCGGATTTTATCGTGGGCGAATGAGAACGTACCTGGTCGCACGGCATGGATGAGTTGGGCGTGTGTGGCGGTCGCCAGCCACTCCTCCACCGTTTCAGCATCACGCGAGCTCAATTGCGCCAGCAGCGCAACGTCAAATGTGCGCCCGATGATCGCTGCGGCGCGCAACAGATCGAGCGTATCTCGTGGCAGGCGAACAAGCCGCTGGCGTACCGTCGTCAGGATACCGGATGGTAGCTCGGTATTGGTGCTCTCGTCAGCAGATGGAGTCGTCATGCTCCAGGTGTCTCCGCGAGCGTGCGCCGTGCCGGGCCGCGCCAGAACGCCGCTTTCAATCCAACTGCGGAGGAGCTCCTCGACAAAGAAGGGGTTGCCCTCGCTCTGGCGCGAAAGCAGTCTGCTTGTGGATGGCTCAAGTGCGCCAGATAAGTAGCTCTGTGCCAGCAGTGCGACTTCGGGCGCCGACAGTGGGTCCAGCGCGGTGATGCTCAACGCGCGCTGGCGGTGGAGCGTGGCGAGTGTGCGCTCGAACGCTTCTGGATGCGTGGCTTCGCCCGCGCGGTAGGCGCCGAGGAGCATCATCCTGGTGGTGCGATAGTGGGCCACGATATAACACAGGAGATCGAGCGTCGCAGGGTCCGCCCATTGGAGATCATCCAAGAGCAGGAGGAGTGGCTGACGCTGGGTGAGGGCCGCGAGAAAATCCCCGACAGCTTCGTACAGCCGAAGTCGGGCCTGTTCCGGGGGCAGATGATAGCCTGCTGGCAGATCCCCCAGCCGCGCGCGAAGCTCTGGCAGCAACGACGCGAGCATTGGGGCGGAGTCCTGGGTTTGCTCGCGTAGATCGCCGGGCGCCGCCGAGCGAATGTACTGTCCAAGCGCCTCCAGGAAGGGAAGGTAGGGCGGCATACCCTCAGCCTCCGTTGCCGCCCCGCGCAGCGTGCGCGCTCCGGCTGCACCCGCCTGGGCCGCCAGTTCGTCGAGCAGGCGCGTTTTGCCGATACCTGGCTCGCCGCTGACCAGCGCGACGGTCATCTGTCCCGACGTGGCTATTTCAAAGCTTTGCCAGAGCAAGGCCGCCTCGCGCTGGCGCCCAACCAGGGCGGTTATCTGACCAAATACAGGATGTGTGGTCACTGCTCGCCTCCTGAGAGAAGCGCGGCGCGAGAAGGCCAAATAGGCGCTGATAGCGTATTGTATCGCACAATCACTGGGCACACGTGCCGGCGGTGGGCTGTGGCCGCCGCTGACGAGACCGTCAGGACCGCCTGCCCACCATCTCGTCCTTCTACCCATCTCAGGTGTTACACTGGGCGCGAAGCAGTCGAGGGAATCCGAGGGTGATACTCGATTCTGGTTGTTGTGTAGCGGGCGCCAAGCGGAGGGTAGCGTGAATACAGCTGATACTTCGGGGAATCTGAGCGTACACTTTCTCGCCGAGGGAGAACAATCGCCAGGGGACATCGCCGCGCTGCTGGCGGACTTTCTGCGCGGGGCGCGGCAATCGCTGGACATCGCTATCTTTGATTTCCGCCTGAGCGACACACTGCGACAGGTCGTGGCTGGGGCTTTGGAGGATGCGGCCCGATCGGGCGTTACGATTCGCATCGCCTACGACGAGGGCAAGCCTGACATGCCGAATCCAGCGACGGGCGTGGACCCCGCGCCGCATGGCACCAGCGGCTTCGTGCAATCGCTTGGCTATCCCTGGCGGGCCATTGGCGGGATGAAGCTGATGCACAACAAGTACATCGTGCGCGATGCGGGCACACCCGGCGGCGCGGTCTGGACCGGCTCGACCAACTTCACCGATGATTCCTGGACGCTTCAAGAGAACAACATTTGGCTGATCCCGGATGCCGCGTTGGCCGCGTGTTATGCCCGTGATTTTGCTGATCTTTGGACGAAAGGCATCATCGAGGATACAGGGTCATTCGATACCCAGAACACGCGTGCCAGCTATCAGAGTGAGCCGGTGAATGTGCAGGTGTTGTTCTCACCGGGGCGCGGTCCCGCGATTGACTATGATGTGGGCCATCTGGTCGCGCGGGCCACGCGACGCGTGCGCGTGTGCAGCATGCTGCTCAATTCCAGTGCGCTGATAGCCGCGTTGAGCGATCTGCTGCGCGCGGGTCGGGTGCCTGTGAGCGGCATCTATGACGAGACGCAGATGGAGAACGTGTTGCAGCAGTGGCAGGACGTCCCCCATAACCACTGGAAGATTCCGGCGTTGCATGATATCGTGGAGGCGGCGCAGCTGGTGGGCAAGCACTCGACTCCCTTTAGCCCAGAGAGCCACCACGACTTCATGCATAACAAGATGCTCGTGGTTGATGATACGGTGATTACTGGCTCATACAATTTCTCGCACAGTGCCGAGCAGAACGCCGAGAACCTGCTGATGCTGACGAATCGTGCTCTGGCCGACACCTGCTGCGCCTACATTGACCACCTGACCGCCAAGTATGGGGACTGAGGCTAGGTCGGATTGGGCGGGCAGTTTACCGCGTCTGATGGCCCGCGTTTCTTACCGCCCGGCTGCACGATGGCCGTCTGAGTATCGCCGGTGATGGCTCGTGGTCGTTGGCGTATCGGCCAGGGCAAGCATCGCCTCGATGATGTCGCGCAGCTCATGGCACACGGCGCCACAGTCTTCATACGCGTCCATCGCCAAAACCTCATCGCCCGTCATGTGGGTGATCGTCTCGATGACCCGGCGCCCATAGATCTGCTTCATGTCGGTGTAGTCGTCATATGCCACGACGCGATGACCGGCGCGGGCGAGCGCGTCGGGATGCAGATAATTCTCAATCTCGCGCTTGTGCAGGATGTAGCAGGCGCCTCCCTGTTGCTCGCATTCTCGCTTCCACTGGAGCTTTTCGGGGAGCACATCATGCGCCGCGCTGAAGCGATCGCTATCCACGATCATGGCGAAGCGGCGATTCATCCGCCCCATGGCCCGTAGCGTAATCCAGTGCTTCAGATTGTGGCCGCCCGAGGGCATCAGGCCAATGCGCAGATCGTCGAAGTCGGCGCGGATGTGCCCGCTCTCCTTGAGCTTCTGCGCCAGCGTTCGCCAGAAGAAGACGTCGTCGCGCCCTTCGACAAAGACGCACGCGCTATAGCCGGTAATCTGGTCGGCTGGCTCGACGCCTAGCTCCTCGGCGACTGTGTCTGGGTCCGGCCCCTGGGTCGCGCGCGCCACGCCGCCGGTACGCTCGATGAGTACGAGGTCTGAGAGTGGCGAGGCGCCCGCGAAGACGGGCGAGTGCGAGGTAAGAATCACCTGGGCGCCTTCGTCCGCGAGGGCGCGAAACGACGTGACCAGCTCCCGCTGCAGGCCGGGATGGAGACAGTTTTCTGGCTCCTCCACCGCGTAGATAACGTTATGGTCGCGTTCGAGCGTCTTCTCGGCAAGATACTGAAAGAACGCCACCATCAGCAGGCGCCGCATGCCACTCCCTCGCTGATCGAGCGAGCGCTGGACGCCGTGCTCATCGGTGCCGAGAATCTCGAACGAGACGGCTTTCTCCCAGGAGAATGCCGGGCGCACCGTCAGCCCTGAAAATGCCGCAGTATGGCGTCTCAGCCGGTCGAAGATCGCATCCACCTCGGTCTGCAACGCCCGATTGATGGATTCGGTGAAGGCATCGCGGGCAGCGACTACCGTTGCTTCCTCGGTGGCGGCCCGGACGATCGGCCGGAACTGCGCCTGAAACGACGTTTCGCCAACACCCAGGCGTGTGTCGGTCTCGAAAAGCTCGTAGCGTGGCAGCTGTGCCTCGATGCTCTTCCAGAGTTCGTCGCGCGCGCTGAGTGGCATCACTCGCTCGATCAGCGGGAGTTGCTGCTCCTGGGCGATGGCGCGCAGTGCGGCCCGCTTCTCAGCGGCGGTGAGCTTGCGCTTGCCATCGATCAGCGGCACATCACTGCTGGCGCAGCGCTCGTTCAACTCCCGTTCCTTCAGCGCCAGGAGTCCGCAAAAGCGCTCGTCAGCGAAATCCTGCGCAATCAGTGCGAGCGACGGACGATCATACGGACCAGCGCAGGGGAAGGTCTTGCGCACCCGCAGCCGCCCTTCCGCGTCCAGCAGCCGCTCGTCGGCCAGCCGCAACGGACTGCCCTCATAGTCGAGCGTTTCGGGCAGCGCGGTCAGCGACACCTCAACCACCACCTGATCGGTGGCACCAGCGCTGTCATAGACGTCGCCGGCCTCTAGCTTGTTCCTGCCGAAGAAGATCTGGAGCGCCTTGAGGGTGTGGGATTTACCCGCGTCGTTGCGGCCTATGATCGTCGAGAGCGAGCTGAAGGTGATCTCTTCCAGCCGGGCGAAGGGGCCATAGTTCTCGACACGCATGCTATGCACTCGCACCGTTGATTTCCTCCTGACGACGGCTGGACTCTCTTGGGGATGTGTCTGCGTCCTGCGCAAGCCCAATTATTGTAGATTCGCTGGCCCCTTGCGTCAAGCGCAATGGTTCGGCAAGGCGTTTTCGTGCCCGGATCGGGGGCCCGATAGGATGCGCGGCGGAGAAAAACCGCTCCCTTCATCTGTGGGGACAAAGGGAGCGCGCCAGGGCCAGAGATGTGGAGAGATGTGGCGGAAGGCGCTAGAGCAGTTTAAGCGAGGCATCCGCGCTATCGATCTTCCAGACGCCATCCTCAAGCACCAGTTTCACTGTTCCAGTCGCCAGATTGGCATTGGATCCGCGTGCCACCTGCATCTGCGCGGTCGCGGTCTTGCCATCGCTACTGATGGTCGGGAGCGGGTGATTGGTCTCGATCGTGCAGGTTGTTACCTCGCCATCGCTGGTATCAAGCGCTGCCGCGTGTGTGGAGAAGTCAGCCTGACTGATCCGGCCCTGCTGCGCGCTGGAGAGAAGCTGATAGGCTGAGCCGTAATCCTGGGATTCAAATGCGGTGCAGAACAGCGTCACTTGCGACACCGTCGTGAGCTGGGTGCCTGTCGACTGGAGCTGGGCACCAGCCGCTCGCCCCGCAATCACGACAGCGGCGAAGATTCCACCACAGGCAAGCAGCACTACCACTGCGGCAATGCTACAGCCGATGATCCAGCCCTTATTTGATTTCTTCGGTGGCTGCTGCTGCGGGTACTGCGGTGGTTGCTGCGGATACTGCGGATATTGCGGATATTGCGGATACTGCGGCTGGCCATATGGTGGCGGCGGCGCCTGGTTGTAGACGGGTGGCTGATAGGGTGGCGGCTGCTGGCCGTAGTCCGTCTGAGGCGGAACCCCAGGCTGTTGCCCATACATGGGCTGGGGCTGCTGTGGATTGGTCGGCGGATTATTGGGATTGGGGTTCCCGGGATAGGAAGGATCGCCTCCCGGATAGTTCGGGTTCATAGTGTAATCGCTCCCTCTGCGATGCTCGATGGACATTATTCCGTGACACAGCGCGAGTGTGTCGAACGACCGATATGTCCCGCCTAACAGTACCAGACGTTATGCAGGAAAGGCAGTGGAATACGCCACAACCCGTCCATGCGCTGCCCGGTGCGGATGGCGATCCCTCGCTTGGGGCAACTCTACCAGAAGCCGTGAGTACTTACAAGGCGATCTATCGCCTCGCGATGCGTCACCAGATCGCCTGTTCAGAACAACATGTGTGTTGGGTCAGCGTCGTCCACCTTCCAGGCGTTGTTCTCGCGGACCAGCGTGATATTCACTGATTTATCACTCCAAGCCGGGTCGTTACTTGTATTGTTCCCGCGAAACACCCATATACCTACGTACATACGTTTCCCATCGCTATGCATGGCTGCAGCGCGTAGCGAATCGGAGTCGATAACGCAGGAAGTGACGATACCCTCACTCCTGTCCAGGGTGGTCACACGGTTCATAAACTGATCCACCGTGCCAACGCGTCCCTTCGCTGCAATCGAGAGGTAGTTATAGGCGCGTTCATAATTCTGGCGCTGCATCTCCAGGCAGAGGTTCTGAATAGTAGTTTTCGCATCTGTTTCTCGACCTATGGGATCGAACACAACTGGAAAGAGCGCAAAGGACATGACGGTACAAAGGACGGTACAAAGAATGATCACCACCCCGGATGCAATGCTGCAGCCAATGATCCAGGACTTCCTTGAGTTCTTTGGCTGCTGCTGTGGAAGGGCATTCATTGGCCGCAGATGCCGCAGATAGCTAACTGGCTGTGGTGGGTATTGTGGCTGGCCTGCTGGCATGGATGGTGGTGGCGTCTGGTTATAGAGCGGCGGCTGATAGGGTGGCGGCTGCTGCGGATAGCTCGGCTGTTGCCCGTAGGCGGGCTGCGGTTGCTCAGGATACGGCTGCTGCGGATAGCCCGATGGATTCGTGGGGCTGTTCGGGTCAGGGTTGCCCGGATACGACGCATCCTCCCCCGGATTGTTTGGGTTCATATGGAATCGCTCCCTCTGCGACACACGATGGACAGCATTCCACGGCGTGGTGTGAACGTTCCGGACAACCAGCCACGGCACGTCCAACAGTACCAGACGTTATGCAGGAAGGGCAGTGGAATATGCCACAACCCGTCCACGCGAGGCCCCGCGTGGAGAGTAACTCAGCGGTCCCTCGCTGGCGCCCGCTCTACCAGCGCACGTGCGGGAAGGCGAGCGCATCGTCAACTCGTCGTGTCGCACTCGTTCTGTGTCCTGCGCAGGCGCAATGGCTGGCGGCACGCGACGTGCTGAGGTTTTCTGGTGTGAAAGGCGGAGAATAGCGCAAGACGAACTGGCAATGCTATACTGTACACTGAGTATGCCCGACGGAGCCGCAGACTCCGGATGGACACGGCTTGCGTCGTATTTTGGCAACAGTGTGAAAGGGTTAGGCGATGATTGACCCTGATGCAAATCTAGACATGTTGTATCAGTCCGAGGAAGTGAATCCCGACTGGTACAAGACGAATATTCCCTGTCAGGTCGGATGTCCCGCCCGAACCGATGTCTCGAACTACATCGGGCTCATTTCGCAGGGCCGTTTCGACGAGGCATACGTGCTCAATCGTCGCTCGAACGTGGTCCCAGGCGTGCTTGGGCGCACCTGCGCGCGACCGTGCGAGCCTGTCTGCCGCCGCAACAAGATCGATGGCAAGCCAGTATCCATTTGCTGGCTCAAGCGCGCCTCGCACGATCACCGCGAATATCGCCATTTGCCCGAGCGGCCACAGGTGACCAAAGACAAGAAGGTCGCCATCATTGGCGCCGGCTCGGCGGGTATCGCGTGCGCGCGCGAGCTGGCGGAGATGGGGTATCCCGTCACCATCTACGATATGTACCCCGCACCCGGCGGGATGATGGTTGGCGGTATTCCCGTCTGGCGCTTGCCCCGCGAGGTCACGCAGGAAGAATGCGACGAATATCTCGACGCTCTTGGCGTTGAGGTCAAGCTCAACACCACCATCGGCAAAGATATTCAGCTTACCGAGCTGATGGAGCAGTACGACGCCGTCTATATCGGCGCGGGCTGCATGCTCTCGAACCCGTTGACTGACCCGTATAACAAGGATGTGCCGGGTGGCCATTTCTTCGGCGTGGTGCCGGGGCTGCCTTTCCTCGAAAAAGTCAACTTTGGTGAGCCGGTCTTTGTAGGCAAGCGCGTTGCCGTCCTGGGTGGCGGCTTCACCGCCATGGACTGCTGCCGCTCGGCCATGCGCTTCGGCGCCGAGAAAGTCTACGTCCTCTATCGCCGCTCGAAGGAAGAGATGCCTTCAGATGAGTACGAGGTGGATGAGGCGATGCTCGAACACGTCGAGTTCATCTATCTCTGCTCGCCGATTGAGGTGCTCAGCAACGATGGCGAACATGTCAGCGGGCTGAAGATGATCCGCAACCGCCTGGGCGATCCCGATCCGAGTGGCCGCCGCAAGGCGATTCCCGTCCAGGGATCGGAGTTCGTGCTGGACGTGGATACGGTGATCTCGGCTTTTGGCCAGTACGCCGATACCTCGTGGATTCCCGCGCAGGAGCTTGGCCTGGAGGTCAACCGCTGGGGTATCCCACTGATCGACCGCGATACCTGGATGACCAGCAAGCCGGGCCTGTTCGCTGGTGGCGACTTCACCGAAGGCTCGCGCAATCTGATTTCCGCCATCGCCGATGGGCGCGATGCCGCCGCTTCGATCAACCGCTATCTGGGCGGCATCGATACGCCTGCCGAGGCGCCGACCGAGATCGAGCTCCCGGACTTCCGCCGCGGCATGGTGGATGACTACGAGTCTATTCCTTACCAGACGATTCCGGCGCTACCGCTGCAGAAGCGCTTCAGCATCACGGCGGAGGCAGAGACTGGCTATAGCCCGGAGGAGGCGATCACCCAGGCGCGGCGCTGCCTGCAGTGTCAGCTCAACATTATGATCGATCCTTCCATCTGCATCCTGTGCAGTGGCTGCGTGGACATCTGCCCGTATGACTGCATCAGCATGCAGGGGCTGACCCGTGTCGTCAAGGGCGACCCGCTGCATCAGCTTGCGGGCACAGCCTGGGAAGGCGGCGCCGATATGATCATCGACGAAGAGAAGTGCATCCGCTGCGGTCTCTGTATCGTCCGCTGTCCAACCGACGCCATCTCGATGGTGCAGTTCCAGGCGGGCAGCGCCAACAACCGCTGGAGCGTCTCGAAGCTGCCGGTGCTGAATCAGCCTTAAGCCGCCAACACCTGTCATTTCCCTCATACTTTGAGCGCGATATCGAACACTTTCGGTGTCGCGCTCGTCTTATGTGGTACCGGGTAATCGATGTGATGGGACTATGAGGGATAGCAGCGCCACGATCCGCCCGAAGAATCCGAAGAATATGCAATGGACGGGCCCTGAAAGGGCTTATTGAGGAAGAGTGTATGCCAGCGCGACGGATATTCCGGCGTACTATGACCGTGTGCATGCTGTTATGGGTGATAGTGTTGGCGGGTTGTAGCACATCATCTGGCCATCAGACGACGGGTGGGCCAAGGGCCGTCGGCTCCGCCACTCCAACTACCGGAACGGGAGAGCCGCCAGATATCGGGCTTCCTCCCCTGCCACGGCGTGATTTGGTCATTCGGCGGACGGTTGAGGCGATGCTCAAGAACATGACGCTGGATGAGAAGCTGGGCCAGATGTTTCTGATCGAGACGACCTATACGACGTACACACGCGACGTTGACAATATGGTTGTTGGCATGCATGCGGGCGCGATGATCGTCTACAAGCAGAATATCGTTGACTGGCAACAATTGCACGACTATCTGGCGACCATCCAGGCGCATGCCAAGATACCGATGATCGTTTCGATGGATGAAGAAGGGGGTGGGGTGGATCGCCTCGGCCAGCTTGGCCTGGATGCGCCACTGCCTGCCGCTCAGGATCTGGCGGCGAGCGGAAATCCCCAGGTGGCATACAACGCGGGCGTCACTGCCGCGAATGAGATGAAAGCGCTGGGCATCAATACCAACCTCGCGCCGGTTGTTGACGTGCGCACAACGCCCGCGGCCATCGAGTGGAACCGCCTCTTTGGCGACGACCCCGCCACGGTGGACCGCTATGCGGGAGCATTTCTCCACGGGTCACAAGATAACGGCGTTATCGGCTGCCTCAAGCACTGGCCCGGCATCGGCAGCATCACGCAGGACCCACACCAGATGCTCCCCACCATGAATCGCAGCATGAGCCAGCTTCAGTCTACTGAGTTTGCCGCGTTCGAGGGGTTGCTGGCTGACGATCCCGGCATGATTATGGTGACGCATGTCATCGTGCCGGCGATTGACCCGAACCTTCCGGCGACGCTCTCACCCGCCGTAGTGCAGGGCACGCTACGCGACAAGATCGGCTACCAGGGCGTCGTCATGACCGACAGCCTCTACATGAAAGGCATCAGCCTCCAGTACACGTTGCCACAGGCGGCGGTAATGGCCGTGGAGGCAGGCGATGATCTGCTGGAAGGCGCGTTCGATACGTATTCAATGCGCGGCATGCTTCAGGCGATCAAGAACGCGATAAGCTCCGGGCGCATTTCCACAGAGCGGATTGACCAGTCGGTGCGGCGTATCCTGACGCTGAAGGCACGCTTCGGGCTGCTCCCCCTCATTGGTTTCCAGCGGCAGTCGGTTCAGGGCGGCGCCGTGCGCGCCACCATCGCCCCGCTGGCCGACGCTGATCTGCCGCGCGGCGCCTGATAGCTAGCTGTTCGCGCCAGCTATCTAATACTGATCGCGAAGAATGGCGTAAACCAGTATGGCAGCGCCACTGCCAGCAGCCCGATGAGCAGCGCCATGGCTGTACCCGTGAGCGTCTGCCAGCGGGCGTGGTTGGTACGCGTCAGCATCAGCAGCAGAAAGCCTGCCACGGCTCCGCCTGCCAGCCCAATCAGCAACCCACGCACGGCGGCTATAGGGTCGGGAGGAAGCTGTGGCGTAACGAGCAAAGGACCACCGACGTAGCGGTGGCCGAAGCCGAATGACAGCCCGCAGATGAGCGCAACGATCAGCCCCACGCCAAGCCAGAGACGGTGGTGCCGGGCGCCATCCTCGGCAGATGCCATCCATTGCAGCCCAAGAAAACAGCCGATGAGCGCGCCGCCCACGGCAAAGAGCCCCAGGCCAAAGAGAAGGTTGTGTAGCATGCCTGCTGGCGATGTATCGGGCGGAACGTCGGGTATCTGAGCATTGTAGGGAACAAGAAACTCGAAGATGCCCAGCCATGCGCCTAGCGCGCCAATCAATGCGGCGGCGAGCGCACCAAACGCCATCCCGATCACCGGCCAGCGCCAGCCAGGACTCGCGGGCGCGAGGGTGTCGGGTGGTGTATCTGGCGGGAGCCCGCGTATGGCGCGCTTCTGCCTGGCCACGGAGATGGCCTGGCCAGCGATGCCGCCGAGTAATCCACCCGCTGTGCCAAACATGATGCCCACATCGCGCCCGACGCCTAGCCCTACCTCGCCGCCGAGGCCAGCCGACGGCCCAAACAGCAGGCGGAAGATAGCCAATCCAAGCAGCATATCGATGAGCGTCCCGGCCAGAGCAATGCTGCGCTGGGCAATGAATGCGCCGATGGCCAGCGCAGCCAATGCCCCCAACTCCAAGCCGCAGAGCAGGCCGGTCTGGATGTCGAGTGGCGCGAGAAAGAAGATTCCGCCTCCCGTCTGCGATTCGAGAGAGAGGAAGCCGATACCTCCTGCCAAGCCAACTACCAGACCGATGGCCAGTCCACCTGCTAAAGCCTGTTCACGCTCCGCAAGCGCGTTGCGCCGGACGAGCACGAGCGCACCCGAGACGAGCGCCATGACAATGGTGAAGAAGCCAACGATTGTAAGCGCCGCGCGATCCCATAGCCCCGCGTAGTACTGCAACGGACCCATGTGGTGCCTCCTCTATATTTAGGGGTGGTCTTTCCCCAAGTATAGGGAGCGTACGCCGTGGCTGTCCATCCGGTATTCACCTGATTGCGCTACTAGAGAATGGCGGACAGGATCGCGGGTAGCCCAACGCATTCAGGTCCGGCTGAGTTGTTGGGACTCGATGGCATGCGGCTCTAACCAACTCTCAGCGTTTGTGTGCGCGGCGTTGCGTCTTTGCTCGCCCGCAACGGGGTCAGTGTTCGAAGTTCCAGCGCATAGCGCCGTACGGTTCCGCAGTGGCGACCCCGAACGCCACGACGGGTGTGATGACGTAGAGGTCCCAGGGACCTGGTCCGGCGCTCGGCGCACTGTAGGGGGCGGTGATCGCGCCTTCGCTCGCGCTCGCTGGCCACCCTTGAGCCGCGTATAGCTCTGCCAGGCGCTGGATCGTGGCCTGATCGGTCACCCTGGATGCCGCACCTTCGACGACGAGGTCAATGGTCGCGAGACCCACCGATAGAGCGCAGTTCGGGTTCTGGGCCAGATTGTGGCTCTTGAGCGTACCTGCGCCACTCGTGAAGTAAAACTTCCCGTCAACCCACACTGCACCCACCCCCGCGATGTGTGGTCGTCCGTCGGGCCGCACCGTCGCCAGCCAGTATGACTTCGTCGCGGAGACGTTCTCCAGATCGTTAAGCACACGTGACCAGGGAATTGGCGCGTCGCCGTAGATGTCGAGATTCTTCTCGTTCATCATGCTTCTCCTTCACCTGACACTTCACTGCACGTGATCCGAATCCCTGGCTATTGTGTCACATGGAATCCATCGCGATGCTACCCGCTTATACGGCTATCCGCTCATACGGATGCAGCCCGCTTGCTGCTCTGGCGCCACATGCTGGCGGCAATCCAGAGACAACCAATGGCAACCAGGAAGCCGTGAGCCACGCGAAGCGGCTGATTCCCGTAGAACTGCGGAATATACAGCGCGAACCCCAGGGCGAAGGGCACACCTGCCCATCGAGGGAATGTGCCTGACTTCCAGATGGCGATGGCGACGAGAATGGCGCCAACGGCAATCAGCAGGAGTCCTATTCCAAACATCACGAGTTCCGGCCCGCCACGGACAACGTCAGCCAGATTGACCAGCGCAGCATTGTGCTCCCGCAGAGCTTCCTGCCCGATCGCGTGCAGGCCAAACGCCTCGGCACCATAGTATGGCAGCGTCAATCCGATCCCAAGCCAGCTTATGACAAGAGCGCTGAACACAAGCTGCTCACCCCTTGTCTCGCGCAGTGCGGTGTGCAAACCGAGTAGCCCCAACCCCACTAGCGTGAACCCGAGCATGCCGAGCATGTGCGCCAGAAGCCACGCTGGCGAAGCGAACGCCGTAGCAGCCTGCAATAAAGCCGCATCGGACCTGGACTGCCCCAACGCCTCATCCGAAAATGGCCGGACCGCGGGATACAAGATAAACAGGATGCCAGCCACGACGAGTGACGCGGCTCCGAGGCGCACACGAGCCACGCCCGCTGGTTGTGCTACGCGGCTCATTCCGGTTGTAGACTGGCTCAATTCATCACGGGGCGTTATGTCCATTGTTTCCCTCGTTCTCTCTCCACGCGGACTATTGCCGCCAGGTGGCAGCAGCCGCACTGTTGATCAGCGCTATGAGCGCGAACGCTATACCAACGCCCCGCTGTCCGGCGGCAATGAGCGCCAGGGCGGCGGAGCCAAAGAAGATCGCTTGTAGCAGGAGATAGGCCGCGCCCTGCACGTGCCGTGATGACTTTGGCGCGCCGAAGATTGCCCAGACGATAGCCGCAAGCGCCGGAGCACCGAGGCCAAGGACGAACTTGAGGAGCGTATTTGGACCCGTCGTGAATCCCCAGTAGCCCAGCGCTACCAGTGTTCCCAACTCCAGCAGGAATGCCACGCCGAGGTTGATTCCCTTGAGTATCGAAAGTGCCATAGTGCTAGTCCTCCCGCGTCGGCTTCTCCAGGCCGCTGATGAACAGGTTGATGAGCCAGTGAAAGCTCTCATCGAGATTCACGGGCATCGCGAAGCCTCCGGCCACCTCCAGCGAGACAAACCCCTGGACGATGCTGCGCAGGCTGCGGATGGCGTGAATCGTGTTCTCCTCACCAAGGTGGTAGGGTCTGAGAACAGCCGCGATAAGTCCAACCAATTCCTCCGCGACCGCCGCCATCTGTGGATCGTCGGGACGTGGTGCCCGCAACGTGAGCGCATAACGGTTCGGATACTTTCGGGCGTATGCGCGAATAGCATCGGTCAGGGCGCGGATGGCATCCGCACGCGCGGTGCCGATGGTGGCGCGGGTGAGATGCGCCAGGAGGTCCCGCGCGCAGTAGAGCGTCAGGTCGTGCTGGAGGCCGGGAAGCCCGCTGACGTGATTGTAGAGGGAGGGTGTGCGTATCCCCAGCCGCTCAGCGAGCCGCCCCAGCGACAACCGCTCGATACCCTCCTCATCCACCAGCTTGACTGCCGCCTCCACGACCGCCGTGTGATCCAGCCCTGCTCGGTGCGCCATATGACAGTTATCCCTTCCGCTGGAGTGTGTTAGCTAACATAATTAGACTATAAACTAATATAATTAGTTTTGTCAAGGGTAAACCTGTTGTGGCGATAGCACACCTCAGGATGTGGCGGCGTCGAGCTGGCGCAGCATGGTCTCCAGGTGCTCGCGCAAGGTAGCGTGCCAGGAGGAGGGCGAGAGGATCTCGGCGCCAGGGCCGAGCCAGCGCACGAGCGAAAGCACCAGTTCTCTATCCCGCTCGCCAAAGGTGACGACCACCCGGCCATCAGATTCGGACTCGTACTGCGCAAAGCGGTAATACCAGTCCTGCCGCAGCCGCTCTGCCTGTTCTGTCGTGATACGGAGCCGCACGGGCGCTCGCTCGCGCCATGCTGCCATCGCGGATTGCAGCCATGCGTGGCCAAGCAACTGCCCGATATCGAAATTGGCTGGACCATTCCCCGGCGAAGCGAGCGCGCTGATGTCTGTCACCCGGTCAGCGCGCCAGAGCCGCTGGCCCGTCGCGTCGTTCAGGCTGTGGGTGGCCAGATACCATCGCCCGCGATCCCAGAAGATGCCCAGCGGGTACCCGTCTATCGTGAAGGCGGTCTCGCG
This sequence comes from Ktedonobacterales bacterium, assembly GCA_036378295.1. Classification (GTDB taxonomy): domain Bacteria; phylum Chloroflexota; class Ktedonobacteria; order Ktedonobacterales; family JADMIN01; genus DAHUXT01. Next base: position 24,167 of record DASUWS010000140.1, read on the forward strand.
ATCTGGTGGCCGATATTCCAGGCGGACGGCGTTGCTATCGAGGATGGCTTGCAGGAAGCGCGTAACCGTTGCGCCGTCACGTTGCGGGTCGCCGACGACCGCAGGCTCATCGGGCTCGCCGTGGAAGATATCGGCGGGAGCCATCTCCGCGCCGATGATCTGGCTCAGCCGCGCCAGCGTTGCCCGCAGGTGGTCAGGAACCGCCGCCAGCAGTTTCTGTGTCGCGGTATCTACATCCGATTGAAACGGTACCGCGCGAAGCGTCCGTAGCATGATGATGCTGAGGAGTAAGGCGACGGCTTCCGCCCGCGAGAACATGAGCGGAGGCAGGAAGTAACCCTCCAGTAGCCGAATCCCGCCGTTGCGCCCGCGCTCCGCATAGACCGGGATGCCCAGCAAGCTCATGGATTGCAGGTCGCGGTAGATAGTTCGAGTGGAGACGCCGAAGCGCTCCGCCAGGTGCCGCGCGGAGATCTGACGGTGGCTCTGCAAGGCGAGCAGTATGCCAAGGATGCGATCAAGCTCCTTCATCTTCTGCCTTCCAACTCACCCAAAAATATGACACGCTGCTGGCGCATTATCCTCAGTACACTGCGAATATAGCACGAATCCGCTTGCGAAACATGACATTCGTGTGAGTTCACCACCCGAAAAATGACGCACGCTTACTGTGCTTGGTTCACGGTACGAGGAAGGCATAGCATCGTGGCAACGACGACGGCGACAAACACGCAACCGGGAAGAAGGCTCTGGCGACATCCCGCATTTCTTTTGTTCTGGTCAGGCGAGACGGTCTCGCTCTTCGGCACGCAGGTCACATTGCTGGCCCTGCCGCTGACCGCCGTGCTGACGCTCCAGGCGACGGCCACGCAGGTGGGGTTGATCCGATTCGTCGAAACGTTTCCCTACGTCCTCTGCACGCTGATCTTTGGCGCGTGGGTAGACCGGCGACGGCGGAAACCCGTGCTGATCCTGGCGAATGCCGCCCGTGGTGTGCTGATTGGTCTGGTGCCGCTGCTGGCGCTTCTGGGTCTGCTGCAGCTCTCGTGGCTCGCGCTGATCGCCTTTGGGGTTGGCGTCTTCACCGTGCTTTTCGACGTCACCTGGCTGGCGTACATTCCGACCATCGTCAAGTCGGATGATCTGGTCGAGGCCAATGGGAAAGTGGCGACGAGCGCATCAGCCGCTGAGGTCGCCGGGCCAGGACTTGGCGGCGTGATGGTGCAAGTATTCACGGCTCCGCTGGCTCTGGCGGCTGACGCCTTCTCCTATCTCGTTGCCACGCTCACGCTGCTCGCGATTCGCGCGCCGGAGCCAGTGCCGTCCGTGGCGCGAGGCGAGGGAAGACGCCTGCTGCATGACATCGCGGTTGGGTTTAGGGCCGTCTGGGAGAACCAGCCCCTGCGCGCTATTATGCTGATGAGCGGTCTGTGGAACTTGTTCAACGGCATCGCGGATACCGTGTTTGTCCTCTATGCGGTGCGCGAGCTGCACATTGCGCCAGGGTCACTTGGCGTGATCTACAGCGTCGGCGCCATTGGCGGACTCATCGGCTCGGCCATCTCCACGAGGCTGGGCCAGCGCGGAACCTTCGGTCCGGTGCTCGGTATCGCCTTCACCTTCGGTTGCGTTCCGTGGCTGCTGCTACCCGCGGTAGCTGGCTCGCTCTCGCTGGAGATCACGGCTTTTACGCTGGCGTATTTTCTCGTTCGGGTCGGACTTGGCCTCTGGGGCGTGCTCACGATTAGCTTCCGCCAGGCGATTACACCGCATCACCTGCTGGGGCGTGTCGGCGCGAGCCTGCGGTTTGTCTCGTATGGGCTGGGTTCGCTTGGCTACCTGCTCTCTGGCGTGCTGGGTTCGTTGCTCGGGCTGCGACAGGCGCTGTGGCTGGCGGCGCTTGGCTTCGTCGCTATCTTGCTCATAACGCTGCTGGCAACGCCCTTGCCGCGTGTGCGCTCCATTCCGACCGAGCCAGCGATACACGATGCTGAGGAGACAGAGCGGGATGACCCTGCTGCCCCACGTGAGGAGCCGGTCGCGGGATGATTGGCTCCGCCGCGGCAAATCAGAGTTCTATGGGGGTAAGCAGTGCTGTTTTGCAGAGTGGTTCTGCCCTCACCCCCAGCCCCTCCCCTCAAAGGGAGGGGAGCCAGAACGCGCCAGAGGATGCGCGCCCAGGGACTACAGCGGTCGCCGCAGTGCCCCTCCCCTCGCAGGGGAGGGGCAGGGGGAGAGGGTCGCCACCCGCCCAATACGTCACTGCACACCCACCTAGCCTTCGAGCAGGAGCGATTCCGGGTCCTCTAGTAGCTCCTTGACACGCACCAGGAAGCGTACCGCTTCGTTGCCGTCCACGATGCGATGATCATAGGAGAGCGCAACGTACATCATCGGGTGAATGACCACCTGACCATTCAGCGCGATGGGCCGCTCCTGAATCTTGTGCATGCCGAGGATGCCAACCTGCGGCCCATTCAAGATCGGTGTCGAAAGCAGCGAGCCAAAGACTCCGCCATTGGTGATGGTGAATGTCCCGCCGCGGATCTCGTCCAGGGATAGCTGGTTCTTGCGCGCTTTCTCCGCGAAAACAGCGATCTGCCGCTCGATCTCGGCGAAGGAGAGTCTGTCCGCGTCCCGCAGCACAGGCACTACCAGCCCTTCCTCGACGCCAACCGCGATGCCGATGTCATAGTAGCGCTTGAGGATCATCTCATCGCCCTGAATCTCGGCATTCAGCCGGGGAAACGCTTTGAGCGCACCAATGACCGCCTTTGTGAAGAACGACATATAGCCCAGGCTGACGTTGTAGCGTTCCTTGAAGGCATCGCGCCGCCGTTTGCGCACCTCCATCACGGCGGACATATCGATCTCGTTGAAGGTGGTCAGCATCGCGGCGTTGTGCTGCGCCTCGAGCAGCCGCTTCGCGATGGTCTGCCGCCTGCGTGACATGCGCACGCGTTCTTCGCGGCGAGATTCGACCATCGTCGGCATCTCGATAGCTGGCTGTGGTGGGGTCTGCGCCGGGCGCGGAGCAGGGGTAGGAGCAGGAGCAGGGGACGGCGTAATCGGCGTCGCGGGCAGAGATGGCATCGCGGGAGCAGGGGCCGCTGGCTGGTGGCCGGAGAGATACGTCTCGACGTCGTCCTGGGTGATCTTCCCGCCGCTGCCAGTTCCGCTGATCTCCTGGAGGTCGATGTGTCGCTCGGCAGCGATGCGACGCGCGAGTGGTGTCGCACGGGCGCTGTCGGGCAATTCGGTCGCTGCCGTCTCAGGCACAGGGCTGGTGGATGATGGTTTCGTCGTGGAACCATTGCTCGCGGCGGCCACGGCCCTGGCGCTGGGTTGCGCGGCTGGTTGTCCTTGCCGCTCCGGCGTTTCCGCGCTGATTTGCGCCAATACCTCGCCCACGGCGACGGTATCGCCCTCATGCTTGCGAATGCTCGCGAGCACGCCGTCGCTTGGTGCGCTCACCTCGACGTTGACCTTATCCGTCTCCAACTCTACTAGCGGCTCGCCCGCCGTGACGGTATCGCCTTCGCTCTTGCTCCATCGTCCGACCGTTGCCTCGACGATTGACTCGCCAAGCTGTGGCACCGTAATCTCAGTCGACATATTGCCCCTCGCGCGTCTCCACCGTGGCTGGCTGCTCACCGCCGAGCGCCTCGCCCATAATCCTCGCCTGCTCCACCGCGTGCGCGTTCGGCAGGCCCTCCGCTGTGCTTGCCCGTTCTGGCCGCCCCACGTAGCTCAACGTCACGCCCGCAGGCAACTGTGCCGCGAGCCTCGGCGCGATGTAGCTCCATGCCGCCATATTGCGCGGCTCCTCCTGGAGCCAGACGACCTCGGCCAATCGTGGGTAACGGCTGAGTGTCTGCGCGATAGCCGCCTGCGGGTATGGATACAACTGCTCTACGCGCGCTACCGCGATCCAGTCGCGCGATTCGGGCTGCGCGGCTCGTGCCGTCTCCAGGTCCACCGCGACCTTCCCGCTACAGAGGATGAGCCGCCGCACGCTGTCTGGATCTCCCTGAAAGTCCTCCAGGATGGGCTGGAAGGAGCCTTCCGCCAGATCGCTCAGGCTCGAACCCGCCTTTGGATGGCGCAGCAGGCTCTTGGGGGTCATGACGATGAGCGGGCGTGGCGCGACATCGAGCAAACTCGCCTGTGCCCGTAGCAGGTGGAAGTACTGCGCGGCGGTCGTACAATTCGCCACGCGCAGGTTGTCCTCCGCGGCGAGCTGGAGAAAGCGCTCCAGCCGCCCGCTCGAATGCTCCGGTCCCTGGCCCTCGTAGCCGTGCGGTAGCAATAGCACCAGCCCCGGAAGTTGCCGCCACTTCGCCCGCGCCGCCGCGATAAACTGGTCGATTATGACCTGACCAGCATTGGCGAAATCGCCGAACTGTCCCTCCCACAGGACGAGTGTATGCGGCGCGTGTACGCTGTAGCCGTACTCGAAGCCGAGGGCCGACGCCTCGGACAGCGGGCTGTTGTAGATGGCGAAGGATGCCTTCGCCGCTGGGAACGCCTGCAGCGGGATGTAGGCGGCGCCCGTCTGGGCGTCATGAATCACGTCGTGGCGCTGGCTGAAGGTGCCGCGCTCGCTATCCTGCCCTGTCAGGCGGATGGGTGTGCCGTCGGCCAGAATCGCGGCAAAGGCCAGTGTTTCGGCGAAGCCCCAGTCAATTCCGCCCGGCTTCTCGATGCCCTCGCGGCGTCGGCCCAACAGCCGCTCCAGCTTCGTGTTTGGTGTGAACCCCTCAGGGCGGGTCAGCAACGCTTCGTTGTACGCCCGCAACGCATCCACTGGAACCGCCGTCGCGACACTCGCCAGCGCGGGCGATTCTTCCAACTCGGCCTGCTCCTCAGGAACGTGCCCTGCCAGGAGCTCGTCATAGGCGTGCTTCAGCTGTTTCTGTGCCTCGCGCTGCATCTCCTCGACATCCGCCTGACGCACGATGCCTTCCGCTCCCAGCTTTTCCGCGTAGAGCGCGCGCACCGTCGGATGGCTCATAATTCGGGCGTAGAGCATCGGCTGGGTGAAGGATGGCTCGTCGCCTTCGTTGTGCCCCCAGCGCCGGTAGCCGACGAGATCGATCAGGAAGTCTTTGCGGTAGCGCTCGCGATACGCATGTGCCAGCCTCACCGCGCTCAGGCAGGCTTCTGGGTCGTCGGCGTTGACGTGGACAATGGGAATCTCGAAGCCCTTGGCCAGATCGCTGGCGTAGAGGGTGGAACGGCCCTGATCGGCGCCAGTGGTGAAGCCAACCTGGTTGTTGGCGATGATGTGAATGGTTCCACCCGTCTCGTAACCGGGCAGGCGCGAGAGGTTGAGCGTCTCGGCTACCACGCCCTCGCCGGGGAATGCGGCGTCGCCGTGGATAGTGACGCAGAGCGCCTTGTCCACGTTCTGCGTAGGCTCGCCGCGCTGGTCACGCCGGTCCTGGGCTGCGCGGGTGAAGCCTTGTACGACGGGATTGACGAATTCCAGATGGCTTGGGTTGTGCGCCAGCGTGAGCGTGACCTGGGCAAGATCACGCTCACGCACGGTTCGTCGCGCCCCCAGGTGGTACTTGACATCGCCTGTCCAGCCGTAGTTGATGCCCGCCGAGCCTTCCGAGGGGACCATTTCTTTGTCGGGCGCGGTATGGAACTCGGAGAAGATCTTGACGTATGGCTTGCCGAGCACGTGTGCCAGCACATTCAGCCGCCCACGGTGCGCCATGCCGATCAGCACCTCACGTGTCCCGATCTCGGCTGCGGCGTGGATCACCTCATCCAGCATCGGGATGAGCATATCCGTGCCTTCAATGGAGAAACGCTTCTGCCCGGTAAACGTGCTATGCAGGAAGCGCTCGAACGTCTCGACCTCAGAGAGCCGCTTCAAGAGCTCACGTCGCTCCTCCGCCGTCAGTGGCTGAGAGAACGCGCCAGACTCGACGGCGTCATGCAGCCATGACCGCTCCTGCTCATCCTGAATGTGTGCGAACTCATAGCCAAGCGTGCCGTTGTAGATGGCGCGCAATGTGGCGATTGCCTCCAGCGCGTTGCGCGCACCGTGTGTGTCGCGATGTGGCCAGACAATGCTCGCGGGAAGCTCTGCCAGATCGCCCTCGCTCAGCCCCTGCGCCGCTGGTGTCATCGCCTCGTTGCCCGGTGGGGGCGTGCCGAGCGGGTCGAGCTGCGCGGCAAGATGCCCGTAGGTGCGGATCATCCGTGCCAGTTTCGCGGCTCCTACTGCGAGGCGGATATCCCGGTCGGTAACCGTTTCTACCACCTGGGCTGCGCGGGGGGCGGCTGAAGCCGTGGGAAGGGTGGTCGCCCCAGTTGTCGGCGCAGACACGACAGACGGCGGCTGGGCCGGAGGGATTCGGTCGAAGAAAGCGCGTGTTGCCGCGTCAACCGATGAGGGATCTTGCAGGTAGCGCTCATATAGCTCCTGCGCATAGCCCGCGTTCGGGCCGAAGAAGGTTTCCCAGGCATCCATAAGTGCCAATTCCTGCTCTGCTGCTGGTGTCCCCATGAGATCGTGCCGCATCGCATGTCTTCGCACTGGGGACCAACCTATAGTTTACCACCTGCTGTCCGTTGGCGCTAACGTGTGTACCTGCTATATGGCTGCTTGTATCTCAGCGGCGAAGCGTGAACGCGGATGGTATGATTTTGGCTGGTCGGTATCGCGAGGTGAGAGGAGAGGCGACTGGTGTCTCAACCTACACGCAGTATAGTGACCGGGCCTGGCCAGGAGGTGAGGTAGAGATGTTTCACGATATCCCAGCCGAAATGCTCGACCGGATGCATGAACTTGAGCGTCGTGATGCGGAGGACCGCTCCAACGGCACTCCCCGGCTCGCGCGGCTCCGCCAGATACCGCCCGAGACCGGGCGATTCCTTGCCTTGTGGGCGGCAGCGGCCCCAGACGGCCCCTGTGTCGAGATAGGGACGAGCGCGGGCTATTCGTCACTATGGCTAGCGCTCGCCTGTGGCGCCACAGGGCGAGCGCTCACGACGTTCGAGGTTTTAGCGCAGAAGGCTGCGCTTGCTCGCGAGACATTTGCGCGCGCCCACGTGGAAGACGTGGTCCACCTTGTCGAGGGCGACTTCCTTGCTCATGTGAATGAGATTGACAGAATAGGTTTCTGCTTCCTTGATGCGGAGAAGGAGGTCTATGGAGCCTGTTATGATGCGGTTGTGCCCCGCCTCGTTCCTGGCGGCATCCTGATAGCCGACAATGCAATCAATCACCGCGAGACGCTTCAGCCGCTGCTCGATGCTGCCCTCGCTGACGAGCGCGTGGATGCCCTGATCGTCCCAATTGGCAAAGGTGAGCTGGTGTGTCGGAAGCTGGCCTAGACTCGCATCCCCCGCGTCCCCTCAGAGGACATCACAACGCAAAGTGATCAAAATCGACCGGGCGGAAGGAACACTTCTACCCGGTCGTGGTTCTTCATCCGCCGCCGTTCGCAGCGCACCGCCGCTTCAACAGGAGGTTGTCCGTCCAAAGCGGACGATAAGGAAGCAAACGATATAAGGAAAAGCGGCTCTCCACTCCCCGCCACTTAGATTGTAGAGCGCACAGAGGGGCTTGCGGCAAGCCCTGGGTCGTGTCGTACAATCGCCAGCCGAGGCCAGAAACCTACGGACAAAGGACCTGGGAGGAGCAGCGTGCGAGTGTTGTTATTGACCGATGCGTCGCATGGCACGATGGCGACGAAGTCGGCTGGAGGATGGCTATGACCGAGCCCATCCTGGCCAGCCGGGTCGATGAACTCGGGGTGCGACGGAGGACGCAGTCTGATCCGTAAAGCAGCCGGTATCGAGTTTCCTGGGTGGGATCAGACCACCGGCAGCCTGATCGCCGAGGTCGAGTTGGCTGAGGAGCCCGAGTGGGGCATCCGCCGCGACGCGCTCAGGATCCATCCCTTCAGCAGGATGGAGGATGGCGGTCCGGAGAGCCACTGCGACGTTCTGTAGAGAACACACGAGGGAGAGAGCAGATGATCTGCTACGTGTTGGGTTTCCAGGAGATCGACCAGACGCAAGTTGCGGTCGTTGGCGGCAAGGGCGCGCACCTGGGAGAGCTTTCGCGGATCGAAGGTATCCGCGTGCCGCCTGGCTTTTGCGTGACGACCGACGCCTTCCAGCGGATCATGGCGGACGCGCCTTCGATCGACGATCGGCTCGATC
>DASUWS010000141.1:0-48730 GCA_036378295.1 Ktedonobacterales bacterium
GCGACGCCGCTGTCTTTGGTCAGCGAGACCTCCAGTGGGCGGCCAAGCAGCTCTGGGACGTTGAATGGCGCGTACATCCACCAGAACTTGTTCAGCCCGTCGGCATGGACTCCGGCGCGGGTGCGATGGGCGTCGCGACCATACAGCGGGTATTTCGGCGGAATCGGCTCATTCATCTGGGCATATAGGTCGGCCAGATCATTGAGAACGGTGAAATCGGGCTTTGCCTGCTGATAGTACCCCATGCCCAGAACGTGCAGCAGCACGCCCTCCAGCGGCGCGTTGCCCGTGCGCTCGCCCTTGCCGAGCAGCGTGCCGTTGACGACGGCGCAGCCAGCGCGAATCGCCGCGAGACAGTTGGCGACGACGAGCCAGGTATCGTTATGAGGATGGAACTCCAGATCAGACGCCTCCAGCCCCAGATCACGCAAGGCACGGATCAGCCGGGGGATACTCCGGGGCAGCGCCACGTCGTCATACGGCAGGCCAAGGCCCATGGTGTCGCAGACGCGGAACTTGGGACGCAACGCTTCGCCATACGGCGCGCACATCTCCATCACCGACTCGACGAATGGGCGAACAAAATCCAACGGGGCGCGGGTGCTGTCCTCCAGGTGCAGCCGGGGGCGGATGCCCGCGTCGAGCGCGGTTTGTACGGCGGCAAGATATGTCTGTGCCGCCTGGTTGCGTCCGCCGGGCTTGAACTTGTGGAAGGTGTGATAGTCGGATGCGGAGGCGAGCATGCCCGTCTCACGCACGCCGAGACTGCGGATCAACTCCACGTCGCTGGCGGTGGCGCGAATCCAGGTGGTCGGCTCGATTGGCGCGCCGCCCCGGTAGCGTTCGAGCGCGCCTTCGAGCGCGGCCTTATCCGAGGAACGGTAGACGAAGAACTCGGCCTGGCGAATCGCGCCGGACGTGCCTGTGAAGCGGCACTGGATGTCGTAGATGGCGAGACTCTGCTCGGTCGTCAGGGGCAGGCCGCCCTGCTGGCCGTCGCGGTGGGTGGTCTCGGTGGTCCAGACATCAGCAGGCAGGGTCGCGGGGCGCTCGGTCCAGTGGTACGCGGGGAAGGCGTCGCGCGGGAAGTCCGCAAGAAAATATTCCGGCTCCCGTGGCTCAGGGATCGTTGCCATACTCTCATCTCCCTTCGGCTGACTGCGCCACTGCAATCAACACAAATCAATAATAACGGGGAATATCGGGAGAATCAAGGGCCAATTTGTTGATTTATATTGACGAACACATGCGAAGGATGGCGGGCAATGATACTCGTCGCGTTGGCTGCCGCGCAATCGGCACTGTTCCCAGTGGGGATTGGGAACAGCCGGGGCTGGGTTGAGGTACACGTCCATCCATCGCTGGCGCGAGGTCGAGGCTGCGGCGCTGCTGCTATTGCTGCTGGAGCGCGCCGCCAACTACCGGGCGATGGTGGCGTTGACCACCATCGCCCTCTGGCTCCAGTCGTGAATGGTCAGAGAGAGCCTAGCTGGACCGGGCGTTCAGTTGGGTGAGCTGGATCAGGTTCCCGCAGGTGTCGTCCAGCATGGTGATGGTTGAGCCGACCGTCTTAGTGGGCGGCATGGTGAAGGACACGTCGAGGGCTTGCAGGCGCTCGTACTCCTTGGTGACGTCGTCCACGAAGAACATGGCGGCGGGCCGACTTTGCTGGCGTAACGCTTGCTGGTAGGTTTGCGTGGCCGGCATGGAGGCGCTGGGCTCCAGCACCAACTCGACGCCATCCGGGTCCTCAGCCGATACGACCGTCAGCCAGCGGTAGTCCCCCTGGGTGATGTCAGTCTTCTTCACGAAGCCCAGCTTGTCTGTATAGAACCGCAGGGCCTTCTCCTGATCGTCCACGGGCAGACTCGTGATCTTGATCTTCATTTCGACTTCTTGCTCCTTTGTAGTCACGTCGACTGTCGTCACATTGACGGCCGCTGGCACGTCACTTAGCATGACGGATCGCGACAGGAGAATGTGACCGGTTGGCGGAGCTATCTAAGGCGCTCAATAGTGTGGTTGAGCATCTTCGTGCGCTGCCAGTGCTGCCGCGAGCCGTCACACTGCATAGCAGGTGAGCCATCACGCGCGCCCGTAGCGCATGAGCACAACGCCTGTTGGGAATGGCCTGGACTCGATCAGGCGCAGAGTCATGTTCAGCCCCTCAGGGAAAAGCTTCTTGCCACTGCCAAGCACAACCGGGTAAACCAACAGGCTATATTCGTCAATCAGATCGTTCTGGGCCAGGGTATGAACCAGCACGCTGCTGCCATCGATGCCGATGTTCTTGCCGGGCTGCGCTTTCAAGGCGCGAACTTCCTCGACGACATTGCCGCTAATCAAGGTTGAGTTGCGCCAGGCTGAGGCAGATGTCAGCGTTGTGGAAACAACGTACTTCGGCGTGGTATTCATGACACCGCCAAAAGGATCATCATCTGGCATTGGTTCAAATGCCGTGCCGTGGGTCTGCCACGTTTTGCGCCCCAGAAGCAGCGCGTCCGTTTGGCGCATTTCCTCAAAGAAGTGCGCGCCGATATCATCGTGCCAGAACGGCCCTGTCCACCCACCATGGGTGAAACCGCCATCGGTATCTTCTTCCGCGCCACCGGGCGCTTGTATGACGTTGTCCAACGACACAAACTCCGACACAACGATCTTTCGCATGGTTACCTCCGTATCGAGCAACAACTCCACGTATTCAACCGTATGACTCACCTGACGTTCCAAAGCGGGAAGGTTTGGGGCGTCGTCTCCGCTCGGCGTCACTCCGGGAAGGGTCATGCACTGAAATTCTCTACGACAATAGCTCACTCGGAATTGCTATGAGCGTCTCTGATGGAACTGCTCCATCCGTGTTCATATTCACCTCACCACTCCTGTTCAATGTCTCAGAGTGAGCAGGAATGGACGATGTGAGGAGAACTGGTGTGTGTATCCGCCGCACATGCCGCGCCACAGGGGTCCACTCGTGATCATCCCGTGCGCACGAGTTCTGGCTTCTCTCAAAGCTGCCTGGCGCGCGAAGGGGATGCAGTAGCCACGCGTAGCGAAGCAAGTGAGGTCCCTTGGTGCGGCTTGAGCCGCCAGCGAGAGGTACGTGCTCCCACTCCCACGGCCACATCCGTTGCCGCATGGTTCTCCTCCATCACACCAGTGGGGTCAAGGAGAGGTTTTCCTACGGCGCTCGCCGTTGTTATCCTTCTCTTCTTCTAACCTTCGCGGGCGCGGCGCTGGAGATCGTAGAGGCGGCTGATGGCTTCGAGCGGCGTCAACTCGTCAATCGCCATCGTCTTCAACTCTTCGAGGATGGGATCAGGCTCGGCGGTGAAGAGCGTCAACTGGAGCGCCTGGGGCATCACGGCGTCGCGCATCGCCTTGCGCCGGACACGCGCATCGCCCTTCTTTTCCAGCTCTTCGAGCACCTCTTCGGCGCGGCGTACCACCTGCCGCGGAATCCCCGCCAACTGGGCAACGTGAATGCCGTAGCTCTTGTCGGCGCCGCCAGGCACGATCTTGCGCAGGAAGACGACGTGCCCTTCCTCCTCGGCCACGGCGACGTTGCATGCCCGCACGCGCGGCAGCATGCGCGTCACCTCGACCAGCTCATGGTAATGGGTGGCAAAGAGCGTCTTCGCGCCGCACCGCTTGTTATTGTGCAGGTATTCGACGATGGCGCGGGCGATGGCCAGTCCGTCATAGGTGCTGGTGCCGCGCCCGATCTCATCGAGGATGACCAGACTGCGCGGCGTGGCGTGATGCAGAATGTTCGCCGTCTCGACCATCTCCACCATGAAGGTGCTCTGGCCTGTTGCCAGGTCGTCCTGCGCGCCGATGCGGGTGAAGATGCGGTCTACCAGCCCAATGCGCGCCGCCTCCGCCGGGACGAACGAGCCAATCTGCGCCAGCAACGTTATCAGCGCGACCTGCCGCAGATACGTGGACTTGCCCGCCATGTTCGGCCCCGTCAGCAGCAGAATCTGCGCGTCGCTGGTGGAAAGCTCGGTATCGTTGGGAACGAAGGCAATCTCACGCTGGCTGGCCTCCACCACTGGATGCCGCCCCGCGACGATATGTATCGTGTCGCCCTCATCCAGCTCTGGGCGGCAGTAATTCTGGCGCGAGGCCACCTCCGCCAGCGCCAGCAAGACGTCTAGCTCGGCCAGGATACGTGCCGTCCGGAGCGCCGACTCGCCCCAATGCTCCGCGATCTCCGAGCGCAGCGCGGCAAAAAGCTCCTGCTCCAGCCGGACGGATTTTTCCTGCGCGTTGAGGATCAGCGCCTCGTACTCCTTCAGATCGGGCGTGATGAAGCGCTCGCCCGTCGTGATCGTCTGCTTGCGGATGTAGTCGTCGGGAACGCGGCTCAACTGTGAGTTCGTGACTTCCAGGTAGTAGCCGAACACCTTGTTATAGCCCACCCGCAGCGTCGAGATGCCCGTCCGCTCGCGCTCGCGCCGCTCCAGGTCGGCCACCCACTGGCGCCCATTGCGCGAAGCATCGAGCAGAGTATCGAGCTCGGCGGAGTAGCCCGCGCGGATGGAGCCACCATCGGCCAGCGTAGCGGGCGGCTCATCCACCAGCGCCCGCTCGACCAGCTCGCGAAGCTCCGGAAGCGGTTGTAGTGATCGCGCCACCGCCGCCAGCCCATCGGGCAGCGAGCCAGCCATGGCGGCAAGCTCCTCGACAGCGCCGAGTCCCTGGGCCAGCGCCACCAGATCGCGCGGCGCAGCGATCCGCTGCACGACACGATTGATCAGCCGCTCCACATCGCCCACCTGCCCCAGGAGAGGCATCAACCGGGCACGGAGCGCGATATCAGCCACACCCGCCGCCACAGCATCCTGCCTCCGCCGCAGCCGCTCCAGATCGAGCAACGGCTCAGCCAGCCAGCGGCGCAGCAGCCGCCCACCCATCGGCGTCGCGGTGGAGTCTAGCACCCAGAGCAGCGAGCCTTTGACACTGCCACTGCGCCCGCTCTCGAAAAGCTCCAGATTGCGGCGCGTGTGGGCGTCGAGCGTCATGAAGCCGCTGGTACTGTAGGTTTCGAGCGCGATCATCTGCGCCAGCGTATCGCGCTGCGTCTCGCGCAGATAGGCGATGACAGCGCCCGCCGCCCGAATCGCCAGAGGCAGCCGCTCACACCCGAACGCTTCGAGCGAGGCGACGCCGAAGTGCTCCAGCAGCCGCTCGCGGGCGACATCCTCGCGAAAGTGACGCGCCTCGCAGGGCGTAACGACGGTTGGCATGCGACCATCCAGGGCAGCCAGCCGCGCCGCCAGAGACTCTGGCTCGTCGTCGGCCTCCTCCCCTGACCCTTCCGCCGCAGGGAGGGGGGAACCAGGCGCATTCCTCTGGCTCCCCCTCTCCCACGGGGAGAGGGGGTCGGAGGGTGAGGTCCGTCCCACTGTCATTCGGCGCGGGGCAGCCGCCTCGACCAGCACCTCCGCCGGCTGCACACGCTCAAGCTCCTGTGTGAGGGCAATCTCCGGCTGGGCAGCGCTGAACTGGGTGCAGGCGAATTCGCCGGTCGTGATGTCGGCATAGGCGAGGCCGACGGCATCGCGGCCGAGGACGGCGGCGGCAAGGTAGTTGTTGCGCTTGGCGGCCAGCATTGCTGGATCGACAATCGTGCCTGGCGTGACGACGCGCACCACCTCGCGCTCGACCAGTCCTTTCGAGAGGGCGGGATCACTCACCTGCTCACAGACGGCAACGCGGTACCCCTTACCAATCAGACGGGCGATATAGCCCTGAGCCGCGTGATGTGGCACACCCGCCATCGGACTGCGCTCGCCGCGTCCCCAGTCGCGCTTCGTCAGCGTGATTTCAAGCTCGCGGGCGGCAAGCTCGGCATCATCGTCGAACATCTCGTAGAAGTCGCCCATGCGAAAGAAGACGATAGCGTCTGGATGCTGGTGCTTGACGCTCAGATACTGCTGGCGAATTGGACTGTGGTTTGTGCTGTGGCCATGGTGACCGTTATGGTCGCTGCTCGCGCTCGGTGATCGCGACGTGTTCCGCTGCACGATGACGCTCCCGGCTGTTGGTGGTTGGCACGGCGCACTTCTCAGACAACCCGATAGATGCGAAACGCCTCATCCATTATACGAGCCAGCATCGGCCAGAAGCGCCCTCCGGTACCTCCTGCAATCCGATGGCACCCGAATCGTACCATCTTCCAGGGACAACAGGTAACGACACGCCGCATAATAAAACCGGCAGGGTTCGTGGCGCCCGCCCCCTCCCTAGCCCCAACCTTCGGCCGCGACTGTTCCGCCTGCTCGACGCGTGCCGCTCACTATATAGCACGCTCCCGACGGATCGGGATGAGCCGCAGGGCATCAGCCTGCGGCATGCGCGGCCACAACATGCCTCCCTCAGGCTGATACATCTTCCATTCTGGCATCCAGCCGGAACAGCGCTGGAAAGTCGCCATGTCGCGCAAGCGGCAAGCGACAGATAGGAGGATAGGTGATGGGCGAAGCGAGATGGATGTCCAGATCGCGCGCGAGTTCTTCGATCCGCGAGAGCAGGCGTTGCGGCAGATGGCGCTGAAAGACGAGGAAGCAGGCAAGACTCTCGGCAATCATGTCCCGGATATGGGTCTCGTCCTTCTTCTCATGGAAGTGCGGACTGCTCGACAGGTACTGTTGCAGCCGGACGCGCGTCGTGCCGCTGGTATGCGAGATGCCGGTGAGGGCCAGCTCGAGTAGCTGAAATGTCTCGATGGAGAAACCCGACGAGAAGCGCAGCGCCGTCGCGGCGGCCATCGTCATCCCCTGCTCTCCAGCATTCGAGGTGAGCAACCGCTGCGTGATGTCCGGCTTCCATGCGCGTAGCAACTCATCGCATAAGGGAGAAATGACTTGTGTGCAGCGTCCGAGAACCTGTGGCTGAGGGATAAACGCGACCCCATCATAATCGGGCTTCGACGCCCAGCAGACCCGCACGTTGTGAAGTGGCGCATGCTCTGGATAATCCGACGGGTAGCCCAGATGCAAGGGATGCACGCCGCTGCCAGAGGTGAACGACTGGCTCATGGCGAGGATGTATTCAAGCAGGGCACTGGGAGCATAGTTATCGGCGTCGAAGTAGACGATCCATTCCGCGATACCCAGGAGCGCCGCGAGAATGGCTCCGATGTACATGCCTTCGCCCTTGCCATTCGCGACGGTTCCGCTCGCATCGAGAATATGAGCGACGCCACACTCCTGGAAGAAACCAGCAATACGCTCGTCTTTCTGGTGGACGAGATAGGTAGCGCCGCGCGCTGGCGGCTGGGCGCCGAGCTCGTAGCTCAACTGCGCGAGCACATCGGGTGGGCAATTCGTGACGACAATTCGCGGGCTGTCGGCGGGAATGTACCGCAGGAGCGCCAGCAGCGTATCTACTGGCTCCGATTTATGGCAGACGACAAAGGCTGTATGGCGTACGAAGTAATCGAGGTCGGCGAAGCGGTCGGCATCCATGATACTCGGCAGAGAATAGGTCTCGATCTCCATCTCCCCTCCTCAATGCTCCCACAGGCTACGGCGAACAGCACAACGGAATTCCTCTCCAGTCACAATCCAGGATGGCCAGCGTGTGGGTACGTGCAGATCAGCGAGCTTGACGGCGATGGGAATGGTTCGGAGACAGATTAGGTATGAGATAGACATGAGATAGACAGAGAGAGTAGCGTGAGCGCGAGAAGTGATAGTACAGTGATAGTGATAGTGGCCGGTGAACCGATAGTGCCATTGGCAATCCACAATTAGCACTCAGTATAAGACACGGGCATGAACTCTAAATGAGAACTGCCTAAGTTGAAGATAAGGAAGCTCTTCAATTCTCCTCGCCTCTCGCCCCTCGCAGGGCTCCAACGATACAATGATTGCAGGGAAAGGACGGGAAGCATATGCGCATCGCACGACTGGCGGAGGAGAATCCGCGCACGCAGGGACCGGAGCGGCGGGCATGGTATCGCCGCCATAGTCCCGAGCATCTGCGGGCCGTCGCCGGACTGGTGGAGGATGCGCTCTCGGCGCGAGTGGCGGGCGGACCGTCGCGGGCGATAGTGCTGGGGGCGGGCGCCTGCACCGAGGCACCGCTGGAACGGCTGGCGCGCACCTTCGAGAGCGTGCTGCTCGTGGATGTGGACGTGCCAGGGATGGCTCGCGCCCGTGATGAGCTTCCGGCGTCACTGCGCGGACATGTGGACCTGCTCCAGGCGGATGTGGCGGGCGGAGTCAGCGACGCGCTGGCGAACGATCTGCGTGCTCAGCCCTGGCGCGACCTTGCTCTGCTCGGGACGACCGCTCCGCTGGAGGCAGCCGCTGCCTGCCTGGAACGCTGCCCCGTGCCTGACCCGCCACATCTGCCCGGACTCGTGCCGCAAGGCTATGGCCTCGTCTTCAGCGACCTTGTCCTGACGCAGCTCTACAGCCTGCCCCTGCTCGATGTGGTAGATATGCTTTCGATGTACGCACCCGACGCGGTTGACCTGCGCGAGACATTTCCACGCTATCGCCAGGCGGCGCAAGCGTTCCGGCGGCGTATCGCGCTGGCGCATCTCTCGCTGCTGGCGAGCCTGCTCGCGCCGGAGGGGGCTGGTATCCTCGCCAGCGACCGAACTGGCTATCTGCTGCCGCCGAAGAGCGGCCACCATGCCTACAATCCGCGTGAGGCGCTGACCGTCCTGCCTGCCGACGTGCTCGCCATCCCCGATGATCTCGCGCCGCGCTTCGATCTCGTCGGCTCTCCCCGCACCTGGGAATGGCTTGTCAGCGCGCCCGAGGCCACGAACTTCGGGCGGATGTACGAGGCGGTCGGAGTCGTTGTGCGGGCGCACACGTAAGCCTCACACGCCTCATATACCTCTTCTCAATCGCCAGTCACCTGTGTCACAAACGCAGGCGCTGATTTGTCTCCTGATCGAGAGGACCATTTCCTCGGAGATTTCAGGAGGCTCACAATGCAACCGTACGAGACAGATGATACAGATACGATTGAGACGGTGGACGTCGCCGTCATCGGCGGGGGGCTGGCCGGCCTGGCCGCCGCAACTCTCTTGGGGCGCGCCGGACGCACGGTGGCGCTCTTCGAGAAAGCGGGCAAGGTGGGTGGCGACGCCGTGACCCAGATGCGCGACGGCTACACCTTCAACCTTGGCCCACACGCGCTCTACCGTCACGGAGCGGGCATTCGCGTGCTCCGCGAGCTGGGCGTGCCATTCAGCGGCAAGCAGCCGTTAAATCCTCCCTCCCTGCTCTATCAGGAGAGCTTACGCTCGTTCTGGCGGAGTGGGCTGCTCGGCCCTGCCGATATGCTGGAGATACCGCGTGTGTTCATGGCCTTGTCTACTGTCAAACTGGAAACCATTCAAGGCATCAGCTTCCAGGCGTGGCTGGAGCGCGAGGTGCGCTCAGCCAGGGTGCGGGCGCTGCTGGCCATGATTACCCGTCTCGTGACCTATGCCAACGCGACAGAGATCCAGAGCGCGGACTCCGTGGTCGCACAGCTTCGCATCGCCCTGTGGAACGTCTACTATCTGGATAACGGCTGGCAGACGCTGGTGGATGGCCTGCGCGATGCCGCTACGCGAGCGGGAGTGCGCATCTACACGGGCGTGCACGTCGCCGCCATCGAACACGACGACGCCGTGCGCGGGGTGCGGCTGGCGAATGGGCCACGCTATGGCGCGCGGGCTGTCATCATGGCGGTCGATCCCAAGACGGCGTCCGCGCTGGTGGATGGTGGAACGGAGCAGATGCTCAGCCATTGGGCAGCGGAAGCCCTCTCCATCGAAGCGGCCTGCCTCGATGTTGGACTGCGCATGCTCGCCCACAGCGGCGACACCTATGTGCTGGGCATCGACCGCCCGCTCTATCTCTCGGTACATTCCAGATCCGCCCGTCTCGCCCCGGAGGGCGGGGCGCTCATTCACGTCGCCAGATACCTGCGCCCAGGAGAGCGCCCTGACCCAACGACGTCCCGGCGCGAGTTGGAGAAGCTACTCGATCAGGCCCAGCCCGGCTGGCGCGAGCATGTTGTCACCGAGCGGTTCATGCCTCACCTGCGTGTTTCCAACGCCATCGTGACAGCATCGGCGGGAGGCATGGCCGGGCGGCCCGGATGCGAGGTACCCTCTATTCGGAACCTCTACATTGCCGGCGACTGGGTTGGCCCGCAGGGATTGCTCTCCGATGCCAGTCTGGCGAGCGCGAAACAGGCCGTCCAGCGCATCCTCGTTCAGCCCGCTGAACAGCAGGCGAGCGGCAATGGTCGGGCTGAGACGGAAAATACTGCGCATATGGAGACACTTGCGGGAAAGCGATGAACCCATGATGGCGGACGCTGACATCTTCACGGAATACCGGCCGCTGCTCTTCTCGATTGCCTATCGCATGCTGGGCAGCGTGGCGGATGCGGAGGATATTGTGCAGGATACCTTCTTGCGCTGGCACGCGCTGCCCACGAACGAAGCGGTCGAGTCGCCCAGGGCGTATCTCTCGACCATCGTGACACGGCTCTGCATCAACCATATGCATTCGGCGCGGGTCCAGCGCGAGATGTACGTTGGTCCCTGGCTGCCCGAGCCACTGGTCACCGAACACGTGCCCAGCGTCGCCGATACGATCGAACAGCGAGAATCGCTCTCTGTCGCCTTTCTGCTGGTCCTGGAGTCGCTGGCGCCAGTTGAGCGGGCAGTATTTCTGTTACGGGATGTCTTCGATTATGAGTACGCCGAGATCGCGCGGATCGTGGAGAAGAGCGAGGCGAACTGCCGCCAGATGGCGCGCCGGGCACGCGAGCACATCGCCCAGCATCAATCGCGCTTCACGGTCCCGCGCGAGATATCGGAGCGGCTGACACAGCGCTTCATCGCCGCGTGTCTTGGCGGCGATATGCCCGGATTACTGGCGTTGCTACGCGAGGATAGCGTCGCGGTCACCGATGGCGGAGGGAAGGTCACAGCCGCCCGCAATCGCATCTATGGCGCCGACCACATCGCGCGTGCGGTGCTGGGTGTGCTCAAGAAGCTACCCCAAGGCATGACCTACCATGCGGCGGAGATCAATGGCCAGCCGGGATTCATCTGGACTCTGGACGAAGAGCCGCAAGGGGCGATAGTGCTCGATATCGTCGAGGACCACATCCACGCCGTCTATCTTGTCGTGAATCCCGATAAGCTTCGCAACCTTTGACGGCTGTCCGAGTGTCATGTGGGTCTCGTGTGCGCTCCGCTGCACATGCACAGGAGCCGTACCCGCCATATCTGCTATCAGTGCCCTTCGCCTGCTATACTGACGCATACCAGAGCAGATAGCGCAAGCCGGAGGGCATTGCTTTATGGGTGCGGTGAGGAAGGATGAGTCGCTGAAGTGAGGAGCATAGACCGCGCATGATTGGCAGAGCCAGGCATCACAAAGCGCACAAAGCGTCGCGCCTCGGTGCGATACCAAATCTGTTTTGGTCGTTGTCAGTTACCCCCTCCCAGCCCCTGCGGGCCACCCTCCCCTCATCGGGGAGGGATTCCAGCACGGGCGTCCAGATTTCTGGCTCCCCTCCCTGTGCCGGGGAGGGGCCGGGGGAGAGGGCCGGATGCGCAGATGCCAACCTCCCCAACGGAGTGCGTGTGAGGCAGAGGTATATGCAGAAAGCAGTTCTACTGGCTATCGCGCTACCGCTGCTGCTTGCCTTCGCGGTTCCCGCGTGCGCGCCCACCACCAGAAGCGACACGCCGGCCACAGTACATGCGTCCTCGCCCACCGCCACACGCCCCGCCCAATCGCCAACTATCGCAGCAGACGCACGATCGAAAATCCATGCCGCCTCACCAGACTACATTCCGCTCTTTGCCAGCATCACCTTCACCAGGGGTACCTCCTATGATCAGGCGGTCGCCATTCTCCAGAGACACGTCTATCCCTGGACGTGTGATGAGCCACGGAGCAACATTCCTCCACCGCTGGCCGAGCAACAGGCGAGCTTCAGCGCCTCGCATGCGCTGCTCATGTCCTATCCCGTATGGGATGAGCTGCTGCGTATCGCTTCTTCGACTCAAGTCATCGCGGTAGAAGGCACTGTCCTGTACCCCTGCCCTTGATGTCCGGGCATCCGAGCCGCCTGTGTCTGTGTCGTGCCTGTGATTGCTCCTCTCGCGCTGTGACCCCCTGGTGATGCAGCCGTGGCAGGATATCTGCGGATGAGCATGTGTTGGCTTTGCCGCGGTCCAGAATGCCTGTGTGCAGGGCGACACATGAGAAGGGGATATTATCATGATGCAGACACAGACGTCATCTCCAGACATACAATCGCCATTGCCAGAACGAGCAGCGACCCGCGCGCCGCGCCGCCATCGCCTGACTCTTGCCTACTGGCTGTCTGGCTTTCTCGCTGGACTCGCCGCGCTCGCCGCGGCCGCTGGCGTGTTCTACCCGCGCATCTTTCGCGATCCAGCGGTGACCGCCGGGAACGCGCGCGGCACCGACCTCGTTATCCTGGTCATTGCCATTCCCGCGCTGGTCATTTCGATGGCGCTGACCGCTCGCGGGTCGCTGCGTGCACGAATCGTGTGGCTCGGAGCGCTCGCCTATCTGCTCTATAACGCGGTCTTTTTCGCCTTCGATGTCGTCTTCAATCCGCTGTTCCTGATCTATGTGGCCGTGCTTTCTCTGGCGCTCTGGTCGCTTGTGTCGCTGCTTCTGGCTACGGATGTCAGGCGGCTACGCACCCACTTTACCCAGAATCTGCCGATACGGGTAATCGCGCTCTACCTCATCATCAGTACGGCGCTGTTCGCGCTGGCCTGGCTGAGAGACATCGTGCCCGCGCTGCTCAGTAACACCGTGCCGGTGAGCCTGCAAGGCACGCGCATGCCGACAAACCCCATCCAGGTCGTGGACCTCTCGACCGGATTTCCGCTGACCATCCTCGCTGCCATCTGGCTCTGGCAGCGGCGGGCGTGGGGCTATGTGCTGGCAGGGTTGTTCCTCGTCTATGGGGTGATCGAAGCGGCGAGCGTAGCGACGGATCAACTCTTTGGCCACCTGAGCGACCCGACACAATCCGTGGCGATGGCGCCTGTCTTTGCCGTGATCACGGTCATCGCGCTGATTCCGGCAGTGCTGTATTTCCGGTGTCTGCGGCGCGACGGGCGCGTGTCGGACCACCTGGCGTCCTGGCCCTCGTCGTAGATACCGCCATTGCCGCACATATCACCAACCTGCGCATAATGGAGCCAGAGACGACGACCGACGAGATGATCGTCACCCACCTGTATCAGGGAGTCACGCGAGAACAGGTGCAGGCGACGATTGGCTGGCCCATTCGGCTCGCAGATACCGTGCGCCCCACCGAGCCGCCATCCACGAGCGCGCTTGACGCGTCGCGCGAGCTGCGGCGGCGCATAGCCCTGGCGCATGGGTCGCACGAAGCATGAGGAGGTCTGACGATGATGCTCAACACGCGCGGGTACCGGCGAATCGAGGAGGAAACGCAGCCGCCTTATCTGCACCCACCATACGCGTCTACAGTCAAGCGAGCACCCACCAAGCCGCTGATTCTCCTGCCACACACACTCTCGGAGCTAACCGGACCGGTCTTTGGATATGACCGCATCGCTCCCACCGACAACGACCTGACCGCGCACCACACCGACGCCCCTCTGGGCGAGCGCATCATCGTCAGCGGGCGTGTGCTGGACGAATACGAGCGCCCGGTGCGCGGGGCGCTGATCGAGATCTGGCAGGCCAACTCCGCCGGGCGCTATCGGCACAAAGTCGATACACACAATGCGCCGCTCGACCCCAACTTCGACGGCTTCGGGCGTGTCATGACCGACGACGAGGGCCGCTACACCTTCCTATCCATCAAGCCGGGGGCCTATCCCTGGGGCAACCACCATAACGCGTGGCGACCGGCGCATATCCATTTCTCGCTCTTTGGCGCGGGCATTCTGAGCCGCCTGGTGACACAGATGTATTTTCCCGGCGACCCACTCCTGCAGGCGGACCCGATTTACAACAGCATCCCGGATGAAAAGGCACGCCAGCGCTTGATCTCGCGGTTCGACTGGGATTTGACGTCGCCCGAATATGCACTGGGCTATCGTTTCGATATCGTGCTCCGTGGCCGGAATGTCACGCCAACAGAGGAGGGAGGCGGGCAATGAGCCAATTCCCGACGGCGTCGCAGACGGTCGGCCCTTTTCTGCGCATCGGACTGACGTCCATGTTCGTGACGGAAATCGCTGGGCCAGAGGTTCCTGGCCAGCGCGTCACCATTCGCGGGCGTGTGCTGGATGGCGATGGCAAGCCGGTAAATGATGCGCTCGTGGAAGTCTGGCAGGCCAACGCGGAGGGCAAGTACGCCGATCCGGCCGATACACAGGAAAAGCCGCTTACGCCCGGATTCGTAGGGTTTGGGCGGTCACCCACCGATGACGACGGCATGTTCCACTTTACGACGGTCAAGCCGGGGACTGTGCCCGGTTCCGATGGAACGATACAGGCGCCACATCTGGTGGTTGTGGTCTTCATGCGCGGACTGTTGCGCCATCTCGTGACCCGGCTCTATTTCCCCGATGAACCAGCCAACGCCACCGATCCGATCTTGCGGCTCGTCCCGGAGGAACGCCGCGCGACTCTGATCGCACGACCCGTGGAGGACGGGACGCTAGCATGGAACATCCTCCTGCAGGGTCCGGACGAGACGGTGTTCTTCGCAACGTGATCATGCCAGAGGTTGATTGCACGATGCCAGGGGTTTCCCATGTTCGACCACCTGTTCACGACCGAGCGCATGGCCGCCATCTTTTCCGATGTGGGACGTATCCAGGGCATGCTGGACTTCGAGGCAGCGCTGGCGCGGGCAGAGGCGCGCGTTGGCATGCTACGCCCGGATGTGGCCAAGGCCATCGCGGACCACTGCGACGCTGACCGCTTCGACCGGGATGGGCTGGCGCGGGCCACCACCAAGGCGGGTAATCCGGCAATTCCGCTCATCGCCGCGCTCACGGCGCAGGTCGCGCAGGACAACAGAGAAGCGGCGCGCTACGTTCACTGGGGAGCAACCAGCCAGGATGCGATGGATACCGGGCTGGTCTTGCAGCTTCGCTCTGCGCTGGATGCGCTCGATGCTGACCTGGCACGGCTGGCGCAGGCATATGCGCAACTGGCCGAGCGCACTGCGGATCTGC
Organism: Ktedonobacterales bacterium; assembly: GCA_036378295.1. Classification (GTDB taxonomy): domain Bacteria; phylum Chloroflexota; class Ktedonobacteria; order Ktedonobacterales; family JADMIN01; genus DAHUXT01. Next base: position 15,185 of record DASUWS010000141.1, read on the forward strand.
CACTGGCGGGCCGCACCTGGCTCCAGCAGGCCCTGCCCACCACCTTCGGGCTGAAGGTCGCTGGATGGCTGAGCGCGGTCAACCGGCACCGCGAGCGGCTGCGTGAGATGCGCCCGCGCGTCCTCGTAGCACAGCTTGGCGGAGCGGTGGGAACACTCGCGGCATTTGGCCCATCGGGGCTAGAGGTGGCGGCGGCATTGGCGGATGATCTGCAACTCACCGTGCCAGATGTTCCCTGGCACGCGCATCGCGACCGCGTGGTTGAAGTCGCGGCGTGGCTAGGCATGCTCTCCGGCACCCTGGGAAAGGTGGCACGTGACCTCGCGCTGCTGGGTCAGACGGAGGTGGGCGAGGCGTCCGAGCCAGCGGAGCCGGGCAAAGGCGGATCATCCACGATGCCACAGAAGCGTAATCCAGTCGGCGCATCGGTAGCGCTGGCCGCCGCGACGCGCATACCAGGGCTGGTGGCGACGATGCTTGCCGCCATGCCACAGGAGCACGAGCGCGGCCTGGGTGGCTGGCAGGCGGAATGGGAAACCCTGCCGGAAATCGCGCGACTTACCGCTGGCGCACTCTGGCAGATGATGCAGGCCGCGGAGGGACTTGAGCTCGACGCCGCCCATATGCGCGCCAATCTTGATCTGACGAAAGGAGTCATCTGCGCCGAAGCGGTGGCTATGGCGCTTGTGCCGCACATCGGGAAATCCGCTGCCCACCACGCCATCGAGGAGGCGAGCCACACCGCGCTCGACCGGAACATATCCCTGCGGGATGCCCTCGCCGGGATGCCGCAGGTGACGGCGCTGCTGTCTGCCGGGGAATTAGATCATCTGTGCGATCCCCACAACGCTACGGGGCTTGCGAGTGAGCTGGTCCGCCGGGTGTTAGCGGGCGCCATCGAATGAAGGACTCTAGTTGTATGCTCTACGTCGATTTGGCGCCGGGGAAATTCGCGTACCGGTTCGACGGACCCGACGACGCGCCCGTGCTGATTCTTTCGCACTCACTGGGCACAGACCATACCATGTGGGATGTGCAGATGCCCACCTTGACCCGCTATTTTCAAGTGTTGCGCTACGATAGCCGGGGACATGGCTCCTCGGCCGTTCCGCCCGGCCCATATACCATCGAGAAGTTAGGGCAGGACGCGCTGGCGCTCATCGATGCGCTGAACATCCAGAAGGCGCACTTTTGCGGCCTCTCTCTGGGCGGTATGGTCGGTATGTGGCTGGCCGCGCATGCTCCCGAGCGGATTGACCATCTGGCGCTCTGTAATACCGCCGCGCGCATGGGGCCGCCGCAGCTGTGGGATGCGCGCATCGAATCGGTGCGCCAGTGGGGCATGGCCGCTAGCGCCGACGCGGTGATGGCGCGCTGGTTCGCCCCGGCATTCTGGGAGCAGGCGCCCGACGTGATCGAAAGATTGCGCCAGACGCTGATACACACGCCTGCCGACGGATACATCGCCTGCTGCGAGGCGATTCGCGCTATGGATCAACGGGCGTTGCTCCCGCGTATCCGTGCCAAAACACTGGTGATCGCCGGGGCGCACGACGCCGCCGCGCCACCCGCCGACGGGCGCTTCCTGGCGGAGACGATTCCCGACGCGCGCTATCTGGAACTCCTCGCGGCGCACCTGGCAAATATCGAGATCGGCCAGCCCTTTACCGATGCCCTCGTGCGCTTCTTGACTGAGTCCGCCTCATCTCAGGGTATCAGGGAGCGAAGAGTGAACCATGAATGAACACGAACGCTACGAATCCGGCCTGAAGGTACGTCGCCAGGTTCTGGGTGACGCGCACGTGGAGCAATCGCAGGCCAACCAGACGCCATTCAACTCGCCATTTCAGGACCTTATCACGCGCTATGCCTGGGGCGAGATTTGGACCAGGCCGGGCCTGCCGCGTCAGACCCGCAGCCTGATCACCCTGGCGATGCTGGTCGCGCTCAACCGCAGCGACGAATTGCGCATGCACATCCGGGCCGCCGTGCGGAACGGCGTGACCGAGGACGAGATTCAGGAGGTCTTCCTGCAGTGCGCGATCTATTGTGGTGTGCCAGCGGCCAACGAAGCATTCCGCCTCGCGCAGGAAGTGCTGGCGACGGACGCGCCCGCATAACAGGCAGCCCCTGACCGCATCAGTGTATCTCGGGCTGGTTCTCCTCTTTCTTCTCTCCGGGAGCCGGCTGCGGCGCGTCGTAGTGGTCGCGGCCTACCTTACGGAGCATGCCGTGTTCGAGCGCATAGCGCAGCGCCCGGGCGAAACGTCCTGGCCCCCAGTAGCGCGTCCCGAGAGTGTGGTGCAGGTCATGGCGAGACATCTGCCCCTGGTCCATCAGTGCGCGAGTGATCTGCTTGGCTTCATCCTCGATAATGGTATCCTCCGTGGGCGCTGATGCCTGCGGCATCGGTGACCACATGCCTGTGAGGTTGTCCCGGCTTGGGCCGAACCGAATCCTGCCGCTAAGCCGTCCTGGCGCCTTGCTGCTTTCGGGTTCCGTTCCCTGTCCCGGAGGTGGCTTGTTCATATTCGGTGCCTCCTTCCATGAGTCTCATCTCATCTCATCTCATCGGCTCACTGTTGAGCCGGGGCCTGCCTGGGCCTTTTCCGGCCCAAGGCAAGGCATACTCTCCCTGTAGCGTCCTACACGGGTGAGGTCTGTTCCGCCGAGAGCGGCGTCGCCACACTTTCAAGCGATTTGCGCTCCGCATTGACCCCAAAGAACAACTCCACCAGCCCAGCGGCAATCATCAGTGCCGCCCCCAGCAGATAGCCATAGAACAGGTTCACTGGCTTCCCCGACTGGATGAGCGCGCCAAAGAGTAGCGGCGCGGCGGCGCTCGCGAATGTGCCAATCGCATAGAAGAAGGCGATGGCCATGGCGCGCGTTTCCAGCGGGAAGACCTCGCTGACTGTCAGATAGGCGGCGCTTGCCCCCGCCGACGCGAAGAAGAAGATCACGCACCAGCAAATCGTCTGGGTCACGGCGTCCAGGATGCCCAGGTAGAACAGGTATCCAGTGATCGCGAGCAACACGCCGGAGAAGACGTACGTGAACGTAATCATCGTGCGCCGGCCAAGGGTATCGAAGAGCCGCCCAAGTAATAGCGGACCCAGAATGTTGCCAATGGCAAACGGGATCAGGTACCAGCCAACCGAGGCGTTTGGAACCTTATAAAAGGTGCTCAGAACGAGCGCGTAGGTGAAGAAGATCGCGTTGTACAGGAAGGCCTGCCCTACCATGAGCGAAAAGCCCAGCAGCGACCGCGTGGGATACTGCTTGAACATGGTGGAGGCGATCTTTACGATGCTCACGGCGCCGCGCGGGCGCACGATGATGGGCTTGCCCGGGTCGGGCAAATGCTGCATATGCGTATCTTCTTTGACCTGCCGCTCGATCTCATCCACGATGCGGTTCGCTTCTGTGAAACGCCCGTGCATCATCAGCCAGCGCGGGCTTTCGGGGACGTATCTGCGCACGAGCAGAATCGCGCCGCCCAGGATCGCGCCAATAGCGAAGCAGAGGCGCCAGCCGATGTTATGCGGGAGCAACGCGGGATCGAGCAGAATAACCGTCGCGATGGCTCCCGCCGCTGTGCCCAGCCACCAGCTTCCGTTGATCGCAAGGTCGGCCCAGCCCCGCACCCGCGCCGGAATGAGCTCATCAACAGCCGAGTTGATGGCAGAGTATTCGCCTCCAATGCCCGCGCCTGTGAGGATGCGACAGACCGCGAACCAGATGAAGTTCGGAGAGAGGGCGGTCAGCACCGTCGCCACCAGATACAGGCCCAGAGTGATCATAAAGAGGCGCTTGCGACCGAGGCGATCGGTGAGATGGCCAAAGACAAGCGCTCCAGCTACAGCGCCAATCAAATAGGCTGTACCAGCGGCACCAACCTCTGCCTGTGACAGACTCAGCGTTGTCCGCTCGGTCAACACGCTGCCGATAGCGCCGACAATCGTCACTTCGAGGCCATCGAGGACCCACGTGATTCCCAAAGCGATAACGACCAGCCAATGCCATCGGCTCCAGGGCAGGCGGTCCATCCGCCCAGGGATGTACGTTTCATACGTCCGCTGGCTGAAATCCTTTTCGCTTATTGGCTTCGTCTGAGGCGTGTTGGTCTCAGGTATCGGCCTGGCGACATCGCCCATACCATATACTCCTTTGACGTCGCGCCACCTGGGCAGGCGATCAACGACGCAAGAAAGCGGGCGCGGTCGTCCTTGCCCCGGTGCGGCGGTCTGATATGCGCCTGTCGCGCATGCTCGCGCGCAGGATGGCGCCGGAAACATCCTTGCTCCGGCTGTTAACATCGCCTTCAAGGATGTTCAAGTTCTATGCCATGAGCAGCGCCTTGAGGGCACTGCTTCTGGCAACCAGGCCAATCGTACCCGCGCGAACGCGTGTGGTTTCGAGTGCGAGAGAGTTGGTGAGCAGAAGCGAATACCAGGCAAATCCGGTAGCACGAATAGCCCGGCGGCGTTGCCCCGCAATGCCGCTTCTGATATACTGCGACACTGGCTGCGCTTCCGATGTCTGGGGAGCGCGTGAGCAGCGGAAGGGGACTATGGAAGCGAAGCTCATCGCGGACCGCCGTCTGTGGAATGAATTCGTCGCGACAACTCCTACTGGCCACCTGTGCCAGACGTGGGAGTGGGCCGAGAACTCCGGCGAGGAGGCTGGCTCCGGCTCGCTGCGGGTCGGCGTGATGGATGGCGAGCGGCTGGTAGCGGCGATGCTGCTGGTGCGCAGCCATGCGGGGGGTGTGCGCGCGCCGTTCTTCTACGCGCCGCGCGGGCCGGTGGTGGCTGATCCCCAGTCGCCCGCGCTGCCGCTGCTCATCCGATTCGCCAGGCGCGAGGTACGCAGGCATGGCGGATTCTTCATCCGCGCCGAACCGAACGTCCCACAGGATGACCCCATCTGGCCGGGCGTGCTGAAACGGTTAGGGTTCCGCCCGACTTCCCACGTCATCTATCTGCGCAGTGCCTGGGTGACTGATCTGCGCCCCGATGAGGAATCGCTGCTGGCCAGGATGATGACCACCTGGCGCCAGAATATCCGGGCAGGCAAGCGCAAGGGGCTTACCGTGCGGCTGGGGTCGGGCGAGGCTGACCTCGACGCCTTCTACCGCCTGCTGGTCGAGACAGGCCAGCGCGACTCGTTCCATGTCTACCCCAAGCAACTCTTCCGCGATATGCTGGTGAACTATTCCGCTGAGCGGGCAGCGCGCGACGCCACTGCCGAAATGGCGTTGTTGCTGGCGGAATACAACGGCGAGCCTATCGCGGCGGCGACCGTGGCTGTGCTGGGCAAGTGGTCGTGGAATCTGCACAGCGGCTCATCTGGCCTGCCGGAGCATCGCAAGCTGCGCCCAAACTACTTGCTGCAGTGGGAGTGCATGCGCTGGGTCAAGGCGCACGGAGCAGATTACTATGACTGGCGCACGATTCCCGACGTGCTGGAGCCGGGCCAGGAATTGTACGGCGTCTACGAGTTTAAGCGCGGCTTCGGCGGCTCAGTGCGGCGCGTCATCCCAACTCAGGATCTGGTTGTGCGCCCGGAGCTCTACTGGCCCTATTTCGGGGCGGTCTCGTTCCGGCGCACAATGCAGCGGCGCAGGCGGGCGGCATTCGAGCGACGCCGCCAGCAGGCACGCCAGTCTGGGATGCACAAGCCGTCTGACGGTCAGCCCGGCGAGACGCCATAGCCTGGCGAAGCGAAATCGGCGACACAGGCGTAACCAGTTGAGCCGGTTATACCATGCATCGTACTGATACCAGCCCATAGCCGCCGTACTACTCATATGTATTGAAGACGTACGGCCCCAACCGCCAGCACCCTGTAGCATCGAGGAGCGGCATGCAAGTAGAGATCATCAACGACCGCCAACAGTGGAATGCATTTGTCGAGGCATGCCCGACTGGCAATATCACGCAGACGTGGGAGTGGGCTGAACTGGGTAGCCATCTCGGCAGCGCCGCCTTGCGCCTGGGTGCGGTGGAAAACGGCGCGCTTGTGGGGGCAATGCTGGTAATCGTTGAGCGCGCGCCACTCCTGCGGCGTCCATACCTCTACGCGCCGCGTGGCCCGGTGGTGGCTGATCCCCAGTCGCCCGCCCTGGGCGCGCTCATGACCGCCGCCCGCCAGCAGGCGACGAAGGCCGGCGCATTCATGATCAAGGTCGAGCCAAGCGTGCCCGATGGTGATGCCAACTGGCTGAAGGCGCTTGCCGGGCAAGGCTTCACGCGCAATCCCTTTGCCACCCATCCGCGCCGCTCCTGGGTGCTGGATATCCGCCCGGATGAGGAAGCGCTGCTGGCGGGCATGCACGAAAAGTGGCGCTATAACGTCCGGCTGGCGGGTCGGAAAGGCGTCAAGGTGCGCGAGGGCAACAGCGCCGAGGACGTAGACACGTTCTATCGGCTCTATCGCGAGACCGCCGACCGCGACGGCATCTTCATCCACGGCCAGCAACACTACGCCGACTTTCTGCGGCTATATGGCGAGCGCGATGCCGCCGCGCTGCTGCTTGCGGAGTACGAGGGCACACCCATCGCCGCATTGATCGTCGCGCGGTGTGGCCCGGTCGCGACCTATATGTTCGGCGCATCCTCCAACCAGCACCGCAACCGCATGCCCAACCACCTGCTCCAGTGGACGGCGATTCAGTGGGCGAGGGCGCGCGGTTGCACGCTCTATGACTTCCGAGCCATTGCCGAGGTACTTGAGCCTGACGAGGATATGTACAGCCTCTACACCTACAAGCGTGGCTTCGGCGGCTATTCGTTGCTCACGCTGGAAACGCACGACCTGCCGCTTTCCGCGCCGCTCTACTGGATTTATCGGCGCACGCTCAAGGTGAAACGTGACCGCGTGCGCCGCCAGCATCTGCGCGAGCTACAGGCACGCGAACAAACCCAGAAGGCGCGCCAGGAGAACACACCACACCAGAAGACACAGCAAGCGGCAGGCACCGCGAAGGAGTAACCCTGGCGAGATCGCCCTGATTGATCCACCGTCGGGCGCTGGTCAGCCCCTCCTCCCATCATGTGACCATTCAGCCGGCTGGGACGGTTGTATAGCTGAATGCTGAAATCGTGTGGCACAGCGCTCTGTGAGCAGCGCGTGACGCGAATAGCGGCTGAGATGGTACGGGATGTGCGATGGCATGGTACATGCCTATGTGGCTCTGACTACGTCAGACGGTCGCTACTCACCTGCCTCCAGGTGAAGATAGCAAGAAATCCACCATCTGGAGCAGTTACCATGGCCAGACACATCCTGATCATTGACGACTATGAATATTTGCTGTATCTCTTGCGTAGAGTCCTCGAAGACGAACACTATCAGGTGTCCGTCACGAACCAGGGCAGAGGCGCATGTGAGCTTGTCCAGGATAATCCCCCAGACCTGATCATTCTCGATCTCAGGCTTGGTGAGATGTCAGGGCTGGACATCCTCGAGGCGTTGCGCTCGCGCGAGGCAACGGCAAATATACCCGTTCTCGTCTACACAGCGGCAATTCTAGAGGCCGAGAGTGTCAGGCGGCTCGTCGCGAGCAATCCGACGCGCTACCGCAATGTCTCGGTCCTGCGTAAACCATTCGATGTGGACATGCTGCTGGAACGCGTGGGAGATATGATCACGGCGGTCTAACGGTCCGCTCGTGCCATGCTTGCCATGCATCCCGCGAGACCCTCGCCCAGCAGCGAATCAGGCGACAGTGTGTTTGCGGGAGGTGGACCATGGCAAAGCAAGGCAAATCCAGGTCTGGGTTCTTCTTTGGGCTCATGCTCGGCATGGCGGCGGGCGCGGCCCTCGCGCTGTTGTTCGCGCCACAGCCCGGCGAAGAGACACGCAGCCAGCTCAGTGAAAGCAGCGTACAGCTCCGCCGTATGGGACGCGAAGGATATCAGACGCTGGCCGGGCAGTTGCGGGAGCGCTACGGCGATGCCTTCACTCAGGGGCGTGAGGCGTACAACCAGGCCCGAGACGAAATCATGACGCGGTACAACAAGGCCAAAGCTGGCTCCTGATCCTTACGGCAACCGTGCGGAGACCTCGGCCAGCCGCCGCTGCAGAAACCGCCGCTCGATGCGATTCTGCGCGAGCGTGAGCGCTTCACGATAACCGGCTTCTGCCGCTTCCAGGCGACCAGCCCGTCGCAGCAGGTCGGCGCGCGCCGCATGGTAGAGATGATAGTGGGCGAGCGTCTCATCCAGCCGCAGGGCGTCCAGCAGTTGCAGGCCAGCCTCCGCACCGTCCGCCATAGCCACGGCTACCGCCTGGTTTAGCTCCACCACTGGGGAGGGGGTCATGTGTGCCAGACGGGCGTAGAGCACCGCGATCTGTTGCCAGTCGGTCTCCTCAGGTGTGGGCGCCTCCGCGTGAAGCGCGCTAATCGCCGCCTGGATCTGATAGGGGCCAGGCTGGCGCATCCGTAGCGCTGTATCCAGCAGGTCCATCCCCTCGACGATCTCCGCCCAATTCCAGAGCGTCCGGTCCTGATCTTCCAGCAGCACGAGATCCCCAGCGGCGTCCACCCGTGCCGCTTGCCGTGACGAATGCAGCAGCATCAGCGCCAGCAGCCCAAGCACCTCCGGGTCATCTGGCGTCTCTGGCTCCGTGGCCATGAGCGCCACTAACACACGCGTCAGCCGAATCGCCTCCGCGCATAATTCCTGGCGAATCAGCGCATCGCCGCTGGTGGATGCGTATCCCTCATTGAAGATGAGATACAGCACCGCGAGCACGCCTTCCATCCGCTCGGCCAGCAACGGGAGCGGCGGCACCCGGTAGGGAATCCCCGCATCGCGAATCTTGTGCTGCGCCCGCACCAATCTCTGAGCCATCGTCGGCAGGGGCACAAGAAACGCGGCGGCAACCTCAGCCGTGGAGAGGCCGCCAAGCGTACGGAGCGTCAGCGCGACCCGCGCCTCCAGCGGGAGCGCTGGATGGCAGCAGGTGAAGAGCAGCTTCAGCCGTTCGTCGGGGATAGGCGGTCCCTCCTCCGCGTCCGCGAGCGCATCGGTTGTGGCAAGTTGTTCGAGCGCGTGGAGCGTCTCCTGTTTGCGAGCGAGCGTACCCTCTCGACGCAGACGGTCAATCGCCTTGCGCCGGGCAATCGTCGTCAGCCAAGCCGCCGGATTGCGCGGGACGCCGGTGGCGGGCCACTGCCGCAGCGCCGCCACCACCGCATCCTGCAGGGCATCTTCCGCCAGGGTGAAATCGCGCAGCGAGGCGATCAAGGCGGCGAGTATCCGCCCCGACTCCTGGCGATAGACGCGATCCACCACCTGCGCACTATGCTCGCTGCTCATGCCTTGCCGCTGTACTCCTCCATACTCTTTGAGGGTCGAGCGAGCGCTATTCGAAGACCATCACCGGCCGCACCTCGATGGCACCAGTCAACGCGCCAGGAATGCGGGAGGCTATCTGAATCGCCTCGTCGAGATCAGCGGCATTGACCAGATAGAAACCGCCAAGCTGCTCTTTCGTCTCGGCGAATGGGCCATCGGTCGTCAGCGTCTTGCCATCGCGCACGCGTACCGTCGTCGCGGTAGTCGTCGCCATCAGCGCTTCGCCCCCTGTGATCTTCTCTTTGAACTCCTCGCCAAAGGCATAATACGCCGCTGTAACGGCTTCTTGCTCTTGTTGGCTCGCTTTGGTATCCGCTGTTTCGTTGGTGTAGATCAAGAGCGCGTACTGCATATGATGCGTCTCCTCCTGCTGGCGCGGCTGATACGGCGCCGCACCGGTTTTCACGTCAAATGTTCATGACGTAGACTTCAGGCACAACCGCCTGTCAAGGGTACGTCGAATGGAGATGCGCCATTTCGACAGGTACGACGGGCCAATTTCCGCCGAATTTGCCAGAAGGCGTGAGATAGAGTCAGCCTGAGTGGCGAAACGGACATAGCGCTACACGTTGGCACGTCATATACTGCTGGGGCAGGCCTCCACGCGGACGTTAGAGAACGGCTACCGACCATGGACTATTCAGCTAATCAGCAGCCGCGTTCACCCAGCGAGACGACCAGCAGGCCAGGCGATGAGATGTGGCTGCTCGATGCTCTGCGGAGCGGCGATGAGGGCGCGTTTCTCTCACTCGTCACTATGCACTACGCTGCGATGCTGCGTCTGGCACAGATGTATGTTGGCACACGCGCGGTCGCTGAAGAAGTCATCCAGGAAACCTGGCTTGGCGTGCTGCAAGGACTAAGCCGGTTCGAGGGACGATCTTCTCTGAAGACCTGGATATTCCGCATACTGCTCAATCGGGCGCGCACGCGTGCGCAGCGCGAGCAACGCACCATTCCGTTCTCTGCGCTCGTCACGGGCGGCGAGCCGAATAAGCCTGCGGTTGAGCCAGATGCTTTCCGCCCGCCGGAAGATCAGTACCCAGGCGGCTGGCTAACCCCTCCCGCAGCCTGGGATGGGCTGCCAGAAGAGCGCCTGCTCTCGCAGGAGACGCGCCAGCACATCGAAGGGGCGCTCACAACGCTACCACCAGCACAGCGCGAGGTCATTACCCTGCGCGACATCGATGGCTGGAGCTCCGGTGAGGTGTGCGAGTACCTTGGCATTAGCGAGGCCAACCAGCGCGTGCTGCTTCACCGGGCACGCTCGCGGGTGCGACGCGCGCTGGCAAGCTATCTGGCGGAGTAACGAGGCTGTTCTCTTTGGCGCTATGGTTTATTCGCTCGTTTGATGACGAAGTGATTGACAATCAAGAGGTTTGAGGCAGCATGGTTGAGGGCAATATCACCTGCAAGGAACTGGTCGAGGTCATCACGAGCTACCTCGACGATGCGCTGTCTCCCGAGGAGCGCGAGCGATTCGAGCGTCACCTTGCGCTCTGCCCTGGCTGTCGTGCGTATCTTGTGCAGATGCGTGCGACCCTCCGGCTCCTGGGCACACTGTCCGCTGAAAGCCTCCCCGAGACGATGCAGCGTGAACTGCTCGCCGCCTTCCGTGGCCTGCGCCCCTTCTCTGGCAGCAGCTAGACCGGTCAATTGTAACGCCTCCCGTACATTGGGTACTGATTCGGGGATGAACCTGATCCACTGAGGACCAGGATTGCTGGGAGGCATCTTCTATGCGCAGGCTCGCTGTTCTCTTCATGCTCCTTTGCGCTGCTACGCTCGCTGCCTGCGGGGGCAGCTCGGCAGCCGTCACTCCTACCGACACCACCGCACCCGCGGCCACGGCAACCACCGCGACAACTGGCAGCACGTCCAGCGCGGCCAAAATCACCATGGGACTGACAGATTTCACCTCCGGTGATGTCACGATCAAGGCGGGGCAAGCTGTCACATTCGACGACTCTGGGGATAATGCGGGCACTCACAACCTCGTTACCGGCGCGAATGGCCAGTTCACCGCGATGGCAGGCGCTCCCAAGGAGTTCGCCTCGCAGGGCGGCATCAGTTTCCCTCTGGGGACCGTGAAGACCATCACGTTTCCCACCGCTGGCACCTTCACCATTACCTGCACGTTCCACCCGAGCATGCTCGTCAAAGTCACCGTGACCCCGTAGAACGCGCTCCCAGACCCAGGCCCGCACCGCAAACGACATCACCAGGTGCGGCTGGTTGGGTCTACATCGCTGATCTGCCCATAGGGCAGCTTCGGCGTGTAGTCAGTAGTTGATGGCGGCGCCACCTCCTCAACAGGTTGCGCGATCTCTTCGAGCAGGGATGCGATGCCAACCAGCCAGTTCACCAACGGCTCGATCTCGCCACTCCTCGCGGGCAGGCGCATCATGCTGAAATGGGTGTAGAGGACGCCGCCTGAGGTAAGCCGAACGCTCTCCCGCGACTTCCGCAGAAAACCCCTTCCGCTGGCAATGTGGCCAGCGAACCACTGGACCCATTCGTCAGGGATCGGGTGATCGTATTGGGGGATGATGTAGAACCGCAGCGGCTTCAGCCCGCCACCAAGGGTGCCCATGACGGCGCGCGAGGCAATATACGGTGGGATCTTCTTATGTGTGATCTCGAAGGTTGGCAGCGGACTGGGCGAGGTCACCGTCACCTTGTACCAGTAGCCCTGATCGGGGGCAGAGGCGCCAAATGCGCTGACGCCGCTCACCACACGCACATTGCGCCGTCCGCCGTAATAGCCGCTCGCAGTGTACGCTCGCTCGCTGCCCTCCGGTCCGCTGGCCTCCCAGCCCAACCGCTGGGCGCTGGCAAGCAGCCCTCGCAGATGGCGGATGCGCCCGATGTACATCATGTTGAAGAGCGCAAGCGGCGAGGTGACGGGTGGGGTATCGGCCAATGCGGTAACCAGCGCCAGCAGGGTCACTGGGAGAGTGACCAGAAAAGACGAGACCGCGGCGATATTGAGAGCGGAACGGCCGTCCTTCTGAAAATCCGCCAGGCCCAGGAGCACCAGCCAGAACAATGCCTCCTGGAGAATAAATACTGGCCCATAGCGCCCGGCGACCGGGAGGCTGCCGATGATCACGGTCAACGTGGCAAAGATAGGGATGGTGAGCAGCCAAGCTGGCCCGCCGTGGCGGACGAAATCAATCAGGCCGACGATACCGGGGTGGGCTTCCGACGTCCAGAGAAACGCGCTCGCGATAGCCACCCAGAGCGCCGCAGCGACGATGGTGAAGTAGATCGGAACGCGCCACCAGACCTTGTGCGTCAGACGGGTCGATGCGCTCTCGACCTGACCGGTGATCACATCCGAGAGAATGTTCGAGAGCAAGTCAATCAGAGCGTTCATCGCATCTCTCCAAGACTCATCACCTGGACACGCTTTCACCGGCAGAGCGTAGATTTCCTGAGGTCAGGTTTTCCTTCCACTCAGCCTTCTACGTCAATCGGTGGCTTCTGGGGCGGCATCCCTAGTGCTGTGCGCGCCTCATTGTTGGTCTCGCGCGCGATCGGGAACTCGAAGAAAGTGAGGGCACGGTTGCTGGCGTCGAGGGCTTCTTGATAGCGCTTCGCGACCATCAGCACGCGGGAATAGTTGTGCCAAGTCCAGGCGCTCCCTTCAGGATCTTCGCCGAAGTAGCGCTGGTATGTGGCAACGGACGCATTCAGGTCGCCTTGTGCCGCATAATACCAGGCGAGTCTATCATAGCCAGCACGTCTGACCACCATCGAAGGCGCCAGGTCGATCATGCGGAGCAGCGACGCCTTGTACTGCTCTTTGGTCCCGTAGAGCTGGTAATATTTCGACTCCGCATCAGGGAAGCGTGGATGATTGGGGTTGAGCGTCTGCACCCGTTTCAGCGCCTCCCTGGCAATCAGGCGGAATTTTCCGTCGGGAACGCCCGTAGCAACCAGCAACCGCATGATCCAGGCATCGGCTGAAACCGGATCGCGGCTCACCGCAGCGGAGGTGAAGGCAAGGGCTGCCTGGAGTCCTACGGGGGCGTATTGCCCTTTGCGATAATACGCCAGGGACATCACGATTCTGGCGGCGCCGCTCAGTGCGAGATCAACCGGGAGCTTGAGCAGTTCGTCGACGACGGGTGGCAGTTTGCGATAATCGCCTTCGGCATCGGCGATCGTGTCGAGCGCGGCCTGATAGATGCGCTCCGCTTCCTGCCGGTGGGCGACGGCATGCTCACCCCAGGGAAGTTGATTCAGGTCGTTGACCTGCGTAAGGACGAACGCATCGGTTTGTTGCTGATCTTCTTTGGAGATACCAGCGAGATTGACCTTTGGCCGGGGGTTGATGAAGCCCTTTATGATCTTCTGATCGCGACGGAAGGCAACGTACGCCGCTACCCCCAAGACAAGAATCAGTCCGCCAGCGGCAAACAATTGCCACGTACTCGAATCCATGTGCCCCTCCTTTGCGAGGGCTGTGGCGACTTTACGACCAGGATAGCAACACCTCCATAAATAGCGCCATTATACAGGACCAGGGAAGCGCACTTATTGACTAGTGAGCAATCTTGGCGCTATTCGCCTTCCGCCGGAGGAGCCATGCGCGGCGTGAGCACCGGGCGAACCGATTCGATGGGCGCGGCAAAGAGCGACGGCTGCATCGGATCATCGAAGACAGTGGCGAAGTCGTCGGGGGTGAAGGCGCGGGCTAATCGCGCAGCGAACGTCTCGCGCAGCATCCGAATGTAGTGTGGCGCGTCATAATTGAGCGGGTTGTCGGCTGGCTCACCATCTTCAGTAGTACGCAGCAGCGCCGCCTGCCCGCCCGTTGCCCGGTAGACGCGCACATGCTCGCCGCGCTCCCACTGCGTCTGGCCACTCGCGAGCATCGCTTCGTAGGATAGCTCGCGCCGGGCGCCACGTGTCGCCAGATATTGTGACGGCGTCTTGCTCAGACGGACGCGGGCCGCCACGAGATGCGTCGGGAGCGATCGCTGGCGCAGGGCTTCGGCCATCGCCAGATAGGCATGCCGCACACCCGCAACGTCGCCCGACAGCAGGCTGGCGAGTGCTTCGCGCAGAAAGACCTCCCCGAATGGCTCGGCGCGACTGGAACGGAACGCAACACCGCGCAACGTCAGCGTCCCATCCCAGCCGAGAAGGGCATAGTTCTTCGGCTCGTGCGAGAGCATCGCCGCATAGCGTCCTTCGAACTCCAGCCGGACAAGCGGAGGCAGCAGCGCGGCCACCTCGGCGACAATGCGCCGCTCATCCTCTTCGCCCCAGCCCTCCGGCACGGCGAAGTACACGCCATCGGTATCGCCTTCGAGCAGAGTCGCCCCACGCGCCGCCAGCTCGCGACAAAGCAGCCCAAGCACCTCGCGCCCACGCCGCGTCACTTCGTTGGCGGCATGCACATCGGCAAAGCGCGTTAGCCCGGTCGCTCCCAGGTAGCCGTAGGCCGAGTTCACCAGAATCTTCATCGCCGCGGAGAGTGCCTCGTCGGTATGGCGTGCGGGCGAGCCGTGTGGTGCTGCCTTGGCCCGTGCCTTGGCTGCGAGCCGCTGCTCCACCAGCCGGTCCACCAGGGCGAGCATGGCGCCCAGACGGTCGCTGGCCGGACCGATGCGATACTGGCGCATCAGTGAAGGGTACAGGCTCGATACGTCAGCCTTGACCACCCGCCGGGCGACTCCGGCTGCGAAGAGATAGAGCGCGGCCCCGCTGTGCTGGGTGCCGTCGCTGGTTGTCCGGGCGGGAATCGCCGCACCGGCCCGCAGGTAGGCGCGCACCAGCAGCGGATCGAGCACGCCTGTCGCCGGACCCGCATCGGCCAGCCGCTCATAGCGTCGTGGCGCCATCCGGGCAAGAGCAAACGCCGCGCCCCCCAGCAGCCGCGCCACGCCATCAGCTTCGGTCACGTCATCGAGCGCGTAACGACGCACGCGGTCCGGGTCGGTCTGCCAGGTGGCGTAGACCTGCGCGCCTGCGATGTATTCGCGGTCAGGAGTGGCCAGCCCAAAATGACGCGCCACCGCTTTGAGTCCATGGCCAGGCAGGTCGCGCGCGGCGAAGTCGTGGCGCCGCACCGCATCGAGCGTATCGATCAGCTCGCGCCCAGGCACCGTGAACCGTCCACGCGCCTCCTCGCGCTCGCCTGGGTCGGCTTCTTCGCTGCGCCAGGGACCATAGCCACGCGACGCCGGGCGCCTGCGCATGCCTCCGCCGAGCCGTCCAAGTGCCAGGGTCACGCCTAATCGCTCGGCGCGGCGAGCAAGAAACGGCAGATCGAAGCCATGGAGGTTGTGATTCTCGATCACATCGGGATCGCGCTGGCGAATCAGCGCGACCAACCGCCGGATCAGGTCGGCCTCAGCCGCCGGACCCTCCAGCCCACGCTCAGCGATATCGAGCACGGCGGAATAACCGCGATTGTCGCGCACGGCGATCAGAAAGATGCTGTTCTTCGCGGGATTCAACCCGGTGGTTTCGAGGTCGAACTGTAGCCGGTGCAGGTCGTCAAAGCTGAGGCCGCGAAAGTGCGTGCGCCCGGTAGCCATTAGGTATTGTTCTTCCGGAGGCAAGCTGATCGCTGCCTCGTCGCCCAACTCCCCCAGCCGAAGCACCTGCCGCCCCAATCGGGACGAAGCGCCAGTCATGACGGCGTTATCGAGTGTGCGGCCATCAGTCGCGCTCACCAGATAGCGAAAGTGACCCGCACCCGAAAGCTCGCGCCAGGCCACCACCCCTGGCAACTCGGTGCCAACAGCGCCCTCCGGCAACAGCCGTGGGCCAAGGTGCGCCAGATCATCGAGCGTGGGCAGCAGGAGCCACGGACGAAAGCGGTCTTCCTCGCGGGAGAGCGCGCCATCACCGGAAGGGCGCCGCCAGACAACCGCCCGACCGTTACGCTCCGCCCAGACAGAGACGATCCCAGGGGTAGGATCCCACCCCCAGAGCCACTCGTCTTCGTCGTGATGGTCCGTCATGTGTTGGGCCGCCTCAATTCGCGCTTCGATGATAGTGGCTCCTGATCAGTTAGTGTTGGCGGCATGTGTCTGGAGACGCGAGACGCGCTCTAGCCAGGGAAATCTGCCTGGAGCCCATGCATGCCGAGGGTCAGCGAGAGTTCGCCGCCGTGGTGCAGGTCATGCTCCATCACATGCCAGACGATCCAGGCGCGCGGCAGATGGACGATCTTGCCATCCCAGTCATCCTGGAAGGTTTGTCGCATATCATCGGAACTCCAGCGCGCCAGGCAATCGGCCATGCCCTGCCAGGTGCGGTCGAGGGCCTGGATCATCTCGTCGGGTGTTCGGGCGGGTGCGCCAGGCACACCCCATTCGATGTACGCCGTTACGTCGGCGCCCCAGTCTTCACCCATAATTTCAGTGAACCAGCCAGCACGGCAGCCGATGATGTGCATGGCATTCTCACCGATGGATCGCAGGCCGGGCGCCGCGCGTAGCGCAAGTTGCTCGGCAGTGAGCGGTGCCAGCGCCGTTTTGATATGGTCCTGGTACTCCTTCCAAGAAGTGTAGAACGTCGTGAGCGTGAAGTTGTCTTCAGCCATGTATCGTACCTCCTGGTGTGGCGCCCGCGAAGGCGCTGGATAGCAGTGTGCGAGGTGCGATCCCTAGACGCTCCCGGATGATGGGGATTTACCATTTCATCGGCTCATAGTGCGAACGTCTCCCCCGTCCCCCTCTCCCACTGGGAGAGGGGGTGGCCGAAGACCTGAGGCCGGGAGTGAGGTCAGGGGATAACCACTGACCCTATCAACACGTACTACGCCTTTATCAGGTGTGAGATGTTACTCGATCACAGCCGCGGTCACCGAGTAGATAGGTGGCAGGTAGTCTGCGATCATCTGCCAGCTATCACCGCCGTCAGCCGTGCCGAAAAGCTGGCCGGTATTGGTGCCGACGTAGACACCGCATGGGTCGAGCTTATCGGCGCACATCCCATGCCGCAGCACACCCAGGCGCACATTCTTCCCTGAAGGTAGCCCGTTGCTCAGCGGCTCCCATGAGCCGCCAGCGTCGCGCGTGCGGTAGACGGTGAACTGATCGCCAAAGTTGTTGCGCCCCATGCCATCCTCTACGATGACGAAGACTGTCTCGGGGTGATGAGCATCCAGCGCGATGGGGAAGCCAAACTCCGAAGGAAGCGTGCCCTGGATGTCGATCCACTCTTCGCCTGCGTTCTCCGTGCGATAGATGCCGCAATGGTTCTGCTGATAGAGGGCATCAGGGTGGGTGGGGTGCTGCACGACGCGGTGGATGCACTGGCCATATTCCGGATAGGGGTCGGGTAAAAAGCCTGCGCGCGTGCCCTTATTGGCGAAGCGCCATGTCTTGCCGCCATCATCGGTGCGCATACAGCCGACCGCCGAGATACCGATCCACATGCGGTCGGGGTTGGAGTAGTCCGGCACGATGCTATGCAGGCACAGGCCACCGTTCCCGGGATTCCATGACTCGCGGGTGGGGTGCTTGGCAAGTCCCTCATTGAGCGACCATGTCACACCTTTGTCGGTGCTCACCCAGAGGCTGGCGGGATCTACACCGCAATACAGCGTTCCCGGCTGGTCAGCACGTCCCGGCTCGATCAGCCAGATGTTCTTGAGTGAGAGACCGCTTTCCTCAGGGAACTCGATGCCTCGCTCGGGCTTCTCCCACGTCTCGCCGAAGTCATCGCTGTACTTGATGAAATTGCCAAAGAAATCGCCGTTCTCAGCGGCGAAGATACGACTGCCGGAGCGCTGGTCGAGCACGGCGTTATAGACGCGCATGCCGCTCATAGTCGTCGGTTCCACCGCCCAGTTCTGCCGATCCGGCGAGCTCAGCAGAAACAGGCCTCGTTTGGTGCCAACCAGCACAACCACTGTGCCACTGGGATACTTCTGTGCCATACAGTCTCCTTCGTATCCATGAGAGCTACATGCGGGGGAATCGCGCAGGTATCAGCCACCCGCAACAGATGGCAGAATGTGCAGTGTAGCGCCAGCGGGCACTGGTGTCTCAAGATCCTGCAAATAGCGGACGTTACGCCCATTGACGAAGACATTGACGAAGGTGCGCAGCTCGCCCGTCTCGTAGCACAGGCGAAACGCCATCCCTGGCCAGGAGGCATCGAGCGCCTGGATTACCTCGCGCACGGTGCCGCCCGTCACCCGTACCGTTCGTGCGCCGCCCACCTGATCGCTCAGTGCGCCGGGCAGAAGGACCGTTACCGCCAGGGATATCGCCGAACTTTCCATTTCGTTGCCTCGCCTGTCTCCATGCAGAATTCTCCGTCTCCACATTCAGCCGGAGACTACATTCTCTCTGGCAGTCACACAACCGGTTGGTACATCCGTCCCAATTTCCGCTAGCCAGTATGGGTAACTCTCCCCTGCCCGGATGAGGGGGTCCAGGAGCCATTGGATCGCGCTATGATGAGCGAAATATGAGCTTGTGAACGCCGCGCACCACATGGGGGAGCAGCAATGAGCACGGAGAACAACGGCGATCAGGGCAATCCCGAGTTGAAGGCGGGTCCGGAAATAACAGATACTGGCAGGCTCGAAGCATTTAGCGATGGCGTATATGCCATTGCTGGAACCCTGCTAGTGCTCGATTTGCGGGTGCCAGACGAGCAGACGATTGCGATGAGTGGCGGCTTGCTGCCCGCTCTTGGGAAGATGTGGCCAAATTACCTGGCATACCTCATCAGCTTCACGTTTATTCTGATTATGTGGTCCAATCATCATCACATCTTTGTGCTTATCCGCCACGCGAATCGGCAACTGCTCCTGATCAACGGCCTGCTGCTGCTCTTTACGACAGTGCTGCCGTTTCCCACCAGCCTGCTCTCCCGGTTCATCGGCACCGATGCCGCAGGCGTCGCCGTTTTCATCTACTCGGCGAATTTCCTGCTCATCGCGGTCTGCTACAACCTGCTCTGGCGCTATGCGGCCTACTGGGGAAACTTGCTCGATCCGCGCTTTGACCGCCAGTATGCGGACGCAGTGACCCGCATGTATAACGTTGGCCTGGTCGCCTATGGCGCCTGCGTTGTGCTGGCCATCGTGCCGAGCATCGGCGCAGCGCTCAGCCTGGGCCTTTCGGTCGGGCTGGCACTCTTCTTCACACTGACTCCATCGCGGACCTTCAGAAAAGCCGCCAGGACAACCCGCTCCGCCAGCATGCTAGAATAGCAAAGGAGCCGCACGAGGGCTTCCAAAGGCAGGACGACAGAGGGCGAGGGCAATGCATGGCGGAGCAGTCTCCACGGCACCACCGCCACCACAAGGAGCACAAGGTTCGCCGCGCGCCTCAGGCGCACGCGGGCGGCGGACGGCCACACGCTGAGGGAAGCGGGCCGCAACTGCCCGAGTATCACTACTCGGTTTTACCGGGAAGCCCGCGCATTCTCTATCCTCCCGGTTGGAAGTTCAACAGGCTCACACCCGACCGAACCGCACTGCTGATCAGTGGAGGGGGCTTCGCGCTGATGATTCTGTGCCTCGCCCTGGCAAAGCTGCTCGCTGGCTAACCGGAGGTCATCGCGCGGATAAATAGCGCGATGCTCACTGCTATACCAACCAGGATGACGTAGATGCGGATGTAGCGCTCATCGATCTTGCGTGCCACCGAAGCGCCGCCAAAGCCGCCGATGATCGCCCCCACCATCATCACCAGTGCCTGGGGCCACTCAACGATGCCCGCGAAGATGAAGGTAAACAGGGCGATACCGTTGATACAGGTGGTCAGCACCACCTTGAGTGCATTCATCGTGTGGATATTGCGCATGCCCATCAGGCTCAGCGTCGCCAGCATCAGGATGCCAATGCCACCGCCGAAGAAGCCTCCGTAGATCGCTACCACGAATTGCAGCACTGAGACGCCTGCCAGCATCAGCCAGCGCGGCCCGGCCATCTTGCCCGATTTCCGTAGCCGCGCGGTCAGTGGACCGCCGACCGCAAAGAGGATCGTTGCCACCAGCATCAGAAACGGCAACATGAGCAGGAAAACACCCTGCGGCGTCTTGAGCAGGATCACCGCGCCGACGATTCCGCCAATGGTGCTGATGATACTCAGCAGGATCAGCGTCCCCCGCTCGGTCTCAAGCGCATCGCGATACGGCGGAATGCTGGCGACCGTGCCGGGCCAGAGCGCGACGGTATTGGTAGCATTGGCCTGAATGGGCAGGACCCCGGTAAAGATCAGCGCGGGCACCGTCAAGAAGCTTCCGCCGCCCGCCACCGAGTTTTGCGCTCCCGCTATCAGAGCGATGGCAAACAGCAGGATAGCCTGAGGGAACGTCATCTGGAGGACTCCGATACTATAAAGGATGACGACAAACGACCTGTATCCGGTCATGACATGACAGGAACCGTGACAGTGATACGTACTATAGAGCAAGCGGCGCGCAGTATACCAGTATACAAAGTGTAGCAAACTCATGGCGCGGATGACGAGAAGCGTGGGTAATCTTCCACGTCCATCCACACTGCCCGGATGTTACACTGGTCGCATGACGGGGCCGATCCACACGCCAGTAAGGGAGCGGGCGACGGCAGCGGGTTTCACCAACGGTCTCGACCAAAGCTGGCGATTCGTCTCGGGTCTGCTCGACCGCTGGCCACCAGCCGACATGCAAGAGACGTTCCCGCATGAGTAGCGCGGCAATCACCTCGATATCTAGATTCCGGCTCAGATCAGACGGAGGATCAATACGCCCATGCCCATGTTTGTCCATCTGGCGCCCGCCAAAGCCGTTGCGCGCATTCGTCGAGCGGGTATCAAGCGCGGACCAGTCGGCGTGTATTGCATGCCCATGCTGGCCGACTACTACAGCACCCATCAGTGGGCGCGAGAGTTGAAGCGCAGGGGCCAGCGCGCTATGCTCGCGATCTCATTCCGGGTCGATGATTCCGAGCGCGTCCTGGTGGGTGTCTACAACAGGCCACACCAAGCGATGAGCGCAAGCGAAGCCGTAAAGACTCTGATAGCAGCGGAAGACCGCCTTGGCTATGAGGTCATCGTGCCACGCGCGATAAGCGCCCGCGAGATACGGGCCATCCGTTCGGTTCCGCACGCGCTGGGCTGGCGTTTCTATCCGGCAGCACATGGACGACACGCCTGTATGTGCGATTGGTGCAGCCGGGGTGAGATCAAACGCAGACGAATCATGCGCTATCAAGAGAGACGGATGTGACACAAGGCACCCGCTCCATCCAGTTCGGCATGACTGCGTGCTGGCAACCGCACCTGGGCATTAAAGCGGTCCGCTTCTTGCTACCCCGGCAGCCAGGCGCTTGACGGACACGAGATAATACAAGACACCAACTTACGCGACGCGGAGCCCGGCAGTCCGGGAGGTATGCGCGCATGGCGACGCGTGATGCGTGATGCGTGATCGGAGGATGCGCCATGACTCAGGCTGAAGATAGAGGTTTGTCATCCCGTCGCATAAGCGCTCTCCCCAACCGCATACTGACCGTGGTCGTCTTCTCGGCGCTGCTGCTGATAGCGCTGACTGGTATAGACATCCTCGTGCTCAGCAGACAGAATCTCGCTGAGGCGTTCAGCCCCCACTACTACATGGCTCTTGGCGACTCGCTCTCGTTCGGCTACCAGCCCAACTTCGACTTCAGCTCTGGGTTCGCGGACGATATCTTCAATGATCTGCACCCAGCAGGTGTCACAGCGGTGGTGAACTACGCCTGCGCCGGAGAGACGACCGAGACGATGATCCACGGTGGGTGCCCGGGACGTATTGCTCACCATGGCTCATATACCGGGGCTCAGCTACAGGCCGCGGTCAATTTCCTGAAGGCAGAGCGCAATCAGGGACGTGTCAGCCCCATTACGCTGGAGATTGGCTCGAACGACATGGTTGCCGACTGGGACCCGTCTATATGCTCAATCAAAGCGGGCACCGACGTGGACGCTGACCTCGCCAGGATGGACGCCAACCTGACCCAGGTGATCCTGCCCCAGCTCGTCGCGGCGCTGGGCAACCACACGAAGGCCAACAATGGCGATCTCCACTTGCTGAACTATTACAACCCCTACGCCAAGCAGTGCCCGGATTCCGGGGCATTCGTGCATGAGCTGAACGATCATCTCGCGGCTGATGCTGCGAAGTTCCGCGTTCCCGTCGTGGACGTGTATGGCGCGTTTGGCGGTGATGCAAACATGGCGAACAAGATCTGCGACTACACCTGGATATGTGATCCACGATTCCACGACATCCACCCAACAAACGACGGCTATAAGGTCATTGCCAAAGCGGTGGAAGTCGCACTCGGGCTACCAGGGACGGGTCCGCTGCCGGGCATCATCCCGCCGTGGAACTTCCTGCCGCCATTGGGCGCCATGCCCGACCAGTTGGCGGAGGCCCATCGGCGTCTGGATGCGGCCCGGGCCGCATGATGCGCTGGCGAGCCGCATATCTCTGAGCATGACATCATCGACAACAGTGGCATCAAGTGAAGGCGGAGGCGGGCATGCGGAATTTGACGACGGGTCAAAACGACATCATCAGGCTGATCGTGCTGGGGGTGGTGGTTATCCTCGAAGGGCTGGCGATGCTCAGCACCATGCTCAATATCGTGCTCCTGCCGCTGGGCGTTGCCTATCCCAGTGTCACCTCGGTTGCGATTCTGATTCTGCCCATCATTATCGGTGTGGTCGCGCAGCGGTTCGAGGTCGCCATCGTGCTGACGGTGTTGCCGTTCATTGTTCTGGCGGTGATCTACACCACCATCTACGCGCCCGTCTGGAATATCGATCTCTTCCAGTTAGGCACACTGGCTGGGCGTGTGGCGGGCGCGGCATTCCTGCTCGGGGGCCTCGGCTACTTCGGCTGGCTGCTGCGGCGCATCTTTGTGCGCGCCTCCTCCTCGAAGGCGGGAGCGTGATTGAGAACTGCTCCTCTCCCCAGCGCGGAGAGGAGCATCACTCATCAGGTAGCGGTGTGCGGCGCTCGTGCTTGCGCTGACTGGTGCGGCGTTTCTCCCCCAGGCGGCGCTCGCGGCTGGCGGCGCTCGGCTTCGTGGGAACGCGCGGCTCGACGACCTTCTGCATCTCCTCCAGTCTCGCTGCCATGCGCTCGTACGCTGCCTCACGGTTGGCGCGCTGCGAGCGGCGCTCCGTCGCCGTTACGACGATGCCCGTGGGGCGGTGGGTCAGCCGCACGCCCGTCTCCACTTTATTGCGGTGCTGGCCTCCCGGCCCAGTGGCAATGAAGTATTGGATATCACTGTCGCGCTCAAGTGAGGCGCGGTCGGTTGGATAGGTCTCTGCCACGGATTCCCCACTCACTTCCGTGTTACACGTTAGTTGCGCCTGGAACGCCCACAGGCACACCCTGCAAGCATATCATGTCAGGCAGCTTGACCGCCCTCCACGCACAAACATATACTGTGCATATCAACAAGAGAACACGAAGAAGCAGATGGAGGCCAGTAGCCGTCAGCCGCGGCACGCAGAGAGCCGGTCGGATGGTGCGAGATCGGCAGCCAGCGCGGCGGCGAACCCACTCCTGAGCTGGCGGCGTCGAGCCGTCCCGGTGGCCCACCGTTATCACGGGCCGCGCATCCCACGGTGATCGCGATACTTCGCTATCGTGGCGTGCGGCAGAGGGGCCGCGTCTCGCGGCTGCAAAGGTGGTACCGCAGGTCTTCAACACCCTGTCCTTGCTTGGACGGGGTTTTTTGTTGGCATTTTTCTGGTGATCGTGAAGGGAGAATCGCTCATGCGCATCTCACAGATGATGTTTCGCACCCAGCGACAGGCTCCGGCGGAAGCGGAACTGCCGAGCCATCGGCTGATCGTGCGCGCGGGGCTTGCCCGCAGGCTGGCCGCTGGCATCTACACCCTGACGCCTCTGGCTTACCGGGCCGTCCTGCGTATCGAAGCTATCGTGCGGGAGGAGATGGAGCGCATCGGGGGGCAGGAGGTATTGCTGCCGGTGGTGCAGCCAGCCGAGCTCTGGCGCGAGAGTGGCCGCTATGATGCTATCGACAATGAACTGGCGCGCTTCGATGATGCTGGCGGGCGAGAGATGGTGCTGGCCATGACACACGAAGAGGCGATCACCGACCTGGCGCGCTCGGTCATCACCTCGTACCGCCAGTTGCCGCAGGTGGTCTTTCAGATACAGACCAAGTTCCGCGATGAGCCGCGCCCACGCGGCGGCCTGATTCGCCTGCGCGAGTTCCTCATGAAGGACGCCTACAGCTTCCATGCCTCTGAGCAGGATCTCGACGCCACATACGAGCGCATCAGCGCCGCGTATACCGCGATCTTTCGCCGGGTGGATTTGCCGGTGCTGGTAGTCAGAGCGGACACTGGCATCATGGGCGGTTACGAGTCGCACGAGTTCATGCTCCTGGCCGATGGCGGTGAAGATACATTGCTCATCTGCCCGCAGTGTGACTACGCCGCCAATCAGGAGGTTGCCATCGCCGCGCCACTACCAGTCACTCAGGGCAAGGCAAAATCCGTGCGGCGGCTGCACACGCCGGGGGCAACCACCATCGCCGCGCTCGCCGAGGCAGCTGGGTGCGCGGCGGACCAGACGCTCAAAGCCGTCTTCTACACGACGGGTGAGCGAGTGATTCTGGCGCTGATTCGCGGCGACCTGGAGGTGAACGACGTCAAGCTGCGCCACCTGCTCGATGTCAAAACGCTGCGCACGCTCTCGCCGGACGAATCGGCGGCGTATGGGCTGGTGGCGGGCTATGCCGGGCCAGTTGGGCTACGCGCGAACGTCCCGGTCACGCTGGTCGCCGATGACACTGTTGTCGGCGCAACCAATCTGATTGCGGGCGCCAATGAGCCGGACTACCATCTCTCGGGCGTCAGCTATGGCCGTGATTTCATTGCCGATCTGACGGGCGATATCGCCAAGGTGACAGCGGGGCGCACCTGCGCATCGTGCAATGGCATCCTGGAAACACGGCGTGGCATCGAGGCGGCCAACATCTTCAAGCTGGGGTGGAAATATAGCGCGACGATGCACGCAACCTTCCGCGATGAAGACGGCGAATCAAAGCCGATGGTGATGGGCTGCTACGGCCTTGGCATCACGCGCCTGCTGGCCTGTGTGCTGGAACAGCACCACGACAACGCCGGAATCATCTGGCCGTCCAGCATTGCGCCGTATCCGTATAGCTTGCTGGTCGCGGGCAACGATGCCGCCGCGCGAGAAGGCGCCGAAGCCCTTTATGTCGTACTTGGCGCGGAGTCCACGTTGTATGACGACCGCGATCTGAGCGCTGGCGTCAAACTCAACGACGCCGACCTGCTTGGCATGCCAGTGCGCATCACCGTAAGCGCGCGGTCGCTGGCGGCGGGCGGCGCGGAGCTGCGGGCGCGGCGTAGTGGCGAGACACGCATCGTGCCGCTGGCGGATGTTCCGGATGTAGCGCGGGAGATGGCGGGAATGCCATCGCGTGTTGTCTGATCGGGACAAGAAAGCGCCCTCCCTCACAACGGTGTGGGGGTGGGCGCTCGTAGTGGATAATCAGACGTATGGCTTATGCGGCATGGCTGGACGTACCCACCATAACAGTGGGACCGTGTGCCCGTGCGCGCAGACCGTGATTGAGTGATGTCAAGCCAAGTAGCGTGTGGATCAGTGCATAGGGCAGCGTGAGGCTCAGGCCAATGATGGCCGACTGGTCAATCGTGTTCGGGGTGCTGGTATCGGCGGGAACCAGGTTATACCCCAGGTTGTGCAGCAGGCCGAGCAAGCCAACCAGGGTGAACAGTAAGCCGATCATCAGATCATAGGGGCGAGCCAGGCGCATGCCCAGGCCACCAACACCCAGCAATATCCCCAGGAAGCCAGTCACTAGTAGCCAGACCGCCTCGGTATCGAAAGTTCCATGCGCCCGCCAGACGACAAGGATCGAGACAACTCCGAACAGGGCGAACCACAACCAGTAATGCGTACTGCGCGCAGATAGCATCGTTCAACTCCTCCAAACATACCCCCAGGCTGCACGCCCGGGCGATCTGCTCGCGCTCCATCGGCGCCATTACCTCAGGTGTGGATGCTCGGCCATCCGCTGCAATGCTCGCAGATACTTCTCAGCGCTCTCGATATCGGCGGTTGCATAGGCATCAAGCCGAATCGGCAGCGATGCGACACCACTCTGCCAGCTTTGCACGACACTCTTGAAGGCATCCAGGATAGTGGTATCCAGGCGCATCAGCGTCATCGCATTGTGCGCCAGCTCGAATGCCTTGAGCACGAGCGCGAGGGCGCTCGTCCCCATCGCGGAGATGAAGCGTGCGAGCGGTAGCACGAGAACCTTCACCGCTGCGTGTGTTACTTCGGCTGCTCGGATTGCGGCATCCAGCGAAACACCTTCCAGGTTGCCAAGCTCCTGCATGAAGGCGGCTCGCCCGATATCTCCCGCCTTTGATTCCAGCATTGGAATGGCCTTTGGCCCCGCCAGCGCACCCGCACCACACATGGTGACGGTGGCGGCAGTCGCGAGAAATACCCTACGGCCAACATGCACCTTCTTGGCTGGAGTAAGTGCCGCTGTTGTTTGCTCCGTAACGCTTGCCATATTTGCCTCCTTCGTGAACCTGGTTCCTCAGTATTCCAGGAAACACAATCAGCCGACGAAAGAGCAAACACTCGCATAAACAATGCCACGGGCAGGCGGCGTAATTCCAATGAGCCGCAGTGAAGATGATTTCCGGGAGGGTGAACTACCAGGCGCCGGGGCGAATCTCTTGCGGGAGCGTGTGGTAGCACTCACGCCGCGCGACAGACGATAGCTGCCGAACGCTTCGTTGTGCTACCATCGGAGCAAAGGGACACCACTCACCGGAGGCTCACGTGATTTCATCGCCACACATTGATATCGCCACTGCTGCCGATATCGCCGGAGTAACCGCATTGCGTATTCAGCAGGAGTGGTGGGAGAGAGGAGAACGGCTGCTGCGCCCGCTGATCGCCTGGGATGGTGGCCATCTCTTCATCATTCGCGCGGGCGCGCTCGATCTGCCACTGCCCGAAGGAACAACTCCCACCACCCCCATCGCCGTCGTAGGAGCCGTGGCTGCCGAGGCTACGGGCGTCATCGGGAACGTTGTCGTCCGCGCCGACTTCCAGCGCCGTGGGCTGGCACGCCTGCTCATGCAGGCCGCGCTCGATTGGCAACGCGAAAAAGGAGTGCGCACTGTCTGGCTCGATGCCACCGTAGACGGTCGCTCGCTCTATCGCAGCCTTGGCTTCGTCGATTGCGAGCCGTCGTACTATGCCAAAACGCCAGTCAGCGCCGTCAAGGCCGGATGGCTGGGGGCAACGGCGGGCACCTTGCGCGCGTACCTCGCCCCGCCGGATGCCATCGCTCGCGTGGCAACGCTCGATACGACCGCTTTCGGTGGCGATCGTTTACCGCTGCTGGGTGGCGTGCTGCGTGAGCCGGAGACATGGCTCTATCTGGTCGAGGATGCGGAGGGAAACGCGCTCGGCTACTTGATGGCGCGAACACTGGAGCGCCCGCTGGCGGGTATCCGGGTGGGCGCGTGGGTGGCGCGGAGCGATGCCGCCGCCGCGGCTTTGCTGGCTGCCGTGGTTGCCGAGGATGCGCCCTGGCGGCAGGCCGTAGCCCAGATCACAGGCCAGATATCGCCTGGCAATCAGTCGCCTGTGATGCACATCTCGCCTCCCGGCAATAATCCCGCCGCCCTGGCCCTCGTGCGTAACGCAGGCATAGAGACAATCCTGGATGACCTCATCATGCGGCTCGACTTCCCTGACGCAGCGGGAAAGATCCATCCAGCGCACCAACAGCCCGGCTGGGTTTATGCCTGGCTCGCGGCAATGGTGTTCTGAAGATGATGAACGCAAAGTCCAAACGAGTGAAACCTGTATCGAAGTAGCGATGATTCGCCTGCTTATGAGTCGTCTCGGCAAACAGGTATAATCTTGGCTCTCCTCACCTATTCCGGCCAACTCGCTACGAGAGGTCAAGGTACCAGTCATTGCCCTGCATAAAATGGTCCTAGGGATACACGACTGTGCATTCCTCAATCAAGGTGAAGCCCAACTCCGACCGAGCGCGTTGGAGGGGGCATTGTCTCCCGAAGGAAAGGCATGCCCGCAGGGATGCACATGAGCGGCTCGAAGCACGTGCAATGCGAGGACTGCGACAGCTCTCGCATTGCCGCCTGTTTGGCTAACTCAAACCCGTCAACGTCCAGTTATGATTGCGCCTGCACGCTCGTAATTCACGATAATGATGCCACTTGGGGAGACTTGGCTCTCCGTCACCTTGAACGCCGCCGGGATGGTGCCATCGGCAAACAGTCGTTTGCCACTGCCCAATGTTATCGGATATATCTTGAGCCAGAATGCATCGACCAAATCATGTTTCATGAGCGTCTGAAGGAGATTGCCACTTCCGTACACGTGCAAATCCGGCCCTGGCTGCTGCTTGAGGTTGACGACTTCTTCTGCAATGTCTCCGCCTAAAAACACGGAGGGCTGCCATTCGTGAGACGTGATGGTGTTCGAGGCGACGTACTTAGTCGCTGGATTGACGCCTGGCCATACGTCCGCATGGTGCGGCCAGTACGATGCCCAAATTTCAAAGGTTGTGCGCCCTAACAACAGATCAAACGGCATGGTCATCTGCTTATTCATGACTGCTCCAATAACATCGTCAGAATATGGAGCTTGCCACCCGCCATACGCGAAGCCGCCACTGGTATCTTCCTCTGGCCCGCCTCCGGCTTGTATGACACCATCCAGGGTGACGAATTCAAGTGCAATCACTTTTCTCATGACCAAGTTCCTCCAACATCTGGCGACCTCGCAAGAGGCGTGATACGACGATGGGCCTTCAGGCGCGCCCAGCGGCACGCATCGTTCGTATTCTGTGGCTCATCCCCCAAAACGGGAACGATAAAGAAGATCGCAGAAAATCGAATCTTAGCCCAGGAGGGGATCTCAATCTGTTATTCCGTTGCACAACACGCTCTGAGGGCGTGGCATTTTGCGTGGCAGTGAGACGCCCGCGCCGGGACGCCTTTGGGTCGAAAGCCATAGCGGGGGGAGTGTGGTGCAGTGCACGTGAGGCACAGCCGAGGGCAAAGGAGCTGCTAGCCGTGAGCCGGAATGGTGGGCGTCTCGAACGTCTCGACGCCTCGTGGCTGGCGTGCCGTCGTGACGATCCAATCAATAATCACGCCGATCAGGCCAGCGATAATGGCAGTCGCCGGATGGAATCCCAGGAAAGAAGGGCCAAACGGAACGAACGCCTCTCCGATCACCATCAGGATGAACGGATAAGCTGCCACACGCCAAGTCATCTCAGGAAGCCGCCCAGGAAGCAGGTCGTACCAAAAGACGCCGATTCCATAGGCGAACGCTACCATGAAAAGCCACGTTGCAATTTGCATGTACAGAAGCCTCCTCGCTTCACATGACGAGGTTAGCAGTCCTTGCCCCCGGTGTGCGAGAGTGGCGGAAAGGCACGCCTTTGTGCCTTCCACATCCCTAGTTATATCACATTGCGATACAATTTTCCACCCCAGCGCCGGGCAATACAAATTACGTCTTGGCTGTTGGAAGATGGGGCAACCCTCATCCCCAGCCCCTCCCCTACAGAGTGAGGGGAGCCAGACGCAGACGCCCTATGCCCTCCAATTGAAGGGGGACAGCCGCGCGAACCGCAGGCCGAGAGGGACACGAGCGACTCCCCAATGCACAATGCACCAAGAGAACACCATCAAGCTCCGGAGCGCTCGCTACGGGACAACACCCCGCGTGAACCCAGTTTACGTTGGGACTGCTGCGGTGGCAGAACTGGCCAGGAGAAGGTTCTAGAGCCAGCCTTTCTCCTCAGCGATATGAGCGGCCTCCACCCGATTATGCGCC
This sequence comes from Ktedonobacterales bacterium, assembly GCA_036378295.1. GTDB lineage: Bacteria > Chloroflexota > Ktedonobacteria > Ktedonobacterales > JADMIN01 > DAHUXT01. The sequence continues at coordinate 45,448 of DASUWS010000141.1, forward strand.
CCCAGTTTTTGCATGGCTACCGAGAGGTAGTTACGCACGGTCCCTTCCGAGAGAATTAGTGTTGTGGCAATCTCGGCGTTGCTCGCGCCATTCCTGGCCGCCAGCAGCACCTCGCGCTCCCGCTCGGTGAGGGGATTGTTGCCTTCACTCAACGCCATCGCGGCCAGCGCCGGATCAACGACCCGCTCGCCCGCCATGACGCGACGAATGGCCGCCGCCAGTTGCGCTGAGGGAGCGTCTTTCAGCAGGAACCCGACGACGCCGCCCTCCATTGCCCGGCGCAGATAGCCCGGACGCCCAAATGTCGTCAGAATAAGCACGCGACACGACGGCAATTCTCTCCGCAGCAGCGCGGCGGCGGTCAGTCCATCGCAGCCGGGCATCTCGACATCCAGCAGCGCCACATCTGGCCGTGCGGCGAGCGCGGCAGAAACCACCTCATCACCACGACTCACCTCAGCGACAATCTCGATATCACCCTCCAACGCCAGCAGCGCAGCCAGCGCGCCCCGAACCATGGCCTGATCTTCAGCCAAAAGCACCCGTATCATCGAGCCATATCTCCTTCATGGGAGGCGAGTGTGCTCCCTGCCTCTCCCCGCGTATTACGCGCGTCAGCGATTGAGCTTTCCATTCCGGCGTCGTCTGTGTTCAGCGCCGATGGCTGCGTCGGAACCCAGACCGCGAGGCGGAATCCCGCGCCCGCATCCGGGCCAGTCTCGACCCGGCCTCCCAGGGCCGCTACACGCTCAGCCAGCCCGCGCAGGCCATTGCCTGGTGTGCTCCCATCGGCGGCTACCGCTGGGCCAATGCCATCATCGATCACTTCAACGCGGGCGCTGGTTGGCTCATGCGAGAGCCGGATGATGCACTGGCGTGCGCGACTGTGGCGGATGACATTGGTGACGCCCTCGCGCACGGCCCAGGAAAGCGCCGCCTCGACGGGCGCCGGAAGGTTATCCAGCGGGCGCTCATCGCCCTCCATCCGATAGCGGATACCAGCCGCCTCCATGATGGCTGGCACTTTGTGGAGCTCACTGGCCAGCGTGGGCGTCCGGTAATTGGTCACGGCCTCGCGCACCTCCTGGAGCGCCGTGCGCGCCACACGCTCGATGTCCCCGATTTCGGTGGCGGCGCGCTCTGGGGCAACCGCGATCAGGCGATGGGCAAGCTCGCTCTTGAGAGCGATCAGCGAGAGGTTATGGCCAAGCAGATCATGCAGATCACGGGCGATGCGCAGGCGCTCCTCATTGATTGCCGCCGCACGCGCCAGTTCTTCGCGCACGGTCCGCAACTGCTGGATATTGGTGAAGGACCAGCCAAAGGCAATGACAATCGCCCCGACGATCCCCACGAACGCCATCGGCGAGATGGCCTCCGCAAAGCGACCTTCAAGGCCGAGGGTGATACCGATGAAGAGCACCAGCCCGAGCACTACCACCGCCGCTTTTTTAGGGGGAAGCCACCCCGCGACACCTGAGGCAGTGTAGATCAGCAGGGTACCCCAGTTATACCCATCGACCAGCGTTAAGCTAATGGCCAGACCCACCAGTGCGGCTACTGGTGCCCATAGCGCCCAGCCTTCCGGGTAAACACGGGGAACAGGTGCCGCAAAGGCACGCGCGGACCGCCACGATACCCAGAAATAGAGCGCAAAGAACGCAACCGCGCCAAGGATGCTGACGACCAGCAACGGCGCGGGTGGGCGCGCCTGTGCCAGAGCTATGATATTCGGAATGAAGAGTGGCAGCCAGAGAATCCAGATGAGCCACAACAGCAAAGCGGAGCCTAAGTGTTCTGGTGGACGTGTATTTGTTGGGGCCTGCGCGGGCATGATATCCATCGATGAGCCTCCAGGCGCTGCATTCTCCACGAGCGACTTGGTTCAGGCGTTCTCCCTGCTTCGATCTGATTATCGCTCATCACTTCGTACGCCTGAGATTCGCCCTGTATGCATGCTGATGCTCAGTTAATCGTAAACACCCCGCTCCGTCCAGTGACAAATGTCATCGCCATCTGCTGATGCGCCGCACTACCAGCCACGCACTGATCCCCCTACACTGAAGGCATGAACGGCAACACGCCGGAGCAGAAGGAGCAAGCACTTATGATTGCCTCGGAAATGCGGACACCACCCCTGGCACAGCGGCCCTCCGACGAGACGCCCGCCGTGAGCCTTCGCGAGCTGAGCAAGCGCTTCGGCACCGTCCAGGCTGTCAACGCTCTCAGCCTGGAGACTTGGCAGGGCGAGACGGTAGCCCTGCTGGGGCCAAATGGCGCCGGCAAAACGACCACGATCTCGATGCTGCTTGGGTTGCTGGCGCCTGACCGCGGCAACGTGAGCGTACTCGGAATGACACCCGAAGCGGCGATTCACAGCGGGCGCATTGGCGCGATGCTGCAGGAAGGTGGCCTTATGCCGGGCGTGAGCGTCGGCGAGCTACTCGACTTCGTGCTGACGCTCCGATCCTCGCCGACCACGCGCAAGCAGCTCGTGGCGACCGCCGGACTCGCCGGGCTGGAGCGGCGGCGAGTGGACCGGCTCTCTGGTGGGCAGACACAGCGGCTGCGGTTCGCGATGGCCATCGCCAGCGAGCCAGAAATTCTGGTGCTCGACGAGCCGACCGCCGCTATGGATGTGGAGGCGCGCCACAGCTTCTGGGCCAATATGCGCGAGTACACCTCAGCTGGGCGCACCGTACTTTTCGCGACCCACTATCTGGAAGAGGCCGAGGCATTCGCCTCACGCGTGGTCATCATTTCGCACGGACAAATCGTCGCCGATGGCACCGTCGCGGAGTTGAAGCGGAGCGCAGGCGCCCAGACGATTCACATTCAGGCGGAGCGTGCCGCCGCGGGCATTCTGGACCAGCTTCCCGGTGTTACCAGGACCGAGTGGCAGGGAAGCGACGTCACCCTCACGACGAGCGATACCGACGCCACCGTGCGCGCGCTGGTCGCCAGCGAGGTCACCTGGCGGAATCTCGAAGTGCGTAGCGCGGATCTGAACGACATCTTCCTGGCGCTTGTCGGCAACGGCAAGTAGCGATCTATCTCTGACTTCTTCCCGTCCCACCGGGGGTAGGCTCACGCGCTCGGAAATCCCATTCCAGGCCGGGTCAGACGCGCGAGCCGCAAGGCTCGGAGCACGCGTCAAGCGCACGAAGCGGCTGCGTCCCATCGGAAGGGGACTGCATCCAACAACAGGAGGCATCTCATGGCTGGCTATCTTCGGCTGGAAGTGCTGCGCTCGCTACGTGATCCCAAGTACTTCATTCTGGCG
>DASUWS010000142.1:0-2166 GCA_036378295.1 Ktedonobacterales bacterium
CAGCGCGCACCTGTTAGTCTTTCGCTCACGCCGCCTCACGGAGTGCCTCCTTGCAGAGGAATCTGACGTTCCTGCCGCCCCGCTGACGTAGACCAGGGAGATTCGATACATGGCTTGCCACGCTTGCCTGTGTGGAGAGAATAGGCAGTAGTGGCAGGCCGTGCCTTTCCGCATCGCCCGCCCGCTGCATAACGTCACATCTGTAGCTGCACAGGGAGAGAGGGCACATGCCTGTACTGACGATCGCGAAAGCGACGTAGAGGCGCTTTCTGCTTGGCAAGCAGGGATTGTATCCGGGGCGGCGCTGGCAGGGCAAAGAAGGCGTTGCAGCCGCGCTCCGAGCAGGCGCCGTGGTACAGGTGGACCCGCTCAACGTCGTGGCGCGCAGTCACGATATCGTTCTCCACGGGCGCCTGCTGGGCTACCAGCCAGATATGCTGCAAAGCCTGATGTATGAGGACCGCGTCTGCTTCGACTACGGCGGCACGGTCATGATCTACCCCATGGATGAGATGCCCTACTGGCGGGTCGTTATGGCCAACAAGCGGCAGGAGCCTCGCCGCGTGCGTTTCGCCGAGGAGCACGGCAACCTGATCGAGCAGGTGCTCAAGACCGTCCAGCGCCGGGGACCGCTGTGGGCGGGGGAGATCGAGGATGCTCCAACCCTGCCAACTCACGCGCTCGGCACATTTCGCTCTGGCAAGCTTGCTAACCAGGCGCTCTATTATCTCTGGCTTGCGGGCGAGGTCATGACGCACAGCCGGAAGGGCATCGAGCGCGTCCATGACCTGCGCGAGCGCATCGTTCCGGCTCGCGTGAATTATGCCTCCACGAAGGAAGAGGCCGACGCGTTTTTCGCGCTTCGCGTATTCCACGTCTACGGGATGCTCACGCTGCGCGCCTGGCGCAATGTCTATGCGGGAACTATCGAACGGACTGTGCAGACGGCTGAAGCCACTGACCGCCTCCAAGCGCTGCGCCTGGAAGGCAAAATCGTCCCGGTGGCGCTGGAAGATGATCCCAAGACGCCGCGCTTCATCCTCGCGGATGATCTTCCCCTGCTCGAAATTGTGCATGCCGGGCATGTGCCGGACGCATGGCAGCCCATCGAGACGGCGACCAGGGAGGAGATGACATTTCTCGCCCCGCTGGAGATTGCCATCGCCACGATGTTCGTGCTGGCCCTGGTGGGCGGCGTTGGCGCTGGCTGTTGCCAGAGCGGCTGGTGGCCTTACGGGGACCTGGATGCTCCTTCAGATAACCCCAACCGAAGCAGGCGGAGGAGTCACCGACATCAGCGGCGTCCTGTTGGCGTCCGGCTGGTTTGCCCTCCTGGGGCTAGGGCCGCTCATCGTCATGCTGTTCGCGGGCGTTGGCCTGGGCAAGCGGCAAGGACTGACCCAGAGCCGGACATATGTGCTGTTCCCGCGTGAAGTCGCGGTGAGCCGGTGGATCGCGGCCATCGCTCCACTGGTTGCGGCTGGCTACCTCGCACCAAACGTGGTCTACATTCAGGGCGATGCCGTGAGCATCCTGACCGGCAGCATCTTTGCCATCGTGCTGGCGGCGACCTGTCTGCTGGCCGGCTGGCTGTTGCGCTCGTGGTGGGGGTTCGTACTGGTGCCAGTGGTGTCTGCGGGCGTCACCTTCCTGACAAGTATCGGGTTTAGTGGCCTTGGCGGCATTGACTGGGCATTCTGGACACGTGGGTTCGCGTTGTACATCGTTCTACCAGCGGTGGTGATGAGCGCCATCGGTACCGCCATCGGGATGTATCGGGCGCGACGTGGCGGGCAACAGCATACACCGCAAATAGCCTAGCTCGCACGCTAGCCAGATGACCCTCTCGCTGGGACGAAGTGGCCGCAGACTTCACGCAGCCTGCGGCCGTTTGTTGCCTGTGTGCACTACTGCGGCATGTTGGGCGTGCGCTCGCCGGGGGCGGAAGTGCGACCAGCGCGCCTCCACACGATGAACACGACCATCACCATGCCAAGCGCGAGTGCCATCAGCAGCACCACCTGCGGCGTGCCGATGGGGAGTTGTGGCATCCAGCCGGGCAGGCTGCGTGTAGCGCGCTCGATAGTCGCGAGCGGTGTGCCATAGGGAGCTAGCTCGATGATGCCAGCCGAAGAGAGCGAAAGATCATAGGTCACTTTCGGCTCG
>DASUWS010000143.1:0-5768 GCA_036378295.1 Ktedonobacterales bacterium
GGTGCGGCGGGGAACTGCGTAAAGGTCAGCCAGTACCACGTACTGTTGGCGAGCGCGGCGAAGCTGGCCGAGCCTTGCAGGTGATCCACGCCGTCAATCATCTGGTGCATCTCGATGCCCGTCGCAAAGAAATTGCCAAAGAGCGCGTTATTGGCGTCGGTCACATGCAGAGACGCCTGGAAGTCCCAGCCCCCCGCGGGCGTCTGGATACGCATCTGCCACAGGTTGATCGCGCCCCAGGCAGGTGAGCCAAATTGCAACTTGGTGCCACTCGGAATGGTCATCACCCCACCCGAGACGCTCGGGGCCGAGCCAGCGACGAGACTATACGCGTTGGTGTTGGCGAAGCTATCGAGGAAGGCGAGGACGCCCCCGTTGCTGGGCTGCTCGAAGCCAGGGTTCGCGACGAGATTCTGTAAGGTGATGCGATCCCCGCGCATCCCTGGCCGGCAGGTGAACGTGATGGTCAGCAGCTCGAACTGCCCCCGCAGCCACTGCCCTTCATCGCTGGGCAGATTGTGTGCTGCGCCTACCACGTCGAGGTACACTGGCGCACTTCCGTTGAATGGCTGGTATTGGAGGGTGATCGGGATTTGCGGCGGAGCCGAGAGCCAGGTGAGCAACGTACGGATACTGGCAATCAGGGCAGCCGCATTGGCGGATGGGTCAACCAATAGGCGTGCTGTCACCGTACGGTTGTGGCGCGTGATGGCCTTGGTCGCGACTTCGCCCTGGCTGCGGATATTCCCGGCAAGGACGAGAGTGCGCGGCGGTGTGGGGATCTCCAGCCCACTGGGGGAGACCAGGGTAAAGGTCACGCTGTCGTTGAGATCAATAACCGACCCCAAGAGCGGATGCGCGCCGAACGTATCCGTCAGCGGATCGCTATAGCCCAACTTGAGTATCGTCCCACCTGCCATTATGCTGTCCTCCCGCCTAACAAAAAGCGCCGCCCTCACCCCCGAGCATTCACAGGGATGAGAGTGGCGCATTCTTCTTGCTCACCACGAGTCACGCAGGGACAACTATAAAACAAAAGTTCTATATTCACAAGTGGAGGTGCGCGTAATACCAGCCAGCGATGGGGTGACGTGTCTGCCTTCCACCGCGACTGCTCGTATCTGCGCCAGGGTTGACAGCACGGCTGACGGGATGGTAGCCTGCTCCCATGATGTTGCATTCACTGGTCGGTCTCGTTATCCAGATTACTAACCGGGGCTGGACCATTCACCGCAATCGTAACCGCAACACAAGCCCCTTCGCCGCGTAGGCCCGGCGCCGATACGCTTACGCGGCTGAGGAAATATCGGCTCTGTGTCTCTCGGCATCTTCCATGCCGTGCCGCGTGTCATGTCCTCTCTTTCTCAGGGCATGCGGTGATGCAGGCTATTTCCTCCGCTCTCGCTCATCAGCGTCTCCCATTCTGCTTCTGCCGCCGGGCCAGGATACTTCCCGCCGTCCCTCCGTGTGCCCCGTGTCGCCGCGCGGGTGCCCGCGTCTTCATAAGGCAGGCAACATATGGCCTCATTCCCGGCAGATACATCCGAACAGCCCACCCCAGACCAGCAACCCCGGTCGCTCTGGCACAACCGCGATTTCATGTTGCTCTGGAGCGGCCAACTCATCTCAACCGCAGGCACTCAGGTAACGAGTCTCGCGTTGCCATTACTGATACTTGCCCTCACCAACTCGCCCGCGCAGGCGGGCATAGTCGCCGCCTGTAGCACGCTCCCCCGCTTTCTTTTCGCGCTCCCCGCTGGTGCGCTGGTTGACCGCTGGGATCGCAAGCGCGTGATGATCGTCTGTGACAGCGTTCAAGTGGTAGCCATGGCCAGCATCCCTATTGCGCTCGCGTTCGGCCACCTGAGCATGCTTCAACTCTATCTGGTGGCATTCTCGCAGGGCACATGCTTCGTCTTCTTCTGGTTGGCACGCCTCGCCGCATTGCCGCGTGTTGTTCCGAGAGAGCAGCTCCCCGCCGCTGTGGCGCAGAATGAGGCCGCCGAGAGCAGCGTCACCCTGCTCAGTCCGCCGCTGGGCGGCGTCATCTTCAGCTTCGGGCACATGCTTCCGTTCCTCGGCGACGCCATCTCATACGCCATCTCGGTTATCTCGCTCTGCTTCATCCGTGTGCCATTCCAGGCGGAGCGACAACTGGACGAGACGCCACGACACCTGCTTGCCGAGATGCTTGTCGGGTTGCGCTGGCTCTGGCGCTCGCCGCTCATCCGTTTCATGTCGTTCGTCTACGCTGGATTCGCACTCGCTGGTGGCTACGAGCTGGGCGTCATGGTTCTGGCAACTGAGCGACAAGCCACGCCGTTTGTTATCGGGCTGATCTTCGCGGCGGGTGGCGTCGGGGGTCTCCTCGGCGCGCTCCTTGCACCGCGCCTGCAGCGGCGTTATCGCTTTGGCCAGCTCATCCCACTGCTTCAGTGGGGATATCCACTCGCCAATGTCCTCTTCGTGCTGGCGCCGAATCCGCTGCTGATGGCACTCGTAGAGGCTGGCTCAATGGCTGTCGACCAGATGTATGATGTGATCTGGCCTAGCTATCGTATGGCGCTCATCCCCGATGCGCTTCAGGGTCGCGTAACGAGCGCAAACCGCATGATCTTTTCGAGCATGCTTCCGGTAGGAGCGGCACTCTCGGGCCTGCTGATCCAGCGTCTCGGCGCGTCTACTGAACTCCTGGTGATGGGGGCGGGTCTCGGTGCGTTGAGCGTCGTTGTCATACTCAACCCACATGTGCGCCACGCACCGCCCATTGATAAGCTGGAAACCGCCGAAAGAGGATAAGCTTCACGGCAGACGGGTCCGCGCATCTCTGATGATATTGGCGAGCACCGTCTGCGCGTCGAGGTGGGCGTCGGCCAGGTCGGCGGCGCTCACATCAGCGCCATGCAGGCTGGCTCCGCCGAGATGCGCCCCCGTGAAGGTGGCATAGCTGGCGTCGGCGTGGTCAAGCGTTGCCCCGGTCATCGTCGCGCCGTCGAAGCATGAGCCGCTGACGTCGGCATGGGCGAAGATAGCGCCCGTGAGATTGGCATCATCGAAGTGAGCATCGCTGACATCGGCTTCGATGAAGCACGCATAGCGCAGGTCAGCGCCGCGGAAGTCGCTGCCGCTCAGGCTCACGCCCGAAAGGTCAGCCCCCGCCAACCGCGCGCCGCGCACATCCACCACCAGCAGATGCAGGACAGAGAGATCCAGCCCGGAGAGATCCGCGCCACGCAGATCCAGCGGTGTGTTGATGCCGTCGCCTGACCCCGGCGCGCGCCCCAGATGCCGAAAGAGGTCATCCAGCGAGGATGGGGCAGGCAACCGCTCCTGGACCTCCTCATCCGCCATACCCGCCACCTCCCTCCGCCTGCCTTGCACTGTATTGTAGCGCATCGTCATAGCTGGCACGCGACGAATTGCGCAAGCATCTCACACGAGTTTCACGTGGGCTATTGTCCGGCGGACGCCTATACAGCTGCTATGTCACGGGCCACTTGTAGCGATTTGGCCATTTCTGCCGCCTTGACGCCACGCTGCTGCCCCCGCCACCATAGAGAACGCACGTTCTATGTTGTTGACGTTGGTGACAGACGCATGGTGAGGAGCCGTATGAGTACTTCTACAACTACAACGAGTCCGGAGCAGGCCCGGGAAAATCCCTATCCGCTGTTAGAACCTGGCACGAACAGCGAGAGCGGAACGGCAGGCGGATTGCTGAGCGCATTGATCGAGATCGCGGGCGCGGAGGGCGGCTCGCTCTACGGGGTATTGGCGGCATGGCAGCGCGAACAGGACCGGCTGGCGAACCGGGGATGGCGACGTCCTGGCGGGATGATACGGCCCGCTGGCCTGTAATCCTGGTTTCACGTGGGCTGTCATGCTGAGGAATGTTGGGTGAGCGGAGAGGGGTGATACCATGAGACGGGACACGCTGGCGCTCTGGGCATATACACCGCCCGGCGCTCCGTATCCACTGGTGGCGACCGACTACGGCGCGCACATCGAGGCGCTGGAGTTCACCACCGTCGCGCCAGGAGGCTTTGGCGATCTCGCCTGCATCCTCAAATTGCCGGATGCGCGCCTGCCACGGCCTGAGCTAGGGCTGTTCTCGCGGGTGGCGCTGCGCGATGGCCTCTTCACCTGTTTCTCTGGCGAATGGAGCGATCCGGCGCTGGTGCTCGATAGCGCGCACGGCGAGTATATGATGCTCTCGGCGCTCGGCGGAGGCGCGGCCCTACGTGATGATCCCGACGACGCGGCCTATCCCACGGCAACGACCGCGCAGGGCATCCTGGCGGCTGAATTTTCCCGGCGCGCCAGCTATCTCGCCCTCGATAGCGATCTCTCCGCCGTGCTGCCCAGCCACCCGGCCAATACCTATACCCCGGTCTATGATGGCTACACACTGGAGGAGATTCTGCACGACTTGACGGGCGCGCTCGGCGATTATATCTGGACAGTCTACGAGCACCCAACCCACACGGACGCCGCTGGATTCCCAACATGGCAACTGCGGGCGCATCAGCGCGACACCACAACCACCCATTACCTGGCGCTGGGCGCGGATATCCTCGAATGGCGCGTCGCGCCTTCGATGCAGCGGGCATACAACGTCGTGCAGGTGGCATATGTCGATCCCGTCGCCGGCCCTGGCAGTGTGACGGTCAGTGACGCGCGGCTGGGTCCAGATGGCGCGCAGGGCAACGCTCCCTTCCGGCGACGCAAGCTCCGCCGCAACCTGGGCGACCTGCCACTCACCGCCACTCAGGCGACAGCCATCGCCAATGCCTGGCTGGCAGCGTATAGCAATCCCAGCAACAAAATCGAGATCACCCTGCGCGCGGTGCGCGACGCCAGTGGCAACCCGCTGCCCCTCAGCCATGTGCGCGCCGATGCCAATCTTTTCGTGCCAGAGTTGGCGGTGCGCGGCCAGCGGCTCTCGTCCGGTCCGCAGCCGGGCGTAAACCAGTTTTACATCATCGAGTCGAGCTACCGCGAGATGGCATCCGGTGACGTGCGGCTGGCCCTCCAACTTGATAACTACGCTGACCGGGGCGAGGCACTGCTGGCGCGGCTGCAAATCGCCGACGAGGCACGCCAGCGGCGGCGCGGTATCTACCGCCCAGTACAATCTGCCGGCGCGCAGCAGGTCGGCTATCTCTCGATTCGCGCGCCGGGCGCCAGCGCGGGCCAGAGGCTGGGCGTCGGCGTCAACTTCGTGCCGGTGCTCTCGAATACGCCAACCGGGCTGACCTTTACCGTGATCACGAGCGCCAATATCGGGAGCGGGCCGGTGGTGACAGCGAACACGATGACACCCTACGGCTGCGAAGTTACCGTGACGGCGGCAGCGGCGGGCAACGTGGTCTGGACGGGCACCTATACGACACAGGGCGCGTAAAGAACCTTTCCTAGCGTGCAACCAGCCTCCCTGGAACGGAGCGCATGTGTGGTAGATGAGCGAACAAGTGAGGAGATGGAGCAATGACGGCGGCAGCGACGGCAGAGCGGAAGGTACATGTGGAGGTGCCCGGGTTCCAGGGGTACGGCGAGTTCCACGGCAGCAACAAAGACTGTTCGGCGGATGCCGAGTTGATGGCCCGTCACCCGCTCGACGGCTCGCCACTCGACGCCGCCACACTCAACCAGTGGTGGGGCGACTACTGGAACACCGGGCATCATACGAGCGGTGGGGCGACGCTGGCGCATATCTATTGGCATCTCACCGGCTCGGCCCACAAGCTCGATCCCGCCAGGTGCCGGGT
>DASUWS010000144.1:0-2977 GCA_036378295.1 Ktedonobacterales bacterium
GCGCTCCGGCGTGTTACCCTGGCCGTCGGTGAAGGGCGCATCGTCGCGATTCGTGGCCGATCGGGCGCGGGCAAGACAACACTGCTCAATATCATCGCCGGACTGGATTCCCCTACTAGCGGGCATGTGATGCTCTTTGGCCGCGACCTCGCCTCCGCGAGTGAGCGCCAGCGCACAGAGATGCGCCGCCACGATCTTGGCTTCGTCTTTCAGGCGGCTCACCTCAACCCCGTGCTGACCGCGCGCGAAAACGTCGAGGTGCCGATGCGGCTGGCCCGCACTCCCCGCCAGGAACGTGAGAGCCGCTCGCACGAGGCGCTGACGCTGGTGGGGCTGGCCGAGCGTGAGAAGCACCGCCCACCAGAGCTTTCTGGCGGCGAGCAGCAGCGGGTCGCCATTGCGCGGGCGCTGGTGCATGCGCCACGGCTCGTGCTTGCCGACGAGCCGACCGGCAACCTCGACTCTCACACGGGCCTCGCCATTCTCGATCTGATGCGCCGTGTCGCCCATCGCGCCGCGATCACATTCATCGTCACCACGCACGATCCCCAGGCGTCGCAGATGGCCGACGAGGTCTACGACATCAGCGATGGCGTGCTGACCCCCGGCCAGCGCTAACTCATTGGTGGGCATGCGTTTTCTCACTCTGGAGCCGTTTCCTCATTCAGTGGAGGCAACTTGAGTTGCGCTCTCTGCGAGAGGACAAGCTCCGCCGGGATCAACTGAACCCATTCCATCGAGAAGAAACGAGAAGACCATGCGCGTATATGAACACACGTTGGAATTTGGCTGGGAAGGCGACAATGATCTGGGAATACGCTTGATTCAACAAATCATCGAGGGCAAGAAGACCGCGACCTGTGCGCCACTGTTTGGTTATACAGAGGAAGAATTGGCAGCAGTTATTGCGAGCAAGGGAGCATTGGTGACGGTCGTCGATAAAGAGCAGAGGCCGTGGTGCAATGTCCGCATCGTTGATGTCTTCCAGGCGCCCTTTGGCCATCCTGATCCGCGTTTAGTCAGGGGCGAAGGGGATGGAGACGACATTGAGAAGTTCCAGCGAGATCACCAGAAGGACTGGAAAGTCTGGTTAGAGACAGAGGGGCACTCGCTGACGGATGACACAAGTCTAGTGGTTGAAGTGTTTGAGCTGGTTGAGGTAGCCGAATAGCACGGGCCAGTCAGGGTGCTCTTCCTCCTCTTGGCCACTTCTTCAGCCGCTTGATAGACTTGCCTCGCCACGGGCGAGGCACAGTGATGCTTCTCACCGACGTGTGCACCACTTTCAGAGGAGCGGGGAGCCTCCGCCAGCATGCTATGGGCCTGATGAAGGCTCCCGAAGTTGCCTTGCCCGCTATTGATACGGCTGATCGAACCGCTCGCGATGCACCACCTCGCCGAGCGGTTTGCGATTCTTCTTGCCCGCGCCCACCTGCTGTGCAGGATAGCCGAACGGCACAATCGCCAGTACGTCCAGGTTGTCTGGAATGCCCAGCAGCGGCTTGACCGCGCCCAGGCGGCCAAGGAAGCTGACCCAGTTGGAGGCGACGCCGTGCGACCACGCCGTCAGAATCATCGACTGGATCGCCCGGCTGCCATCCGTGAGGGCAAGGGGGGTGTTCTCGATGACGACGACGACGGCCAGGGGCGCCTGCGGGATGTAAGGCCCTGTCGTCGCGATTTGTCCCAGTTGCTTCAACGTGTCTTTGTTCTCGACGACGATGAAATGCCACGGCTGCATATTGCTGGCACTCGCGGTCAGATGCGCCGCCTCGACGATCTCGCGCACGACATCCTCGGGAATGGGCGTATCGCGGAACTGGCGCGTCGCGAGCACGGTTCGTACGGCATCGAACGTCTCCATAGCTACTCTTCCTTCTCCCGCTGCATTCGGACTGCCGCCCGGCATACAGGTATCGGACAAACGCAGCCTCCGGGCGCTCATCCATTACTGCAATAACTGAAGCGTTGTGCTCAGACAATAGCACATGCTGTCGAATTCGCCCCTTTTTTAAAAAAGCTTGTTTGGTGTAGACTGCCCCCTGAAGTGAGATGGAAGATTCTCTCTAGTCACATGAGGAGGTGCAGGCGATGGGGCAATTGAAGCAGCCGGTGCAGTGGCACATCCGTCCCGCAAAAGCGACTGATCGCGCCTTTCTGGAGCACCTGGCGTCGTAACTGACAATTGGTATTCCACCCTGGCGCAGCCGCGAAGCGATGCTTGTGACGGCGCAACGCTGGCTGCTCGACCATCTGGATAAGATGGGTGACGATGCGGCGGTGTTCATCGCTGAAGACGCGGATGGCACGCCAGTGGGTGTTGCCACGGTCGAGCGCGGCAAGCACTTCACCGGCTCACCGCAGGGCGAACTGGGTGAGCTCGCGGTAAGCGAAGCGGCCGAGGGACAGGGCGCCGCATCATTGCTCCTGGCCGCCGCCGAGGCGTGGGCACGCGAGCGAGGGCTACCTTTCGTCGCGCTCGGCACGGGGATGGCCAATACTCGCGCACGCGCCTTCTATGCTCGCCGTGGCTATCTGGAAGAAGATCTGCGATTGGCAAAGCCGCTGAATGTGTGAATGATCAAGAGTAACGATACACTACCGTCGCTTTGCCGCCGTCTGGAGCGCCCGCAGGAAGTCCACCACCGCCTGGATGCGCTCGCCCGCTGGAGCGGCGTCCACCGCGTTGATCAGCGCGCTGGCCACGACCGCTCCATCGGCCATTGTGCCGATCTCGGCAACATGCTCGGGGCGCGAGACGCCGAAGCCCACCGCTAGCGGCAAGTTACTGTGGTGGCGCACGCGGGCGAGAAACGCCGAGAGATGTTCTGGCAGACGGTCACGCGCTCCAGTGGTGCCGCTGAGCGAGACGCAGTAGAGAAAGCCCCCGGAATCCGCTGTGGCTTTGGCGATCTGGGCCAGCCGCTCATCCGGGCTGGTTGGCGTCACCAGATAGATGAGTGCGATGTTGTGCTCG
>DASUWS010000145.1:0-5480 GCA_036378295.1 Ktedonobacterales bacterium
AGCCGCAGCATCTGGGTGACTCGCGCGTTGACCGTTCCTTCCAGGTAGCGGTTGTCGCGGTCGGGCCTGCCAGCGGGTATGCCCGTGAGCAACTCTATGCCCTCGTCAGCCGTGCTTATGGCGTAGATGTGGAACTTTCCCGCTTCGACGGCTGCCACCACGTCGTCGCGCAGCATCAGATTGCGGGCGTTAGCGCGTGGAATGAGCACGCCTTGTTGGCCAGTCAGGCCGCGCTCGTTGCAGAGGCGAAAGAACGTTTCGATCTTGATGGCCACGGCGCCGACTGCCTGAATCTCGCCGCGCTGGTTGACGGAGCCGGTGACGGCGAGCGACTGGCGGATGGGAACGCCCGACAGGCTGGACAAGAGCGCGTAGAGCTCGGCCGATGAGGCGCTGTCGCCGTCAATGGGAACGTAGTTCTGCTCGAAAGAAATGCTGGCCGAGAGACTGAGCGGGAAATCCTGGGCGAAACGCCCTGCCAGGAAGCCGCTGAGGATGAGCACGCCTTTGCTGTGGCTCGGCCCGCTCATCGCCGTTTCCCGCTCGATGTCGATGACGCCCGCGACGCCGGGTGAGGTGCGAGCGGTGATGCGCATCGGTATGCCAACGACATAATCGGTCGAGCTTTGGATCGAGAGGCCGTTGATCTGGCCCACAACCTCGCCGCTGGTCTCGATCACAAGCTGGCCATTGCGCAGCGAGTCGCCGATCTTGTCGGCAGCCAGGCCAGAGCGCCGTTCTCGCGCGGCTATAGCCCGCCTGACATGCTCCGTGGTTGTCGTCTCCGCCGCGTCTTTGGTTGCCCAGTAGCACGCTTCCAGCGTAAGATCACGCAGGCTGCCGAATTCGGTCGAGAGGCGCTCCTGATCATCGGCCCAGCGGCTGCCCTCCTCGATCAGCCGCGCCACCGCATCCGCCGTGAGCGCTGGTCCACTGTTGGAGCGGGCGACATGCCCCGCAAACCGGGCGTATGCCTGCTCCGTTTCTGGCGTGCGCGGCATGTCATCTTCGAAGTCTGCCCGCACCTTGAACAGCAGGCGAAACTCAGGGTCTTGTTCCATGAACATGCGATAGGTGGGGAGGTCGCCAATCAGAATCGCTTTTACGTTCGCCGGAATTGGCTCTGGCCGCAGTGTCGCGCCCGGCTGGTTTCCGTTGGTCTCGCCGCTGTCCATCGCGATCATGCCAAAGCGCAGCACGCGCTTGAGGGTGTCCCAGGCATGGGGCGTGTTCAGGTCATGCGCCTCGACGATCAGAAAACCGCCGTTGGCCCGGTGGAGGGCGCCCGCGCGAATCATGAGGTGGTCGGTGAAGGGCATGCCCCGCTTGATGCCGGACTCGATGCGCCCGATCAGGTTGGAGCGCGATGGGTTCATCTCGATGACGATCGGCGCGTGATCGTCGGGCTTGTGCGAGATCAGCACATTCACCCGGTAGCGGCGCAGCAGCGTGGAGAGGCTGACACGACCCTCGCCGTTGCCATCGCCGCCCTGCTCATCGTCGTCTCCGTCCGCCTCGCTGCCAGTGCCAGATTCCTCGCCCTCTCCTCGCACGATATCGGCGTGCGCGACGATGTCGCTAGCAAGGCGCCGCAGAAAGTCTATCGCATCAGCCGAGAGGGTATATTGCGCGATCAGCGCCTCGGTGGCCTGGGAGAGCGCCTGCTCCGCGACCTCGCTGTTCAGCGCACGAATGCGCGTCGCCATCTCGTCTTCGAGCGCGGTAATTTCTGGCAGCCCGCGCTTGACTAGCGACTCCGCCTGCTCGTGCATCGCGCGCAGACGCTCGCGGTCGGCGGTTGGGAGCGCGTCGATTTCCTCGCGTGAGAGCACCTGCGGCTCGGCCTCCGCTGGGGTTGCCTCGCCAGTTGACTCGTTATCGCTCCACGAGCCAGTGCCAGGCCAGTTCCGTTCTGTTGCGTTGGGTTGCGTGCGAACCGGTAGGATGGCGATGCCCAATTCGGTCGAGCGCAGCAGGAAGCCAAGCGCCAGCACCTCTTCGCGCAGCTTGTTCCAGAGTGCGGTGTGATGTGGCTCGATGTCGCTCAGGAGATCCTTGCGCCTGGTCGCGTAGGTGTCGCTGGCGAATACCTGGCGTAGCTCGCGCCTGCTCGCCTGGACGAACGTGGTAACATCGTGGGCGAAGCCGCGACCCTTGCCCGGTGGCAATGCGACGGCACGAGGCTCCTCTGGCTGATCGAAATCGTAGACGTAGCACCAGTCCTGTGCGGCGGGACGTGTCTTCGCGATCGCTTCGACTGCGGTTTCGACGGCGATGCGGCGTCCTGTTCCCGGCTCACCGTTGACGAACAGGTTATAGCGGCTATCGCGCATCTCGAGGGCGAAGTCAATAGCTTCCTGTGCGCGCTCCTGGCCGACCATGTTCTCAGAGGCAGGCAGATCGTTCGTCGTGGCGAAGTTGAGGCTGGCGGGGTCGGTTTGCCGTCGCAAGGCGGCAGGGGATAGCTCCAGCGTCTGACGTCCATCTTCCATACTTGACTTGCTCCTCACACCCTTCGAGAATCGCACGTCCGCTGGCGACCATGACCGTAGATGTTGAGTAAGTGTAGCATGCGTAGCGCGTATTGCACAGGCTTTACTGTGCGCTGGCAGCGTGATATACTGTAAGTACTGTACATGAATACAGGCGCATAGCGGGACGAGTAGCTGGCGTCTCCCGACAGCGACAGGTGGCCACCGGCTGAGAGCCATCTCCGGAGAAGACGACTGCGAATACCACCCGTTAGCCCGACACCGACCCGCCTTTGCTGGCGGTAGGCTGTCGCGGAGGGCATCCGTTATCGGCCAGTAGAAGCACGTAGTGAGTAGTGAGCGCGCTACGTGGAATGTGGGTGGAACCACGGAAGGCAGGTTGCCCTTTCGTCCCAGGTGGGATGAAGGGGTTTTTTTGTTGCCCGCGTATCTGTCCACAGCATCAGGGGTATCGGAGAAACAGGAATCATGTGCGCTGTACGCCATCAGTCACCAGGAGATCGAGCGGACCGTCGGCAACCAGCCGACGGTGTGACCGCGCGCGTCACTGCTCGCGCGGCATCTCGCCGTCGCGACACGGCTGGTCATATCCGCAAGCTCCAAACATTGAGGAGGACTTCCCATGGTGTACAGATTCTGCGTTGCGTCTGATGCGCGCAACGATGACGCCTATCACGATATCGAGAACAGCCTCGCCTATGCCGCATACCTGCTAGAGCGCGATCCCGAGGCCGCTATGCTCTTGGTGAACGCCGCGCTGCCCGCAATGGTGGATGCGTGGTACGCACAGCAGGGAGAGTATCCGCCCGCTCGCGATCAAATGCTCCGCGATCTGGCCGAGCGCGTACCCGAAATTGCCGACGTCTTGCGCCAGGCGCTCCGTGTGGCCGATGCTCGTGCGCGCGTCCATTCAGCGCAACGGCTGCTCGCCTTGCTGCGCGGGCAGGATGAGGTGGCAGCCCGGGAGCGTGTCTCGTAAGCGGGGTTCATTTGCCAACTCACACAATCCAATAGAGCAAGCCAACATATACGCACGATATGAAATGAAGCGAAAGGAACGACAGATGTCAGTCGAACAGGAACTCAACGCATCCGTCGCGTACACACCGTTACAGCGGATGCGCCATAGTGCGGCGCACGTCATGGCGGAGTCTGTGCAAGAGCTTTTCCCTGGCGCGCGCTTTGCCATCGGCCCAGCCATCGAGGATGGCTTCTACTACGATATGGAGCTGCCGCGCGCCCTGACGCCGGAAGATCTCCCGGCTATCGAGGAGCGCATGCGCCAGAGCATCGCGGCGGACCATCCGTTCAAGCAGAGCCGCTGGAAGCGCGAAAAGGCGCTGAAGTACTTCCGCGAGCATGATCAGCCGTACAAGGTCGAGATCATCGAAAATCTGCCCGATGCCGAGGTGGGCATTTTTGAGCAGGGACCGTTCCTGGATCTCTGCCGTGGGCCGCATGTGGACAGCACAGGCAAGATCGGCCCGTTCAAGCTGATGCGCGTGGCGGGTGCGTACTGGCGCGGCGACGAGAAGCGCCCAATGCTGCAGCGTATCTACGGCACGGCGTGGTTCACACAGCAAGATCTGGATGAGTATCTCGAACGCCTGGAAGAGGCGAAGAAGCGCGACCATCGCAAGCTCGGCAAAGACCTCGACCTCTTCATGATTAGCGAGGACGTCGGCGCTGGGCTGCCGCTCTGGCTGCCGAAGGGCGCGACGGTGCGTCGTCTGCTGGAGGAATACATCCTCGACCTGGAGCGCAAGCAGGGCTACCAGCACGTCTATACGCCGAATCTGGCCAAGCTGGACCTGTACAAGACGTCAGGGCACTGGGAGCACTATCACGAGTCGATGTATCCGCCGATGGAGATGGAGAGCGGCGAAGAACTGGTGTTGCGTCCGATGAATTGCCCGCACCACATCCAGATCTATCGCCATCAGATGCACTCATACCGTGATCTGCCCATCCGTATCGCCGAGCTCGGCACGATGTATCGGCTGGAGCGTTCGGGAGAGCTCGCGGGACTCTCACGCGTGCGGGCGATGACACTCAATGATGCGCACATCTTCTGCACACCGGAACAGATGTTGCCGGAGTTCAAGAAGGTGGTGCGGTTTGTCGAGCGCGTCTACAACGACATGGGGTTCAAGCAGTATAGCTACCGGCTCTCGCTGCGCGACCCGAACGATAAAGAGAAGTTCATCGACAACGAGCAGATGTGGGAGCAGTCCGAGGCGGCGCTGCGCCAGGCGCTGAAAGATCTGGAGATTCCATACTACGAAAGCATCGGCGACGCGGCTTTCTACGGACCCAAGCTGGATGTGCAGGTAGCGAACGTGCTCGGCAAAGACGAGACGATCTCGACGGTGCAGCTCGACTTCACATTGCCGGAGCGGTTCGATCTCGAATATATCGGGGAGGACGGCCAACCACACCGTCCGGTGATGATCCATCGTGGCATCATCTCGACGATGGAGCGCTTCATGGCGTTCCTGATCGAGAACTACGCGGGCGCTTTCCCCGTGTGGCTGGCGCCA
The DNA here is from genome assembly GCA_036378295.1 of Ktedonobacterales bacterium. Taxonomy (GTDB): domain Bacteria; phylum Chloroflexota; class Ktedonobacteria; order Ktedonobacterales; family JADMIN01; genus DAHUXT01. The sequence continues at coordinate 5,033 of DASUWS010000145.1, forward strand.
GTGCAGGCGGTGGTCATTCCTATCTCGGACGAGAAACATGGCGAGTACGCTGAAGGCGTGGCAGAGCGGCTACGCGAGGCAGGATTGCGCGTGGAGGTGGATGCGCGCCACGAGCGCATGAACGCCAAAGTGCGCGATGCCCAGCTTCAGAAGATCCCGTACATGCTCGTCGTTGGGGATAAGGAGGCAGGGGCGGATGCCGTCTCGGTGCGCCTGCGCTCGAACGAGAACATCGGCGCCGTTCCAGTGGAGGATTTCATCCGCCAGGCGAAGCAGCTCGTAGCTGACCGCAGTCTGGACCTCTGGCCTGCCGCGCAGCCAGCGTAACGAGCGGCTGTTTGTGTATGGTACGAGCGACGAGGGATGGTGCATTTCGTTCGGCACTGTCCCTCGTTTGCCATAGGTAGCTGGTAGCTGAGCACGCCCAGCCTCGTCCCTATGCTAAGTG
>DASUWS010000146.1:0-2910 GCA_036378295.1 Ktedonobacterales bacterium
CGCACGTTGTGTGTGCCGCAGAAGACATCGGTGAGGTACTCTTGCGCTTCCAGCAGCGCATGGATGCCATTGGCGACGCCAAAGGCGGTGAGCGGCTGCATATCGAACGCGTTCAGCAATACCCCGGCAAGCGCGCCGGAACCGTGGCAGTGGGGAATGAGATCAAAGTGGAGATACCGGTTATACAAGTCGAAGAAATTGCCCGCCATATCGAGCCAATAGATCGAGAGGTAGAGGTTATCGGACCAGACAGGATAGCGGCGCCATCGCAGGCGCTTGCCTCGCCGTCCGCGCTGCCAGAGGTAGAGGAGCGGGAAGGTGAAGCTGAGACTGCCAACGATCAAGAGATTGCGCACAGGGATCGCCTTGCCCTCATAGCGTGGGTCATGCGGATGGCGCAGTGTGTCGGCGAGGAAGGCGGCAATGCTGGCCCGCAGGAATGCGTTGAGCGCGAAACCTGCCACACGACGCTTCATCGTTCAAGCTCCTCACGTCAACGCCTGGTAGCAGGACGAACAACGCAACGCGAACCAGTACCGTCTTATCTATTTTTGCGATACCTGCCTCTGTTGACGTCTCTGCTACGCGCATGGTCACAGCCAACCGTCCGTGCATCCTTCGCACCTTTACAGGTCGCGAGCAAAGACCAGCATCGTCTCGTCGTCACCCTCATAGCCCGCGCCATCCATTGCGTCGTGGAGGATCAGCAGATCGGGCAGCCATAGCTCGACACGCTCGCAGCGCTCATTGGCCGCTTCAGCGCGCAAGGCCAGCGCAAGGCGCCCAATCCCATCGGCCTGGCCGTCCATGTAGCGCACTTCGAGGGCTGGCGGCCTGCCTGAGTCACGCGGGCGCGCGACCCGAATCGCCAGCGCCTGAATCGTGCCCCACTCCTCAAAGGTTCGCACCTGCCCCGCTGCCAGATAGCCACGCAGCCGCGGCTCCGTCAGCGCCTGCGCCTGCCAGCCGTTATATTCCAGCCCTCCCGTGAGCGGCGTCAGATTCGAGTGTTCCAGCCATTCCCACAGCCGCTCGAAGTCGTCCGGGCCGGGATGTGCCAGCGCCACGGGTTTCACCGCATCGTCTGAGGCGAGCGCTGGCCCGCGATAGCGCACCATCTCCGCCACGCGCACAAAGCCGAAGCGGGCAATCATCCCTTGCGATGCGAGGTTGTGCGACGAGGTGAAGAGCCGGGCAACGGCTGCCTCTCTGTCACGCGCGGCCACCAGCGACCGCGAAACCAGGATGCGCCCGAAGCCTGAGCGCCGAAACGCTGGGTCAACGCGCATCCCTTCCAGCCACGCCTCATCCTCCGAGATCATCGCCACATGGTTGATGGCAACCGGCTGTCCATCGAGCAGCCCAACCAGCAGCACGCCGCGATCATCGTTGAGCCAGCCATCCCAGACGTATTGGATATAGTCGCCATCGTCCCAGGTGTGCGCGCAGAACGCCAGCACGGCGTCGCGGTCCTCTGGGCGCGCCGGGCGCACCTCCAATGCCGCGGCATCAGCGATACTGTCAGGCTGCGCGCCGCTCGCCTCACCCTGTCCGCTCTGCCTGCCTCGTCCGTTCTGGCTCTTCGGGTCCACTGGCTCGTGTGCCATCATCGCTCCCTCCTGTCCTTATCTCTTGTTTAGAGCATACCCAATAGAGAGGAGGAGATGCGAGTGAGCAAATCAGGCGGTGTGGACGAAGCCCAGCGTAGGGATATTCATGGCATGGGTGGTCAGAATGACGCCAGGTGAGACGCTGCCATTCGCGCCAATGCGAACTGCCGTGAGCGTGAATGGGCCAGCGCCGACCTCGCCAACATCCTGCCAGCCGACGCCATCGAGATCGAGCGCCTCCGGACCATTGGAGACCACCAGCGTCGAGCCATCGGGCGACCATGCTTCAGGGAAGCCCGGCAGAGGGATAGGCGTCGCGGTGTCACGGAGGGCATCGATCAGGAAATACTGGAGATCCTGCGTTTGGGGGAACCCAGTCGCGACATAGCCTGCGTCGAGTTGGGCCGCCAAACGATCGCGCTGAAGCCTCTTGGCGGCAGCAGCGACGTGAGATGATGGAGGGGTGTTACCGCGCCGGTCGCGTTGTTAATGAGCGCCACCTGTGGTGTGAATGGCTGGTTCTGATATTGAGCGTTCGTGACAACTCTCCCAGATGAATCCGGGAGCTTCTAGGCCGAAGCCAGAGACTGTTGCCCCAGTCTCAAAATGTTTCGACTCGCGTTATAGTCGCGGTCCAGGACCACCCCGCAACAGGGACAGGTATAGGTACGGTGCGCGAGGTCAGCCAGGGAGAGCGGTTGCCGATGGCCACACTGCGAGCAATCCTGACTCGTATACGCAGGGTTCACCGCGACATACTGCCGACCGGCCCATGCTGCCTTGGAGGCGATGAGGGCGGCGAACTGACTCCACGCTGCGTCATGAATACTCTTGGCGAGACAATGGTTATGCGTCATCCGATTGACCGACAAATCCTCCACCGCAATGACATCAAAGGCGTTCACGATGTGACGGCTGTGCTGATGGGTGAAGTCGCCGCGTCGCCAGCGCGTCCGTTCATGCACCCGCGCCACGACTTTACGCCGTCTGGCACGTTCCTGCGTGCCTTTCTCCTCCATGGCAAGACGGCGTTGTGCCTTCGCCAGGGCCTTTTCTTCAGCGCGGAAGAAGCGCGGGTTAGCGATTTCTTGGCCGGTAGACAGGGTGGCAAACATCTTCAAACCCACGTCAATGCCGACCTGTTGGCCGGTCGCTGGCAAGGGCGACGGTGTCGCGCACTCACAGGAGAAGCAGACATACCACTTGCCCGTGCTGCTGCGAGTGATGGTGGCGGTCTTGGGGTTTCCTTCCAGCGACCGATGCAGAATGATCTTCACCAAGCCCACGCCATGCAGCCGCA
>DASUWS010000147.1:0-9306 GCA_036378295.1 Ktedonobacterales bacterium
ACACGACTCGATTTGCTCAATTGGCATGGTCTATTTCTTCTCAACTGGCCCTGGCCTTATGCCATTCAACGGCGTAGACTGCCTGCGAGACTGTTAGCAGCGTCTCGGCACACCCTGGAGGACGAGTACCTATGCTGATCAGGCCTGTTGACGCGCCGCTCGATGCCAACGAGTGGCGCACTTTTCTCTGTGAGCATGACTTTGGCCAGTTGGTCGCCGCTGGCTCCGGACGAATCACGCCCGTCATAACGCCCGTTCACTTTGCCTACGACGGCGACGCGACCATTCTGCTACATCTGGCGCGGGCTAACCCTCTCTTGGCGGCGCTGGCGGAGAACCCCGTCGCCGTGCTGGCCATTATTGGCGCCTATACCTACATCCCCACTGACTGGAATGCCAATCCGGGTCAGCCTGTTGAGTACGGCATTCCCACCAGCTACTATGCCGCCGTTCAGGTGACGGGTACCTGTGAGATCATCGAAGAGCCAGAGGCGCTGGCCGCGCTCCTGGAGACGCAGTTAGTCCACTTCCAGCTGGATGGCGGTCATGCTCCTGTCACGGCGGGCGATAACCCTTATGGCCGCCAACTCAGCGCCATTCGTGGCGTCCGCCTGACGATCACCGATGTGCAGGCCAAGTTCAAATTCGGCGGCAACAAGGCCGAAGCGCACCAGCGGAGTATCGCGGATCATCTTCAGGAGCGTGGCACCCCGTTGGATCAAGAAGCGCGTGGGCATCAGCTTCGCCGCCTCGAGCGCAAGATCGGGGCATGAGACGGCGGCGTGATGAGCCGAGCTCAGAGCGTCACTGTGTGACTGGATGGAAAGGCGATCCACGCAACGAAATCAGCGGCCAGTATGTTTGTACGGGTAATGCTGCGGCACTCCAGCGTAGAACCCACTCGCTGGGGGCCTGGCACGGCTACCAGACGGATACGAACGAACATACAGGAGCGCGCTGTGCATCGAGTGATTGAGCCAAAGATTCTGTATTTTGGAACACCTGTGGTGCTCATCAGTACCTTGAACGAGAATGGCTCACCCAATCTGGCGCCCATGTCTTCGGCATGGTGGCTTGGACAGTCATGTATGCTCGGCATGGGCAAACGCTCACAAACGGTACGCAATCTCATCCGCGAGCGTGAGTGTGTGCTGAATCTTCCCTCCGACGATCTCGTGGCCGCTGTTGATCGGCTCGCGCTTACCACTGGGCGCGATCCTGTGCCCGAAGGGAAGATGAAGATTGGCTATCGCTATGAGCCCAACAAATTTGGCATAGCGCGGCTCAGCGAAGCGCCTTCAACTCTGGTGAAGCCGCCACGTGTTGCTGAGTGTCAGGTGCAGCTCGAAGCGGTCATCGAGAATATCTACGACATCGGCGCGTACGAGACATATCCAGAGCCCAGCACAACTGCAGCCATTGAGGCGCGCATCGTGCGGGTTCATATTGACGAGGATCTGTTGATACCAGGCACCCGAAGCTACATTGATGCGGAGAAGTGGCGTCCGTTGATCATGAGCTTCTGCGAATTCTTCGGCCTCGGCAGCGGCATCCTGCAGCCTTCGCGTTTGGAGCCAGCTTTCTATGGTGCGCCCAAGCTGGGGCGGACCAGAACTACCCCACAAGCAGAATAGTGGCTTTTCTCCATTTCGCCAACCTCAGGGCATGGAAAGCGCGTCGTTCCTCCGCGCAAGGCACGAGTTCTGCGGGTTGCTAGGCGGGACATGCCGGGATGGCTTCGCATATGCGCGTATGGTGGGGATGCTCGGGATGCTCGGGATGCTCGGGATGCTCGGGACGATAGGAATGATAGGAATGAATGGGCCAAGGCCGGCCAGTCTGTCTGCTTCCAAAGCCAGTGAAGGAGCCCCACCTGCCAGAACGCGCAAGCGCGCGATGCTGATTACCTGCGCCACCGCCCCATACTAGGTGACAAGCATGTAGTGACAGGCATGTAGTAACGAGCATGTAGTGACAAGCATGTAGTGACAGGCAGCACATGTATGGGAAGGGAGCGAATCTCGTGCGCATGTTGAGTGGCATGTCGTTTGTTGAGCAATCACGCGGTCGTCGGTCTATCTCGCTCTTTCCAGTGACCGGGATGCTCCTGCTGAGCATGCTGATACTGCTGGGAATGGGCGCAGCGACCCCAGTTGAGGCGCATTCCAACTCAGCCAATCCGAATTGCACGCTGGTCGTGCCCGACCAACCCCTGACCCCTCAAGGATTGGCAACGCCTTACATCTTAAAGGCAACGAACCCGGCCAATGGTCCATGCCATGAGGCGAATCCGATGCAATCGGCCTTTGTGCAGGCAGCGGCGGTCAATCCTGCCACAGGCGCCCTTGCCGTCTACGATCCGCTCGTCATTGACCGGGGAACGCAGCCAGCGGTCGCACCAGTTGTTCCGACCCTTCCAGCAGGATCGGTCGTTGGCATCTGGTTTGGCTTCAATGGCGAGGTGTTAAGACTTCAAGGGGCGCAAACGTCGACGCTGTCGGCGAATCAGTGCGTCAACGGCCTTCCGGGTTCTCCCTTTGGTCAGTTTGCCTACTGCAATGCCGTGAGCTTCTTTGCGGCAGCCAATCAGGGGATCAATGCGGGCACGATCGCTCCCCCACCGCTGGGGACAGATCTCAAAGGGTTGACCTGTCCGTCGGTACGCGATTTCTCCTTTGTTGACCAGGACCAGAGCGACAACGTGACTACTGGATATCTCGTCACGCCCGGCGGGCGGTTGGCACAGGACACCACTGCAAACAGACAACAATTTCCGAATGCGCGGCTGATCACCAATCCGAGCGACAATCGCCTGCTGATAGGGGTAGATGCGGCCTTGGGCTGCCCGTCTCCCTGGCTGAGACCGAATCTTGCCGATCCCGGCCATCTCACCACTGCGCTGCCACTCAACGAACTCCAGGCAGCGGCTCATCAACCGCCACCGGTAGCACTTGTGCCTTCCGATGACCCGATGGTGCTGGTCGCGAAAGGCAACACGTTCGTCCGCAGCCTGCGAAAGCTAAATTTCTACCGTGTCGGCGTCGATCAGCCGCCAGCGCAATCGCTCCAGGATGCGAGCACGAGGGCCTACTGCGTCAACCTGATGCAAGTTGCTCCGCCTCGCCTGGCAACTGATGCGCCGTTGCTCGGTCGTGGGCCAACACCCGACGCGGCGGTCGGCAATACCCTCTTCACGTTCATGGCGCAGCGCTATGTCAACACGTTTACGGGGCCGTTTGGGGCCAATCTCAACTGCGCGAAGGGGTTCGGTCTGCAACCTCGCGTTGCGACACGACAGAATAGGCAAGGCGTGGCAATCGCTGTACTCATCACGGTCGATGGGCAGAAGCAATGCTTCAATTCTCAAGGCATCGCATCACCCCGCCGCGTGTGTGGCAAAAGTTGAGCGGGAGTTACCCAGATGATACCGCTGGTGAGGTCTTGAACTCACCAGCAAGCCCGCAGGAAGCTAAGGCGGCCAAAACTGACGAATATGTTTCGGCCGCCTCTTTCTCATGCAAAGACGCATCCACGTGGATCAGACCGATAGGAGCGGACGCCCTTTGCTGTTGCCGTGAGATGGGCGGCGATAGTGTTCAGACGCATTGCCTCTGCCAACTCAGCAAGGCAGTATGAGGCCGCCACAGGCGATTGGCATGGGACGCGGGGCGGAGGCATGCACGGCACCGGAGGCGACGGTGAGCCCAACTGCGAGCGCGGCGACGAGGGCAAGGGACGCGAGGGCGAGACGTAGCATACGCATGAGCGACCTCCTCAGTAGTCAATGGCTCCAGAGCATCTGGAGTATCCTGCCTGACAGAGCGGGGGACGACGTCCGATAGCTAAAAACCCTGCGCTCAATGTAGCACATCGCATCACACGCAATCCGTTTAGGATGTTGGCATATGTGGCATCTGCGGATTCAGCCCTCTCCCCCGGCCCCTCCCCGCGTCGGGGAGGGGAGCCAGAACGCCAGACACTCGCGCTGGAATCCCCCTCTCCTACCAGGGGGCAGACGCGCGAGCCGTCAGGCTCGGAGCGCGCGTCGAGCGCGCGCAGCGGCTGCGACCCATCGGGAGGGTGGCCCACAGGGCCGGGAGGGGGCGCATGGCAACGACCAATACAGAGTCAGTATCACTCCCCGCTCGCCTTGTCGTCGGCGCGGACTAGCAGTTGATATTGCCAAGACTGCCAAGGCGACGCCGAAGCCGGGACGCTTGTCCCCCACAACGTCTGCTCATCGGCTAAGCATGTTTGGAAGGCGATGCTCCGAGCGGGTAGAATAGACATTGTCCATATGTGCCTGGTCATGCCACAGCCCGCATTCTTGAAGAGGTATCCGGTGGCATGTGTCGGTCAGGTGCAACGCAAAGGGAGGGGGCAAAATGGCCGTAGTGCAGCGGGAGCCGTTGGAGGTCGTGCCAGGGACGCGCGTGGTAAAGGGCGCCTGCCCACATGATTGTCCCGATACCTGCGCGACGCTGACCGAGGTGCGCGAGGGACGGGCGATCCGCTTCACCGCCGCGCCAGAGCATCCAGTGACGCAGGGCTGGCTCTGCGCCAAGGTGCGCCCGTATCTGGAACGCGTCTATCATCCCGACCGGCTGCGCACGCCGCTACGGCGCGTTGGTCCCAAGGGTAACGCTGACCGTTGGGAGCCGATGTCGTGGGATGATGCCATTGGCGAGATCGCGGCCCGCTGGCAAACGATCATTACCCGCTACAGAGCGGCGGCCATCCTGCCGTACTCATACAGCGGCACGCTCGGCCTGGTACAATTGAGCCTCTGTAATGCTCGCCTGTGGAACCGCATGGGTGCGAGCGGACTGGAGCGTTCTATCTGCGGCGCGGCGGCGGAAACCGCAGTGCGGGCAACCTACGGCGCGCGCTGGGCGCCCGATTATGCCGACATCCGCGAAAGCCGCCTCATTCTGCTCTGGGGCCACAATCCCGCCTCGACCGGTCCGCACTTCATGCCTTTATTGCGCGAGGCCCAGCGGCGTGGCGCGTATGTCGTCGTCATCGACCCTCGCCGTACGCTTACCGCCCGCTCTGCCGATGAGCACCTGCGGCCCCGCCCGGCCACCGATGGCGCATTGGCGCTTGGCTTGATGCATGTGCTCTTTGCCGAGGGGCTGCACGACGAATCCTGGCTGGAGGCGCATACGGTCGGCTGGCGTGATCTGCGCGACCATGTCGCCAGCTACTCGCCGGACCGCGTGGCCGCGATCACGGGCATCCCGGCTGAGACGATTGTGGCGCTGGCACGGCGCTTCGGTACGACCAAACCGGCGATGCTCAAATTCTCTGATGGCGTACAGCGCCATGGGAACGGTGGCCAGACCGTGCGCGCGATCTCCAGCCTACCCGCGATTATCGGCCAGGTAGGCGTCCGTGGTGGCGGGCTCTCCTACAGCACGAGCGATTACGTGCGCTGGGATGCTGGGGCGTTGGGCCATGCCAGCGAATGCCCGCCGACGCCGCGCGTCATCAATATGAACCGGCTCGGCGCGGCGCTGCTGGGCGAGGTGAGCGATCCGCCGGTCATGTCGCTCTATGTCTTCTGCGCCAATCCAGCCGTCTCGACGCCTAACACCAGCCGCATTCTTCAGGGGCTGGAGCGCGATGACCTGTTCACTGTCGTCCATGACCTCTTCCTGACCGACACTGCCCGCTATGCTGATATCGTGCTGCCCGCGACCAGCCAGCTCGAACATACCGACCTGCACAAAGCGTACGGGCATCGCAACTTGCAGTACAACACCCCCGCGATTCCGCCGCTCGGCGAGGCAAAAAGCAATTGGGATGTGATGCGACTGCTGGCCAGGGCGATGGGCTACGACGAGCCGTGGCTCTCCCAGACGGCAGACGAGGCAATTGCCGAGGTGCTCGACGCCACCCGCGCGGCCAACCCGCTGCTGGAAGGCATTACGCTGGAGCGGCTCCAGGTGGAGGGCACCGTACCGCTGACGATTCCGCCCGGGAGCGAGGTGCCGTTTGCCGATGGGCATTTTCCCACGCCATCTGGCAAAGTGGAGTTGCGCTGCGATGCGCTGGCTGAAGTCGGGCTGAACCCTCTGCCAGAGTATGTCGCGCCCGCTGAGTTTGCCAGCAGAACCGGAGAGGACGCCCGGCTGGTGCTGATCAGCGCCGCCGCGCATCACTTCGTCTCCAGCAGCCTGGCGAATGTGCCAAGTTTGCTCGCCAAAGAGGGCGCCATGCCCTGGATTGAGATACACCCCGAAGATGCCCACCGCCGGGGAATTGTCCAGGGAGCGATGGTCGTGGTCGCGAATGCGCGGGGTGAGTGCCAGTTGCAGGCCGTCGTCACAGAAAACGTCCCGCCGGGTGTGGTGGTCGCGCCGAAGGGCCGCTGGCCATCCCTGAGCGAGGACGGCCACAACGTCAACTGGACAACGCCCGATGCGCTGGCTGATCTGGCGGGTCAGAGCACGTTTCACAGCAATCTGGTGGAGATTCGCCCCGCCTGATGACGGCATGTGGCTTGCGACGGAGTGAGTGAACTGGGGAGAACAAGAGAGGAGCGAGCACCGTGACGCATTCACCGCATTCTCTGCCGCGAAAAGAAGCGGCCTTGATCCTCACGCCCGAAGCGCTGCATGACGCCGAGCAGGCGCTAGCAAAGCTTGACTGGGGTGAGGATGGGTTGACCCGGGACGAAATCCACGACCTCTACCCCCATCTTTCACCGTCGATCTACTTACGGCTTCCGGCGAGCAAGCGCTTCACGTCCGTGCAAGACGTGCTGCTCAACGTAGCGGATTCGCCAGTACGCGCGGAGGGCGAGATTCCTGGCGAATCGGCGGAAAGCCCGGAAGCTGACTCTATTGAGGATGGCGGGCCGCCAGCCTGGGGGCCAGATCCACTGTACTCGTACAAGGGCAAAGAGGATGGTGGCAGCGCCGAGGACACCGAAGAGCTTTTCCTGCCCGAAGAGAATGTCACCCAGGACGACACCTCTGGTGATGAGCATGACGAGGAGTAGCTAAGACCGTCGCGTTGCGCCAGGGGGCACGCGGGGTGTCATGGCTTTGTGAATTCCTTTCACCATGTCCTCCCGCGCCCCTGGTGCTTTCATCCTCTCGCTGGCTACGGCTTGCGGCGCTTGAACACCATCTGGGGACCACCTGCTCCTTCCCCGAAGGTGGCTACCAGTTCCCACCCCTGCTGGCCAAGCGATTCCAGCACGCTGTCTACTGGCTCTGCGCGGCCTGGAAGGTCATATGTGCTGCCCGTGTTGGCACTCGCAGCTACTACCTTCCACTCATGCCCAATAACGCCGAGCACAATACGACAATACTCCCACTGATCTGCCATCGAATGTCCTCTTCATCTCTCATACAGGTCAGTGCCTGCGACGCTCAAAGAACAGGCGGAACGTGCGTGTTGGGGACGGCGGAACAATTTCGCCCGTGCTGAGGCGTACCATCCCCCAGGTGTCCTGCGTCGTGCCGCAGAGTTTCCATCCCTGTGCGTACTCACGGGCGATGGCGGCGTCCATGTCTGCGACTGGCGTGCCATTCGCCTCCCAGGTATTGGCGGCTTCATTCCAGTGCAGCGCGACGTGCTTGTGCTCCCACTCTGTCAACAGACGCTGCACCAGTGCACGCTCCCACTCCTCCACCTGGCTTGCCTCCCTTGTGCTGCTGCGCTACGCCTCGTCTACATCTAACTCATCCGTGTCATCCGCCTTGACTTTTTGCCAGTCACACGCGCTTTCTCCAACTGTTCCCACAACTGCGCGGGCATGACACCAGGGCATACGCCTGCATAAAGTACGTCAACTCGGACGATGCATCCAGACACGAGGAACCTGGACAGGGACACGTTCCCGAAGCGTTGTCACTGCCAGAAAAATGATGCAGCCGCTGAGAACCACCACTACCACAGCGAACTGCAGCGGCGGCAACGGCATGTTCCACTCCGTCCACGGCGCCACCTGCCGCGCCATATACCAAGCCATGCCGGGCAACACGACTGTCACGACGCTGCCCACGAGGATCTGGAAGAGGTGTGTGGAATGTCGTGGTGAGGACAGGCCAACGAACGCAAGTCTCCAGACGACCACAGTACTCACCACCATACTGGTGAGCAGGGCAATGTCCCATGGCGCGACCAGCATGGTAGGAGGACGCAACAGGGAGTGAAGCAGGAGAGTAAGGTCGTTCCGCATCAGGAGCTGCAGGAGGAAGCCGCCAACCACCAAACAGATGACCAGCACAAGCGCGCACGCCTTCCGTAGCTTCCTCAACGCCTGCTCTGGATGCGGCTGATTCTGCGGTGGTCGCATAGTGATGCCACCCTTCCGTTGCAATCGTTCAATCTCGTGGGCCTACTCTATGCCTCTTTGGCGGTCGCGTCAATCGGGTGGTGGGGTAGGAGAGGTTGTGCTTGGATCGGCTTTGTGTGTGGTCCGTCCGGAGTCTGACGCGCTCTCACTATGTAGCCATCTTATGAACCACTTGAACAGCACTCCTGTCACAATGCCTTTGAGGAGGGAGATGAGGAGCAGCCCGCCGATGAAGGTGATGGCGATGTCTCGCTGGCCAGGGCCAACCCAGGTCCAGTAGCGGTAGACCTCAAAGCCAACAGCAGAGAGCGGCAGGAGGAATAACACGGCAAAAGACGACACTCCGGCATATTCCCATGCTGTCCATAGTTGGCGCAGTTCCTCAGCCATTTCCGAGACCGCCTGCAGCAGGTTAATAACTGTTACCACTGCCCAACCGAGGAGCAGGCCAAGCAAGCCCATCACGACCGCGACTCCGACGCCCTGCCAGGTCTGGTAGGAGAGCGGGAGTATTCCGGCAGACGCCAGCAGCGCGTGCGCGTGCACGGCGCCACCTGCCAACTCAGCGAGCGTCCATGCCGCGCCCGCATACCAGACACCCCGACGTTTCCCCCGTGCGTCATCGGAGCCGGAGTGCTGCCAGGGTGGTTCAAGTACCCATAGCCAACGCAGCCACAAGAAGTGCAGAAACCTGCTCACACGCGCCCTCCTCTCCGTTCGCTCGTCACTGCCAGTATAAACTAGCAATCGCCACATAGAGTAGGAGATGGCCGACTAGAGTATTTGCAATTCGATATGCCTCCACAATGCGTCTGGGCTGACGCAGCGTCATAGGTGGATGGTTCAGCAGCCTTACTCAATTCTCTTCTCTACAATGCAAGATGAGTTCTTGTAATGGCAAGCAGGCTATACAAGGTGCTTTGAGGCGGCACTTGACGGCAAACACACGACAAATATACGGGATGTGTGTTAGAATTAGTTGTCGCAAAGTTGTG
>DASUWS010000148.1:0-33326 GCA_036378295.1 Ktedonobacterales bacterium
ATGAGTCCGATCACGCGCAGTGCTCCCGTGCCATGCAAGGATGCGGTGGCAACCCACAAGGCCGCGACCAGATTAATGATCAGTCGCACGACAAGATAGATCGACTTTGGCGCACCGCCCAACTGTAAGAGATCAGTCACCATGTCCACAACGAGCCAGGTATAGCCAGCGAGCTGTGCCCAGGTCGGTGCCGGCAGGGCTGCCACGACGGGGAAGACAACCAGGTGCTGCACAATGGCCAGCACCCCGAGCAGAATCGCTATGGTGGCCGAAGTATCCAGGGTCGCGTCGCGGATGCTCGGAACGAAATAGGTCAGGAGGTGGAGTGCGAAGAACACCGCGGCCGCATAGGCCGCTGCCTGCGCGACATCCGAGTGTCGGAAACTGGCCATGTTGGACCCCTTCGCTACGCCCTTTGGACTACGCCTTGTCTCGTACCCATGATAACAGGTGTCGGCAGCCTCGCCAATCACCAGCCTCAGGGTAAGCCTGATGGCTGAGCCCCCATGTACGACCACGCCGTTACGTCGCCACCAGGGAGCCGCATGGCAGGACATCAACCTCGTGTTCCCCAACACCATTGGCGGCTTCTACGATGTCAACAACTGGCGCAGTGGATGGTTTTACCGGCTCCTCAAGCGAGCTGGGCTGCCTCGCGTCCGCCCTCACGACCTGCGCCACCACACTACAGCGACGCTCCTGCTGGCTCGCGGCGTGCCAGTCAAGGTGGTGAGCGAGATGTTAGGGCATGCGAATGTTGGCATCACGCTGTCCATCCATGGGCATGTGCTGCCGCATATGCAACAGCAGGCGGCGAACACGATGGATGCGATGTTGCGGTAGTCAAGCCTCCATCAGGGGTCAAATCAGGGGTCAAACGAGCCAAAACATGGTAAGCGCTCCGGCAAAGCGCCGCGCGAACTGGCTTAAATTCAGGCTTAGGGATGGTGGATACTCGCGTTAAAGGCGAGGGGTAAGCGGACCCAACTGGTCCGCAGTGGGTTCCGCTCAGCAGAACCACGGTTCGCTGAGATGTGGGACGGGACGCCGCGCTCGCCGCAACGCGCCTGTGTCGTTCCCGGCCCGTGCGTCAGCGGAGACGCCAGCCAGTTCTGGGACTAGCTCATCTAATCGTTCCGCCGCCAGTTGGCGAATCGCAGCGAACGTCACCGGAATCGGCTCGCGCTTGCCCGCCGCATGCTCGACCAGCGCCTGCACCTCGGCTTGCAGAGCGTCCATACGCGGATCGGGATGCTGCCAGGTGTAGCTCAGCGCCTCTTCATCCAGCGGGCCGAGCCATGCCAGTCCATCGGGATCATCGAGCAGGGCGGAGCCAGGCGGCACCAGCAGACGGATGGCATACTGGATCGGGTCAACATGCTCGATCAAGCCATGCTCCGCGATGAAATCGAGCACGTCAAGGTAGTCGCGCGGGCTGGTCCACGGGGTGAAGGCGACGAACGTGGGGCGCATCGGGATACCCGCATCGTCCAGAATGTGCAGCGCCTCCGCGACATCGGCGCGGCTGTGCCCTTTCTTCAGATGCCGCAGCACCTCCTCGCTCAGCGATTCGACGGCGGAGACGACGAAGGCGCAGCCAAGCGATGCCAGCTCAGGGAAGATGTCGCGGCGCTCCAGAATATGCTCGACCTTGATCGTCGCATCGAAGGTGACTTCAGGAAATTCGGCGTGGAGCGCGCGAACGATCTCCAGCGAGTGGCGCGGGCCGTTGAGAAAGTCGGGATCTCCAAACGTGATATGCCCGACGCCAGCGCGCACTTGGGACCGGATATCTTCGAGGACGAGTGGGCGTGGGATCGCGAAGAAGCGACCGCCATAAACAGGCGTGATGGGGCAGTGCGCGCAGGTGTGCAGGCAACCCCGAGTCGCCTCGACATAGCCCGCCGGAACCACCTCATCGCCGCGTACCAGGTAGGCGTACGATTGCGGCGCTGGGAGCATGCTCCGCTCGGGTACTGCGTGATTCAGCCGCCGTAGCACTGGCGGCGCCATTCGCTCGCGTGTATGCACGCCGGGAATCGCCGCGAGTGTGCCCGCGTGCGGTGTGTCGAGCGATTCCGCCAGCGCCTGTAGCGCCTCCTCGTACTCGCCACCGATGACAGAGTCTGCGACGGTGCGCAGAAGGTATCCGGCATTCAAGGTGGCGTAGAGGCCATAGAAGCAAATGTGAGCGGTGGGATTGAGCGCCCGGACGCGCGCGGCGATGCGCGTACCCAGACGTAACGCGGTATGCATCGGCGCGGAGATGGCGACCAGTTTCGCCTGCGCGATAGCGGTATCGGGCAGCTCAGAGACGGATGTATCTATCGCCACTGGCGAAAATCCAGCGCGACGCAGAATCGCCAGGGGCGAGGCAAGGCTTAGGGGCTGATGGCCCAACTCGTAGCACGCCACCAGCAGAATCGCGCCGGGCTCTCTCATTTCTTGCGCGCGGGCGCGCCC
Organism: Ktedonobacterales bacterium; assembly: GCA_036378295.1. Taxonomy (GTDB): domain Bacteria; phylum Chloroflexota; class Ktedonobacteria; order Ktedonobacterales; family JADMIN01; genus DAHUXT01. Next base: position 2,464 of record DASUWS010000148.1, read on the forward strand.
CCCTTGCCCTTGGCGCCGCCCGCTTCCTCGGGAACCCAGCCCTCAGGCATCTGCGCGTCATCGCCAAAGAAGAACTTCTCCATCTCCTGGCGCAAGATCTGGCGGGCATCGGGGTCGGCGAGATTCAGCCCGTAGTGGTTGATGAGCAGTCGGGAATGCTCCTGCCACATCTCCCATGCCTCCTGCGAGACATTCTCAAAAATACGCTGGCCTAGCTCACCGGGTACCGGAGGCTTCTCCAACCCCGGAAGCTCACGGCCCAGTTTGACACAATGCACCATACGTGCCATGTAGCTCGCTCCTGTCTGGCCTGCAGTAGCGCGTGCAGGCTTTGCATACCTCGTATATAGAGCATACTACATCGGTGCGACGTGCGGCGACGAGGGTGAGGCATTGCCCCACGGAGCATCCGGGTTCGCGTGGTATGCTGATATCGTCGCATGCGGATCGTGGCAGCGGCGCACGGCGGGCAGTTCGATGGCAAGGACAGAAGATTGACGATGACGAGCAGAGGCACGGCGATACTCGGCGGTGGTGCGCTGGGGTTAACGCTGGCGTGGCGGCTGGCGCGCGCGGGTGAGCGGGTGGTGGTGTACGAGCGCGAGCCGGAGGCCGGCGGGCTGGCGGCGGGCTTTCGCGTTAACGCAAACGGACCCTGGCTGGAGAAGTTTTACCACCATCTCTTCCGGAGCGACCGCGACGTCATCGCGCTGATTGGTGAGCTTGGCTTGGCCGATAAGCTGTACTGGGGGCATCCAAACACCAGCTCGTTGATCGACGGCAAGCCCTGGCGGCTGGATGGCGCGCTGCCCGTCCTGAAATTCTCTCCATTGCCCGTGGTTGACCGGCTGCGGCTGGGCGCGGTCGCCGCAGTGATGAAAGCGCTGCCCAACGCCGACCCGCTGGAAGGGGTCACGGCTTCGGGGTGGCTGCGGCGCTGGCTTGGCGCCCGTGGCTATGCGCTTGCTTTCGAGCCGCTCTTTCGCGGCAAGTTCGGCGACTATGCCGACGAGATCGCGATGCCCTGGTTCTGGGCGCGCATCCACTGCCGCACGGCTTCGCTCGGCTATCTGCGCGGCGGCTTCCAGCAACTCTATGAGGCGCTGGCCGCGGGCATACAGGCGCAGGGCGGTGAGGTGCGCCTTGGCGTGACGGTGGATTCTACGCGGCCTGGCGCGAATGGTGACTGGGTGGTGGCGACGGCGGCGGGCGAAGAGCGTTTCGCTCGTGTCGTCTCGACGCTGCCCACGCGCGTGACTTTCCGCGTGGTGCCCGATCTGCCCGCCGATTTTCGCGCGCGCTACGATTGGGGATTGGCCTATGGCGCTCACTGTCTGATTCTTGCCCTGGATCGCCAACTGATGAAGGATGTCTACTGGCTGAGCATTGCCGATGAGGGCTATCCCTTCCTGGCGGCGGTTGAGCATACGAACTACATTCCGGCGGAGGAGTATGGAGGAAAGCATCTGCTCTATCTAGGCAACTATCTGCCGATGGATCATCCGCTGATGCGCGCCACACCACAGGAGGCGCTTGACCAATTCGTGCCGCATCTCCAGCGGCTCAACCCCGCCTTCTCACGCGACTGGATCACCGAGATGTGGGGATTCGCCGCGCCGTTCGCTCAGCCCATCGTCACGCGCGACTACCGCGCCCACATCCCACCGCACGAGACGCCGCTGCCTGGCCTCTACCTCGCCAACATGTTCCAGGTCTACCCACAAGATCGCGGCCAGAACTACAGCATCAAGCTGGCGAATAATCTGGCGCGGCAGTTGACGCTGGGTGGGTAAGTCTTGCCGCGCACATACATCCTCGCGTACAATGTGCGCTGGAGGTGAACCGATGGAATACACACGCTAACCGGCAGCCGATGAGCAAACGCACGCATCATGCGATAGAAGGCGTGCAACGCTGTCTTTCTCCTCATCTCATCCTCTGGCCGGTTACTCTGCCTGAAACCTGTTGACGGGTTTGTCTGGGCAGCGTGTGTTTCCTTGCCGGCCCTGTCTTCTCCACTTCGATGCAGTTTCCTCCGGCCACGAGCGCACATCCTGCCCCTGATATACCCCGTTCCGCCCGACTGGCGAAGGGGAATGATCTTCTATGTTGCTGACCGTACGAAATATCGCGAAGACTTACGGCGCCGTCACCGTGCTCGACCAGGTGACATTCGCGCTCGAACGAGGCGAACACGTCGGCCTTGTCGGCGCGAACGGCGCAGGTAAATCCACTTTGATACGTATCATCACTGGCGAAGAAACAGCCGATGGGGGTGAGGTTCTGCGCGGGCCATCGCTCGATTGTGGCTACCTGCCGCAGAAATTGCCCGATGTCACCGGACGCACGATTGACGACCTGCTGGCCGACGCGCTCGGCGGTCTGCGTGCCATCGAGGCTCGCATGCGCGCGCTGGAGGTGGAGATGGCGAGCGCCATCGGGGAGCTGCTCGATGCGCTGCTGGCGGAATATGGCCAGCTTGCCAGCCAGTTTCAGGATCGTGGCGGCTATGAGATGGAGGCGCGCATTGAAGCAATTCTCGCGGGTCTGCGCCTCGCCTATCTCCCGCGAACACGCGACCTGGGGACGCTCTCAGGCGGCGAGCGGGCGCGGGTTGGGCTGGCCCTCTTGCTGCTGCGCGCACCGGATGTGCTGCTGCTCGACGAGCCGACGAGTCATCTCGACGCCGCGAGCCTTGCCTGGCTCGAAGACTACCTCGCCAACTATGCGGGCGCGGCGCTCATCGTCTCGCATGACCGCCAGTTTCTCAACCGTAGCGTCAACCGTATCCTCGAGCTGGACGAGTATACCCATACCCTTCGGCGCTACGACGGCGATTATGACGCTTATCAGCGGGCCAAGGCGGCTGAGCGTGTGGCGTGGGAAGAGTCCTACGTCCGCCAGCAGGAAGAGATCAAAGACCTGCGCAAACGCATCCGCGAGTCGGCGCGCCAGGTGGCCCACAATCGCAAGCCGAAAGACAACGACAAGCTGGCCTATAAAGGCAAGGGTGAGTGGGTCGCGGACGCCGTCTCGCGCAACGTGCGCGCCGCTGAGGAGCAGCTTCGCCGCATCGAAGCCGACCCAATCCCCAAGCCGCCGCGCCTGATGCACTTTCAGCCGAAATTCCGCGCCGAGGCGTTGCGCGCTAACGCCATTGTGCGTATGGAACACGTCAGCAAGCGCTATGACGGGCGGCAGGTGTTGCGCGACGTAAGTATGATGCTGCTGCCCGATGGGCGAGTGGCGCTGGTTGGCCCGAATGGCGCGGGCAAGACGACGCTGCTGCGCATCCTGCTGGGGCTGGAACAGCCCGATGACGGCAGTGTACGCGTGGCGCCAGGGGCGCGGATTGGCTATCTGCCACAGGAGCCAGACGTCGGCAGCGGTGAGCGTACCGTCTTCGACGCCTACCGCGATGGACTTGAGGGCTATGAATCGAATCTGGTTGCTGGTATTCTGGGCAACGGACTGTTCCGTCTGGAGGACCTGACCAAGACCGTCGCGCAGCTGAGCCCTGGCCAGAAACGGAAACTCGAGCTGGCGCGGCTCCTGGCGCTTGGGCCAAATGTGCTGCTGCTGGATGAGCCGTCGAACTACGTCAGCCTCGATGTGCTCGAAGCGTTCGAGGCGGCGGTGCTGACGTTTCCCGGTCCGGTGCTGGTCATCTCACACGACCGCTGGCTGCTGAGTCGCTTCGGCGGCGAGGTATGGGAGCTTGCTGACGGCCACCTGCGGGAAGCACCTGTGACCATATCGGCATCAGGCATCGCTTTGCTCTCGTAGTCCGGGGCGCGACGTGCGGTGCAGGGCGGGTCCGCGCGGCTCCAGCGCAACTCGGATCGGAACAGCCACGAACGCCTGGAATGGGATTCGGGCGCGGCTGCAATTGCCAGTTGTTGGGAGGGGAGATAGAGCAGATATGGCAGATGAAGGCTCTGAGCGACCTGGGGAAATCAGCATCGAGGACTTCCAGCGGGTTGATATCCGCGTGGGACGCGTGCTTTCGGCAGAGCCGCTGAAAGGAGCGCGGAAGCCAGCCTATGCGCTGCGCATTGACTTTGGCCCGGAGATTGGTGTGCGCCAGTCGAGCGCACAGATCACCGTACATTATCAGCCAGAGGCGATCATTGGGCGGTTGGTGCTGGCGGTGGTCAATTTCCCTCCCCGCCGTATCGCCGGCTTCCGTTCCGAGGTGCTGACGCTGGGCGTAGTCGATCCGGATGGCGCGGTCGTGCTGATCGCGCCCGACCTGGATGTGCCGCTCGGCGCGCGGTTGTTCTAACCCGCGCTATCAACGGTTGCTGGCGGCCGCATATGAATCCGCCACGAGAGACTCTCGATGCGAGTCGATTGGAGGGCGCACCACGAGCGCCAGGACGAAGCCCGCGAGGAACCCGACCAGATGGCCCGGTTTGATGGCTCCAGCGGATGCGACATCAAGGCCGACCTGGACGAGAGTCCACGCCAGTATACTCGCCATCGGTACGATCCGCCGCGCACCTTGCAGGTGTGGCCTGAGCAGCAGGGTGGTGCCATAGGCACTCGCGAGGCCAATGACGGCCTGTGAGGCACCAGAGCTGACGAGCGTTGGCGCGAAGAGGACGCTTGCAAGTTGGCCCGCTGTGCCTGCGGCGAGGTAGATCATGGCAAAGCGCCAGTGGCCGAAGAGACGCTCAAGCACAGTGCCCAGCAGGACGAGGCCCACCATGTTGAAAAGCATGTGCGCAGGCTCAACGTGGAGGAACTGTGACGTGACCAGACGCCACCATCCGCCGGAGCCCAGCGTCGCGCCGTCGATAGCGCCAGCGTTCAAGAGTGCGGTGCTATCAACATGGTGTATGAGCGCTTTCGGGATTCCCGCTACCCCATGCGATCCGTGCGACACCGCATTGGCGATGACAACGAGAAACCAGGCAACGATATTCAACGTAGCGAGAAGAGCGGTAGCCAAGGGGAAGGCTGGCTTTACCCACATTGAAAGTCGCGACGATGCTCGGGACACAGAATTATTCACCCTTCCATCTCGTAAACACGAGGCGGTTCCGAAACACTGGCAGGATGAATTAGCCTGGCAACATGGCCAGGATACACCTTACTGACAGGCAATGGGGCTTCATCCGTCCCTTGCTCCCACCGCCCGCGCGCACTGGGGGGCCCCGCGCTGACGACCGCCGGACCATCGACGGCATCCTCTATGTGCTCATTACCGGCTGCCGTTGGCAGGACTTGCCGCGCGAGTACGGCACACCAACGACCGTGTGGCGACGCCTCAAGCGCTGGGATGAGGAGCGCATCTGGCGTGCCGCCCTCGCCGCCCTCGACCAGCACGGTCAACTCGATTGGACCATGGCCTTCCTTGACGGCGCATTCGCACCCGCGAAGAAGGGCGGCGACAAGGTTGGCCTCACGAAGAAGGGGAAAGGCACCAAGTGGATGCTGGTCGTCGATGGTAACGGACTCCCCTTGGGGTTCCACCTCGACAGCGCGAATACCGCCGAGGTCCGACTCGCCGAAGCGACCCTGGACACGATCGCGGTTCCCCGCCCGCGCGGTCGTCCCAGGCAGCGACCACAGAAGCTGGTAGCGGATCGGGCGTATGATAGTAGGGCGTTCCGGGCCGCGCTGCGCCGGCGTGGGATGGGGATGTGCATCCCGCCCAAGCGTCGCCCGGCGAGGTGGCAACCCAAGCGGGGACGCCCAGTCGTCGCACGCAAGGAGGACTATCGCTGTCGGTATAAAGTGGAACGGAGCTTCGCTTGGCTCGGCAACTTCCGGCGGCTCCTGATCCGCTGGGAGCACCGCTTCGACGTCTATCGCAGTTTCTTCGCGGTCGCTGTCCTAATCGTCTGCCTGCGGCGCCTGAGTTGAGCGCACCCAGCCAGTGAGCCAGTGAGAGGGAGCACATCCAATGGAGAACGGCATCCCACGCGCGTTCGGAGCGGACTTCCTCGACTGGTTCCGCGCGCGCACCGAGGCGACGTGGTCGACATGCCCAGTTCCGACGCTGGAGCGTTTTGAGGAACGTAGGGTCTTTGGCTGCGACTGGCAGCCGGGGACACGGTGGCTGGGCGGTCTGGCAGAGGAGCAGATGGCGGCAGTTGAGCATAACTGGGCGCTGCGGTTTCCGCCCGACTACCGTCTCTTCCTGAAACACTTGCATGCAGTGGATCGGCCGATGAAATGTCGGGAAGGGCGGAAAGCTGCTTCGGACCTGCCGACGCTCCGCGACGCCCCCTCCTTTTACAATTGGCTCACTGAGGGAGCTATCGTGCGCGAGCGCCTCGATGACCTGGTGATGGGACTCGAGTTTGATGTTGAAGAAGCGGGCTTGTGGCGCCCTACTTGGGGAACTCGGCCAGCGACTGCGGAGGCTCGGGCGAAGCGTGTGCGCGCCTTAGTGGAGGCGGCCCCACGCCTGATTCCTGTGTTCGGTCACCGCTACTTGCTGGCCGAGCCCTGCCGCCTGGGCAATCCCGTCTTCTCTATCGTGCAATCCGATCTCATCATCTATGGGGCCGACCTGCGGACCTACTTCTTGGCCGAATGCGCCGATCTCCTCGGCATCGACCGGGACGAGATCCGCAAGCAAATGGCTGAAGTGATCCAAGTCGGGTTCGCCACACACGCCGCCATCCCCTTCTGGGGAGACCTCTATGCCGGATGAGGCGCTGCCACACCAGCGCATGCCTGCTCCTGGCGTCGCGTTTCGCAACCGCCTCACGGAAAATATCGCACGAGGGCTTCATGCACGAAGACCCTCAGAGCTTCAGACGTAGTAGTTCTTGGGTTGTGTTTCGCGGAGCTACCCTGCTGTGGAGGTCTGCATAGGCAGTATCCCTACCGCCACCATGCAGGCGCGAGCAATCACAAGAATCACCCGTTCGCCGCTCTCGGTTACTTGCTATAGTCGTAGCCCGTCAGATAGGATAACAAGCCCATCAGTTTGCGCGAATGCGGGATGCGGGATAGATGATCCCAGCCGCGCTCTCTTACTATTCGCCTCCGTGGCGGGCGGGCACTCTGACGTCATCGCGGAAAACCAGAGGTACGTGGAATTAAACGAGCGGTATTCGTGAGCGGCGCGGCGTCTACGCGTCTGCTTTTTGTATCGCATGCTGTGCGTTGAGAGGTAATTTCAGACACCTCGTGGCGTGACCCGACCATTGTGCACCACTTTATTCGTCTACTATAGTAGTGACAAGATATACGGGCGACAGTGGCGTCGCCGGTTGAGAAGAGGCGTGATATGGGGCAGGGTGTGGGTTCTCGCCAGACTAACCAGCCGCAGGGGAGGCGGCGACTCGTCCAGGTGGCCGCATCGATTCTCTTGCTGGCAGCAATCTTCGCGATGAGTGCCTGCGCGACAAGTTCTGCTCCCCCACCTACCGAACAAGCGGCTCTAGGGACTCTCGACCACCACGGCCCCACCACGACGGACTCAACACTGCTCTTTCCGCGCCATTATGATCGCCAGCGTGTGCAAACGATTGACGAGTACGCGGACGAGATCATCAGCAGAATGACGCTGGATGAAGAGCTTGGCCAGCTTTTCATCGCCGAATTCACCGGCACTGACTTCAACTCGAACAATGCCGCGATGATCACGCAGATGCACGCCGGAGGCATCATCCTGTACGCCTTCAGTATGAAGGACGCCAAGCAGACGCAGGCACTCATCCAGTCGGCGAAGTCGAGCGCCAAGATCCCTCTGCTCGTGACGCTTGATGAGGAAGGCGGATGTGTTGACCGCCTGCAACAGATTTATGGCCCTCGTCCAGGTGAGCCAGATATTGGCGCGAATGGCTCGACGACCTATGCCTACAGCCAGGGTGCCAAGACGGCGCAGGATATGGCCGCGCTTGGCTTCAACGTCAACCTCGCCCCAGATGTCGATGTGAAGCTGGTCAACGGCAGAGACCTGCTCTGTCGCACCTTCGGCTCGAATCCCGGCACTGTCACCAGGCTGGCCGGGGCATATCTCAAGGGCCTGCAGGATAATGGCGTGGTTGGCACACTCAAGCACTACCCAGGGCTTGGCGATGCGCTGGAGGATGCGCATCTGAGTCTGCCTGTCATCAACCGTACCCGTGACCAGATCGAAGCCGTAGAGTTGGCCCCATACCGCGACCTGATCGCCAGCGGGCAGGTACAGATGATTATGAGCACCGACCTGTTGATGCCCGCTCTGGACCCAGTGCTGCCCGCTGAGCTATCTCCGAATATCATTACAGGCATTCTGCGCAGTGAGCTTGGCTACGATGGGGTCGTGATGACTGACGCACTCTATATGCAGGGCATCACCAAGACCTGGAGCATGCCACAGGCTGGCGTGATGGCGATTCAGGCCGGCTGCGACATGCTGCTGGGTCCGTGGAATGTGCCGCAGATGCGCGATATGTTCTCCGCGCTGAAATCAGCGCTCAACCGGGGAACGCTCACCAAGGCACGGATCGATCAGTCTGTGCGGCGGATTCTAGTGCTGAAGATGCGCATGGGACTTATTCCGTTGCCCGCGAATAGCCAGTCGCTCTTGCAGGGCTTGTCGCCTATCGGCTCGATGTCGCTCCAGTTTGGTGATGCGCTCGAAGCGGATCTCCCCAACCCTGCCCAGTAATCTTGCCCCTTGCTCTGCCTCCTCCCGCTGGAGGAGGGGGCGAGAGGCAAAGAGGCTATGGAAGCGACAGAATAGAGCGGGACTACTCCGCCGCGCTCGCCCCAGGGCAACCACGCTCGCCCGGGCGAGTTAGGACTCACCACGACTGATCGCGTGATGCTGCTCCATCGCTGCAGTGAAGCCGGGCCAGTCAACCCGTATCCCACGCTCGGCAAGCACCTCCGCCGCTAAATCCGCGGGGAAACCGCGTTCCGCGTGCAAGCGAAAGAGCTGCTCGCCCGAGATGACCCCATCACGCTCTGAATGCATGCGCTCCAGCAGGCGCAGCCCTGTCGTCAGCACGCGCGAGAACCGCCGTTCCTCCTCAGTCAGGAGCGCCGCAATTTTCGGGGCGCGTTCTCGCTCGTTTGGCGAGAACAAGTCTCCACCAGACTGGATCAGCGGGAACACAAGCTCGCCCAGAAACGGCTGCTCCAGTCCCAGAATGCGCCCGTGCCGCGCCGCCCTGCGAATCATTCGCCGAAGGACGGAGCCACGCCCGTCATGATGCGGCACGACGCCCGCAAGGCCGATGTAGAGCGCCGCTCGTACCCCATCGACGATGACGCGGCGCGCCCGCCCTCGTTCCGGCGTATCGTTCTCCGATGGAACAAGCTGCGCGAGGTGCTGCTGCGCACCCTCGTACAAATCGACCTCGAAGAGCGTCGCCTTCCTCTGCAGGACCGCCGCCAAGCGCTCCAACCCCATACCAACGTCAACGCTTCGCAGCGGTAATGGTGAATAACTTCCGTCTGGCTGCAGCTCATATTCGATGAAGACCAGATTCCCGATTTCGAGAAAGCGGTCGCACGAGCATCCGGGACGACATACGGACTGGCCGCATCCGAGCGCTTCGCCCCAGTCGATGAACAGTTCCGTACACGGCCCACAGGGGCCAGGACCGCCCATCGTCCAGAGATTGTCGTCTGGCCCAAGCGGCACGATGCGCTCCTCAGGCTGGCCAACTCGCCGCCATTCGTCGCGCGTCTCATCATCCGGCGGCAGGCCAGACACCGGCTCACCGGCAAACACCGTTACCCAGAGCGCCGAACGGTCCACGCCAAGTTCTGTCAGCAGGCCATCCGCGAAGACAACTGCCTCGCGCTTGCCGTAGTCGCCGATGGACCAGTTGCCGAGCATATTGAAGCTGCTGAGGTTGCGCCCGTTGGTACCGAGCGCATCCACGTCGTCCATCCGCAGACAGCGCTGCAATCCCGTCAGCCGGGGCGCTGGCGGCGGTGTCTGGCCGCGCAGCCACGGCAAGAGCGGCTGCATGCCCGCGATGACAAAGAGCGTACTTTCCGCCGAGTCAAGCCGAGTGCGCGCGATCTCAAGATGGTCGCGCGTGCGGAAGTACGCGAGATAGCGCCGGGAAATCTCCGGCGATGTAAGCCCGCTCTGTTGCTGATGCTGATGCTGATTCACCATGCTACTGCGCTCCTTTCCCAGGGTTGACCCAGGTGTTGCAAATGGGCTGAGTTCGTCGTCCGGGTCCGGCAGAGAGGCCAGATGGACGTTTCGGCAGGAAAGGCGCAGTGTGCGAGGCTGAGGCGCTCGCCGCCAGATGGGCATAGCTGGGTCATCGCAGCTAGCCAGAAAGAAAACGCCCGCCGCGAGCGCCTTGCTCGGGGCGGGGTCGAATATGATCGAATCCCGTGGTACCACCCTGCTTGAGAGCGTCCCACAATACGGCATGTATGCGCGCATGCACGCGGGGATGACTCTCCACTCTTTCCAGGCACGGAGCGTTACGCTCGATGCCCTGCTCCACGGTAACGGGGAGCTACCGGCGGGTGCTACTGGCCACAGAGGGCGTTCGTCCCGCGTCGCGGTCCAGCGGGAGGTCATCCGCTGCCAGACCTGAGGGTGGCTTCTCCGCGCGCCAGTCTGCCGGGCTTACACTCTCCCCGGTTCGCTGCGCGACCGTAGCGCGGATACTCGTCCCTCGCGACGAACTCTCTTCGATTGATGATCTCAGTCTACGTGATTGCGTATCGTGAAGTCAACCCGCGTGTGGGTCAGCCACCAACGATGGCGGGGGGCAGATAGAGCGCGACGACGGCCAGCAGGAGCCAGAGGGCCACCAACTGCACGCCTTCCAGTATGGTTGATTCGCCGTCTCGACTGAGCAGCATGAAGGCGAATGTGGCCCCGCCGAAGATGATCACGTTCAGTGGCGTAAAGACGAGGCCGAGGGGATGCCCTGTCAGCCAGCCGACCAGTACGAGAATCGGCACGACCAGCAGAATCATCTGAATCGAGGCGCCCGCCGTGATGGCCATCGTGATATCCATCTTCTTGCGCCGCGCCATGCCGACCGAGCTGTACAGCTCAACGACGCCCGCCAGCACAGGAATGAGAATCAGGCCGAGGAAGAACTCGTACTCGCGCAACCCGGCGTTGACTTCGACCATCTCCTTGACCGAATCGGCAAAATGTTCCGACATGATCACCACGCCCGTCGCCGCGACGATAAGGATCACGACCGCCAGCGCGGCGCGAACCGCTTTATGCCCCCCCAGGAAACCACGCTCTCCGGCCTGTTCCCGGGCGGCACGGCGCTCCGCTGCAAGCCGGGCGCGCGGCGAGAGCTTCTTCTCCGCACTGGCACGCTCTTCCTCAAACAGCGCCTGGGTATCGGGCGCGACCAATGCGCCTGAGCTATCGGCGGAGGATGCGTCCGCTGCGCCGGGCTTGCGCCTGTCCGCCATGTTGTATCCAGCGCGCGGCCTGAAGACGACGAAGATGAGGTATGCCACGTAGCTAATGAGCAGCACTACCGCGATGCAGACGGCGAATGGCACATGGCCAAAGGCGAGTAATCCCTCGCCAGCCGATTCGCCGCCGGTATGGCCCTCCGCTCCGGCAGTCGCACTGGGGATAAGCGACGCGAGCGTTGGCAGGGAAAGTCCGGTGACTGCGAGCGCGAAGACGGTGGTGTATTCGCCCGCCGTTTCTGGGTTGAAGCGCATCTTGCCGTTGCGAATGCAGCCGAGGAGCGTGGCGATGCCGAGGAATAGCAGAGCATTGCGGATGATGACGCCCGCCACTGAGCTGAGCACGATCTCGGCGCCACCCGAACCCTCGAATGATGTCAAAACGGAAAGCGCCAGCGCCAACTCAGCGACGTTGCTCGCGGTCGTGTGGAGCAGACCGCCAAGGAACTGGCCCAGCAGCTCTGCTAGCTCTTCGACAGCGCTTTCGAGAAAGCCCGCCAGCGGAATCAGCGAGAGCGCGGCGAGGAGAAATACCGCCCCACCCACCAGCAAGGTATGCTGCTCGCTGCTAAGCTCCAAATGGAGTGGCTCTTCGAGCAGGTGTGCGATATTTTCGCTGAAGAAAACCAGCGGAATGAACAGCAGGAAGACGTTGACTTTGCGCTTCCAGACGGACCTCTCCAAAGTGGTTCTCCCCCCAATAAAGACCCCATCCCCAGATGCGCCGGGCGCACGCTGTGCATTGTCCTGCTGGCTGCTCAGCTTGTCAATACGCCTTGCTACGTACTGTTCTGGGCTGTTATCTGTTCAGGGAGTCGTAGCGTCAACGCCACGGCGAATGGAAGAAACGCCTCGGACGGGGAATTCGCCAGGGCTTCAATGTCTGCGGCACCCGCAAACTCCCCCAACGGGCAACCTCCCAAGCGGACGTGTGGTTACTCCTCGACGTTGCGCATGCTGAGCTGGACGCGCCCACGCCCGATATCCACGGAAAGCACGCGTACTCGCACCACCTCGCCCACCGCGACGACCGTCAGGGGGTCGCGCACGAAGTGGTCCGCCATCTCCGAGACATGCACCAGGCCGTCCTGCTTGACGCCGATATCGACGAATGCGCCGAAATCGACGACATTGCGCACCGTACCCTGCAAAATCATGCCTTCCTTCAGGTCTTCCAGCTTCAGCACGTCCTGCCGCAGAATGGGCCGGGGCAGGCTGTCGCGCGGGTCGAGTCCCGGCTTTTCCAGGTTTTCTAGAATGTCGGTGAGCGTTGGCACGCCGACATTGACCTCTTTCGCCAACGCCGCGATAGCCGCCTGCGTACCCGCGCCGCGTGAGCTCATTCCCGTAAGCAGCCGCCAGGAGCGTACCCGGTCGGATGCGCGCTCGTTCACGTTGCCCGGCAGTATCTTCAGGACGTCACGCGTGGCATCGTAGCTTTCGGGATGGATGAAGGTGTTATCCAGTGGCTCTTTGCCATTGGGCACCTTCAGGAAGCCCGCCGCCTGGACGAATGTTGCGGGGCCGAGGCCAGATACTTTGAGAAGTTGCTTGCGGCTGGCGAAGGGACCATGCTCCGCGCGCCAGGCGACAATGTTCTCGGCGATGCGCGTGGTAATGCCAGAGACGTGGCGGAGCAACTGTGGTGAGGCGGAGTTTACGTCAACGCCCGCGAAGTTCACACAAGAGACCACTGTGCGCTCAAGCGCTGTAGCCAGCGCCCGCTGATCTACGTCGTGCTGATAGAGGCCAACGCCAATCGCCTTGGGATCGATCTTGACGAGCTCGGCCAGGGGATCTTGCAGTCGCCGGGCAATCGAGATGGTGCCGCGCTCGGTGGCGTCTTTACTGGGAAACTCCTGCCTGGCAACCTCAGACGCCGAATAGACGGATGCGCCTGCTTCGTTGACCATGACGTAGCCCAATGACCCCGCGGGCGTGCCCATCTTTTCTAGCTCGGCGATGACCTCGGCGGCAAGTTGCTCGCTCTCGCGCGAGGCGGTGCCGTTGCCGATGGCGATCACTCCGATACGGTGTGTGGCGATCAGCGCTTTGAGCGTCGCTTTCGCGTCGTTCCAGCGGGACTGTGGCGCGTGAGGATAGATGGTGGTGGAGTCGATGGGTTTGCCGGTTTCGTCTACCACCGCTACCTTACAGCCGGTGCGGTATCCTGGATCGATGCCCAGCACACGCTCGCCGCGCAGGGGCGGCTGCAAGAGCAGATTCCGCAGGTTGGCCGCGAAGACAGTGATCGCGTGCTCTTCGGCCTGGCGTGTCAGCTCCGCGCGTACCTCGCGCTCAAGAGCGGGCGCCAGCAGGCGGCGATAGCCATCCGCGATGGCGGTGTCGAGGTCGCTGGCGAACGGCGAGCGATGGTCGGGCTGGTAGTAGCGATGAATCAACGGCTCGGCACGCTCGAACGGCACGTCCACCGAGACGCGCAGCACATCTTCACGCTCGGCACGGTTGAGCGCAAGGATCCGGTGTGGGACCAGGCGTGTTACAGGCTCATGGAAATCGTAGTACATGCGGTAGACGCCGCGAGGGTCCTTCTCCGCCACTTTCTCCGGATCAACCGTGAGCTTTGCGCCAAACGTGCCCTCTTTGAAGAATTGCCCGCGTACGTCGCCGCGAACCGCCGCGTCTTCCATGATCGTCTCGGCGCAGATGTCTCTGGCGCCCGCCAGCGCCGCTTCGATGTCTTCGACCCCTTTTTCCGCGCTCACAAATGGCTCAGCCACGGCAATGCGTGCCTGATCTTCCGGCCCGGGGATACGCTCCTGGTGCAGAATCAGGTCGGCCAGCGGTTGCAATCCACGCTCGCGGGCCACGCTCGCGCGTGTCTTGCGCTTCTGGCGGTACGGAAGGTACAGGTCTTCCACACCCTGAAGGGTGGTAGCTGCGATGATCGCATCAGCCAGCTCGCGCGTCAGCTTGCCCTGATCGGCAATCAGCCGCAACACATCGTGCTTGCGCGTATGGAGCGTGCGCAATGCGTCGGCGCGGTCGCCGATCGCCTGGATCTGTACCTCGTCCAGATTGCCAGTGGCTTCCTTGCGATAGCGGGCGATGAATGGCACGGTATTGCCATCGTCGAGCAGTGTCAGTGTGGCGAGCGTCTGCGTCGGCTTCAGGTGCAGCTCAACCGCGACGAGACGCGCCACCTCGGCAGGCTCCAGCGCCTCCGGGAACTGGATATCATCAAGCGAGAGGAAAACACCGGATGAGGCGGTTGATTCAGACACGCTACAGCTCCTTCTATGGGCATCGATGGGTTTGTGAAACTGACGCCATCAGCGTTGGCACGACGGCTCGCGTAAACGAATGCGATCAAGCGGCGCAACGGCCAGTATAGCCCAGCAGGCCCCGTTGGCTTGCAAACAGCGCCCGAATGGGCCATACTTTGGCGCGAGAGACGGATTTTTCCGGATTGTAGATGCATCAGCCATCACGAGGCCAGCCATGCCCGATTCAGAGAAGACGTCCGCCGACTCAGTGGAGCAGCCCAGCTTGTTCTTCCCTGATGCGATCGCGCCAGGGGTAGGAACGAAACAGGAGCCTGTGGCGGTGGTTCCCACGCTTACCGCGACATCAGTGCTTGGGGCGTGCGCGCTGCCCTACCAGGACTACCTGAGGCGCACCGACCACTCGGCGTACACCATCACCTGCTTTCTCTCGGATCTCCGCCTGCTGACGGAGTTTCTGGGTCGTGAGACGCTCCTGCGCGCCATCACGCAGGATGCCTTGGCCAAGTGGCTAGGGCATCTGCGCTGGGACCGAGCGACCCCGCCCGCTCCCAAGACAATGGCGCGGCGCGCGACATTCCTGAAGAATTTCTTTGGCTGGCTGGCGAAAGAGCAGATCCTGGCCGATGACCCATCGCAGCGCATCGTACTCTCTCGCCCGACACCACCGCTCCCGGAGTTGCTCTATGAAGACGAGGTGGCGCGGTTGGAGCAGGCCGCTGAAGCTGATCCGCGCAGCCAGCTACTAGTGATGACGCTGCTGGCGACTGGACTGAAAAAAGAGGAGTTGATGGCGGTTGCGCTGCGTCATGTTGATCTCTCGAATCCAGACGAGCCTGCGCTGGAGGTGCATTTTCCCGGCCAGGCGAAGCGACGGCGCGAGCGGAGAATGGCGCTGCCAGCACCGTGGACAGATGTCTTTCAGCGCTACGTCGAGCGCTACCAGCCGCGCGAGTGGCTCTTCGAATGTACTGACCGTAACCTGAATTATGTGCTTGCTGCCGCTGTCAAGCGCGCTGGCCTTGATAAGCGCGTGACGCTGCAATTGTTGCGCGATATCTTCGCCGTGCGTCAATTGCGGGCAGGCGTTCCGATGGACGCATTGCGTGAAAAGCTGGGCCTCTCAGAAGAAGCCTGGTATGAAATTGCCGAAAAATACCGCAAGCTTGCGTTTCCGGCCTAGGAGGATTACTGGATGCCCCTCTCGCCTGCCCCATTGCTGCCCGGCACATCACCGCTCCCAACACCGGGCCGACGTCCCCCCGAGCGACGGGCGCTGAAGGTGGGCGCGCTGGTAGCGGTCCCTTTGATGGTTGTGCTGCTGGCGGGCGGCCAGTTCATGTTGCCCCACATCCTGTTTCTGGCGCCGGGTTTCCTGGCTCAGACGGGCAACGGCCAGCCGGGTCAGGCTGGGGGTGCAGCGCCATTCCAGGGATTTACGATGACGTGGACACGCCGCCAGTCTGGTGGTGGATTCGATACCCCGGCCTCGCTCGACAACATGACCTTCGAGGCGAAGACGTTTCACATGAACACGGTCATCATTCCGGTCGTGGCCGATATGTCCAAACGCAGCAGCAGCAGTCTTAGCTGGCATGCCAGTGACAAAGACAATAAAGACAGCTTCGACGACAGTGTGTACACCCAGGCCATCAGCGATGCCCGCAAGGCGGGTCTGGTGCCCATTCTCGAGCTTCAAGTGCGCCAGCAGGACACATTGAGCACCATTCGGCCCGGAGTTATTAACGAGACGAGCCAGTGGATTGGGATAGCGTGGTCAGAGCTGAGCTCGGACCGCACCATTTTTGGGGATTCCAACTCGATTGGCGTTGTCGAGCACCAGTGGTTCGACAACTACACGCAGTTCGCGGTGCATTACGCGCAACTCTCCGAGCAGAATCACCTACCCTACTTTATCATCGGCGACCAGCTCACCAACGTTGCCGTAGATACAGTACGCACGACCGCCAAGGCTGATCCCAAAGGCATCGATCGCGGTGTTCCAGGCGAGTCATTTCCCACATGCTCTGGAAGGCGCGACTGCGGCTGGCGGCATGTGGTACATGCCCTCCGCGCGCCGACCTACGCCAGCTTCATCGGCCACAAGTCACAACCTGGCGGTGGATATAAAGGCAAGCTGATCTATGCCGCATCGTGGGGCGCTGGCGGCGCGAGCTCAGGCGTTGACCAGTCCGAGTACGACCACATCACATGGTGGGATGCGGTGGACTACATCGGAGTGGATGCGTTCTTCCCGCTGACCCAGAATGCCGACGTCAGCATCTCCGATCTGCAGAACGCGTGGCACGGCAAGGGGCTTGATCTTCAGGGACAGGGCGATATCTATGGCAAGCTGGCCACGCTCTCTTCGTCGTTCAATCGCCCGGTGCTCTTCACGGCGGCAGGCTATATGAGCGTGCCAGGCTCAAACGGCAACCCGATCGGCATCTCAACCACCGACTCGGACCAGAACGAGCAGCTCAACGACATGCAGGCGTTGTTTCAAACGTTTTCCACCGCGCCGTTCTGGGAGGGTGTTTTCTGGTATACCGATGAGCCAACGCAGCAGCGCAGCGGGCGCCCTGACTGGAAGACGAGCACCTACTGGGGTGGTGACACAATCGAAGCAAGCAAATCAGCAGGTATCTGGCTCTCGCAATACTACAAACCGAATCCGCTGAAACCGTAGGGTAGCACTGCTCGCGGGGCGGGCGCGCGATGGTCTCACCTGCGCGTTCGCCTGCCGGGCGCGTGACGGCCATGCAACATCGTAACCGGGCTGCGGCATGGTGATAGACTGGTGGCATGAGAGCATCAGCCGCCCTGTCGCCAGTCACCGCCGCGACCCTGGAGCCATCTGCTCGGCGTCCAGCGGCGGTTCGGCTTCCCCTCTTCGTGTTCTTCACGCTGCTCTATAGCCTGTCGAGCATGGGGCGCTTCAACTCGACCGATGGCCGCGACATGTACAATACGGCGGTGAGTTTGCTGCTTCGCCACTCGCTTGTGATCCCGTCTGATATTGGCACCTTCGTTGGCCGTGGTGGGGCAACATATGCCAAGTACGGTATCGGGCAGAGTCTCGCCGAAATGCCATTGGCGCTGCTGGATCACTGGGCGCGCCAGCTTGGACTTTTCACGTCGGCGCCGCAATTGTTCGGGAGCATGACGAACGCGTGGATCACGGCGGCGGCTATCGTCGTGCTCTATCAGCTGGCTCTCGACCTTGCCTACACGCCCAGGTCCGCACTGGTACTGGCCATGGCCTACGGACTGACGACAATGGCCTGGGTCTATGCCAAGCTCGACTTCAGCGAGCCATTGCTCACGCTGACACTGCTGCTCGCGGCGCTGGGATGTATCCGCTTCAAACTGACGGGCAATTTCCGCTGGGTTGCCGTTGCGGGTATAGCGCTTGGCTATGCGGTGTTGACAAAATACGCCGCCCTCGCCCTCGGGCCACTCTTCGCTGTCTACCTCGTGCTGGTCTGGCGCGCATCCCACCGGACCAAGGCACCGCCAGCGAGGCAAAAACACCTGTCGCTCGTGCTGGTCGCTGTGGGCCTGCCTGTGCTCGCGGGCGCAATCGCTACCCTGGTTGTCAACTGGATACGCGCAGGATCACCCTGGGTAACTGGCTACGTCGCGTATGAGCGGCCTCTCAACCAATCCATACCGCTCACGCTCAACGCGGCGGCGGCGCTGCTCGCCAGCCCGCGCTATGGTCTCATCTTCTTCGCGACACCCGTCGTGCTTGGGCTCGCGGGATTTCCCGCATTCCGTCGGCGCGCACAGTTGGAGGCATGGGGCATCGTTGTGTTGTGCGCGGCGACGCTGCTGCTCTATGCCACGTATCCCACGTGGTATGCAGGCTGGACCTGGGGGCCGCGCTTTCTCGTGCCCATCGTGCCCTTCCTGATGCTGCCTTCCGCTGAGATCTTTATTCAGCGCCATCGCTCGCGTCACATGGACCTGTTCATGCAGATGGTGCTCGTACTAGGGCTTTGCGAGCAGTTGCTTGGCGTGCTGGTCAATTATCGCGCCAGTTATGATCTGCTCCCCTGGGCGCTGCCGCAGAATGCCCATGTCTGGGAGCCGTGGCAATCGCCGCTGCTAAATCATCTGGCGTTCTTGCCGCTATCACTCGTTGCCAATCTCGGCGTCGAGTTCCCCGTGTCGGATGCGCTGACCGCTCTTGTCAGCGTCGCATTTTCTCAGCTCGAACAGTTCTTCCGGTTCTTCTGGTTCAGCCTGTTTCCGCAACCACCGGTCGCGCTGGTGATTGGAGTGATCTGCGTGGCCCTGCCGCTGGGAGTAGCAGGCGCCCCTCTCGCGCGCCAGATGGCGGCACCAGACGAGCGTACTCCCGCAAGCGAGCCGGCCATGTCGGGCACATAACGCAATGGGTCAGCACAGCCCTCTGGCCGGGCTATATGTCGAAGCGGCGCGTCGCCTCGCGCTGCCAGGCAGCGGCTAGCGTCTTGAGCTCTATCGGCAAACCGGCGACCATCAACAGAACAGTATCCGCTTCGTCAGCCAGTCGCGCATTGATACGGCCCAGGCAGTCGCGATAGACGCGACCGAGCGGATACGGCGGCACGAGCCCCATGCCCACCTCGTTGGAGATCAGAATCAACGTGGTGGTGCGCGCCCGCCAGGCATCGAGCAGGTCGGTGATAGCGTGATCTACGCGCGCTTCGGCGCCGGCACTCACGACCGGTGCCTCGTCGAAATTCTCACCATGGGGGGCACCTTCGAGCAGCAGATTCGCGACGAGGAGCGTCACGCAGTCGAGCAGCACGACTGTCTCGGTGCTGGATTGCAGGGCGCTGGCGGGGTTGATCTGTTCCTCGGTAGTATGCCAGTGCGCCGGGCGGCTGGCCCGGTGGCGCGCGATCCGCTCGCGCATCTCGTCGTCGCTGGGGGGTGCCGTGGCGATGTACAGCACGGGCATGCTTCCCGCCAGACGCGACGCCAGTGTCTCCCCATACGCGCTCTTACCGCTGCGGGCGCCGCCGAGAAGCAGAATCAGGCGCCGTTTCGCCTCTCCCGATGTCGCTGCCATCGCCCTCACCCCATCCCACTTGCCGCCAGCGCATAGCCAATGCCAGCCCGCAGCGTGGCGCTATCTACCTCGCCTGTCCAGATGGCGCGCACGATGCCTCGCCCGTCGATCAGCACGAGTGCTGGATAGTAGGCAATACCGTAGCGTGCGGCAACCGTGCCGTCGGCGTCGAGCAGTACCGGGTTGGTGATCGCGAGGCGGCGCAACATGAGATCAGGCAGGTTGGGTCGCTCGGCGGGCGAGTTGATATAGACGCGGCTCAGCGCAGGGAAATCGGAAGCAACCACGTTCGCGGATTGCATCTGGAGCAGGCAATGCGTGCAGAGGGTGTAGAAGAAGACCAGCAGTGTCGGTCTGCCGGGTGCTGGCGCGTAGCTGACAGGCGCGGGCAGCGGGACGCCAGCTTGTTCCGCCGGGAGGGTAAACGCGAGCGCGGGCTGATTGAGCCGCTGTTGCGTCGTAGTGGGTGATGGCGCGCAGGCGCGGAAGGCACCCAGGAGCACGATGGCCAGGAGCGCTGCCGCCAGCATCCCTGACCGTAGCGCTCGTGAGGTGGCGTGTGGCGACGTGCGCCAGCGGGTTACCATCGATCCGATCATGCTGCCTCTACTGTTCCTGGCTACCTGCGAGTCTGCCGATCTTCCACTCACGGCGTATTCTAACATGTGGCGTGTGTGGCGGCAGCGTGCCGAGGGGAGATAGGGGCAGATAGCTGTATTGCTGGCCCAAAGGGGCCAAGATCATAGTATGAGAGCGATTGCTATGCTATACTGAGTTTCCGAAGCATTCCCGTGAGTGGATCTCTGGTGGAGAGGTGTGGCTGAGAGGAGAAATGGCGATGCGGGGTCGCAACGAACGGTATCAGCAGTGGGACGACGAACAGGGATACACTGACGAGGGCGAGTCCTACGGCTACGGATACGACGAGCAAGGCTATACTGGCGAGTACGGCGAGTACGATGACACCGGTATGTATGGCCAGGACGACGAGCGTGGCCTTGTGCTTCAGCGGGAGCAATCGCTGGTTGGCGTCTCCAGCACCGTCACATCACATGGAGTGCCCCTGCTCTCCTACACGCGCACGATGAACCGCTTCTATAACAACCGCAAGCAGAAACTGAGTCTTTACCGGTTCAAGTGTGAGGTCTGCGGCGAGCGGATTCGCGGGTGGGCATGGCAGACACCCAACGGCGGACGCACCCACGATGGCTGCTACGAACGCCTCGCCTGGATGTGGACGAACCTCTACGCCCAGCAGCAGCGCATGGCCAACGAGGGGCGGCTCGACTAAGCGCCCGGCTCCAGAGATCCGTTGCTTCTGACTCCATGTTTGCGCGCGGTCGCAACGCGCCACGATTCCGTCTACCCGAGGCGTGATATATTCCGTGGTACAATGCGACGACAATCCCCCCTCCTGGTGCGCGCGGGCACGGGGTCTTTCTGTGCGTACGGGCCCGCGCTGAATGCGCTGGGTGAAAGATAATCACGAGATGTGAGAGACGAGGCACGAAAAGTCCATGTTCAAGAAGGTACTCATCGCCAATCGGGGCGAGATTGCGTTGCGGGTGCTACGCGCCTGTCGCGAGTTGGGGGTAGAGACGGTGATTGCCTATTCCGAGGCAGACCGGGATTCTCTTCCAGTTCGCCTCGCTGACGAGCGTATCTGTATTGGCCCTGGTCCCAGCAGCAAGAGTTATCTCCACATCCCCAATCTGATTAGCGCCGCGATGCTCACTGGCTCTGAAGCGATTCACCCCGGTTACGGCTTCCTCTCCGAGAATCCCTCGTTCGCCGAGATTTGCGCGGATTGCGATATCACGTTCATCGGACCGCCGCCAGCGGCGATGGTCAAGATGGGTGACAAGGTGCAGGCGCGCGAGGCGATGATGCGCGCGGGATTGCCGATGTTGCCCGGCACGGATGTCCTGCGCTCGGTGGGAGAAGGTGTCGCGGAGGCCGCTCGTATCGGCTTCCCGCTGATGTTGAAGGCAGCGGCGGGCGGCGGAGGCCGTGGCATTCGATTGATCCGGCGCCCTGAGGAGTTCGACCACGTCTTCACGACGGCTCAGAGCGAGGTGCGCGAGGCCTTCCATGACGACGGCCTCTATCTCGAAAAGTATCTCGGTCGCGCAAAGCACGTTGAGGTGCAGGTACTCTGTGATAAGCACGGCAACGGTGTTCACCTGGGCGAGCGCAACTGCTCGTTGCAGCGACGCCACCAGAAGTTGATCGAGGAGTCGCCCAGCCCGGGGCTTCCACCAGCGCTCCGTCGGGAGATGGGCGAGCGCGCGGTTGCGGCGGCACGTGCCATCGGCTATGAAGGTGTTGGCACGATGGAATTTCTGGTGGATGAAGACAATCACTACTATTTCATGGAGATGAACACACGTCTCCAGGTCGAGCATCCCGTGACTGAGTGGGTGACTAGCATCGATCTCGTACAGGCGCAGCTACGCGTTGCGGCGGGCGAGCCGCTCTGGTTTGGCCAGGATGATGTGGTAATGCGCGGGCATGCCATCGAGTTCCGCGTCACCGCCGAAGACCCCGCCTATGATTTCCGCCCACAGACAGGAACCATCGAGACGTATTTGCCGCCCAGCGGCCCCGGTACGCGGGTGGACTCACATCTGTTCGTCGGCTATGACGTGCCGCCGCATTACGACTCGCTGCTGGCGAAACTGATCGTCTGGGCGCCCACGCGCGTCGAGGCTATCGCTCGTGGCAAGCGTGCGCTCAGCGAGTTCGCGATTGAGGGCGTGCCGACGACGATTCCCTTCCATTTGAAAGTGCTCGAGCACGAGACTTTCCTGCGGGGCGAGACGTACACAAACTTCCTGGCCGAGCGCGGCGAAGAGTTTGGCATCAAGGCGTGAGGCGGAGATGCTGACAACTCCTCCGGATGCTTGAGGGAATTTGATACAATAGCGTATGCCACAGCGCGTACACGGCGCGATGGCCAGATGACCAGGTACACGCCATGCGCTGATCCGTCGGTGGAGCGCGAATAGACTTGCTGAGAGGTAACAATCATATGACCAGGCGCGTCGTAGTGACCGGCATCGGGCTGGTTTCGCCCGTAGGCAACGACACCCCCTCTACCTGGAAAGCGCTGTGCGAGGGAACATCAGGCGGTGGCACAATCACCAACTTCGATGCCAGCAATCAGGAAACCCGCATCGCGTGTGAGGTGAAAGGGTTTGACCCAACGCTCTACATGGATCGTAAAGAGGTTCGGCGCAATGATCGCTTCGTGCATTACGCGGTCGCTGCCAGCAAACAGGCGCTGGCAGACGGTGAATTCGCCATCACCGAGGAGAACGCGGAGGATGTCGGCGTCATCATTGGCTCAGGCATCGGTGGCCTGACCACCTGCCACGATCAGTTCAAGGTACTCTTCGACCGTGGCCCGGACCGGGTGAGCCCGTTCTTCATCACGATGTTCATTACCGATATCGCGGCGGGCTTTGTCTCGATGCAGACCGGCGCCAAGGGTCCGAACTTTGCCACGGTCTCGGCCTGCGCTACCAGCGCGAATGCCATCGGTGAGGCGGCGGAAATCATCCGGCGCGGCGATGCGATTGCCATGATTGCCGGCGGCAGCGAATGCGGCATCACGCCGATGGGCATTGCGTCATTCGCCAGCATGCACGCCCTCTCGCGCAACAACGACGACCCGGAGCATGCGAGCCGCCCCTTCGACGCGACCCGCGATGGGTTCGTGATGGGAGAGGGCGCGGCCATCCTCCTCCTGGAGGACGAAGAATACGCCCGCAAACGCGGCGCGCGCATCTACGCTGAAGTCGTAAGTTACGCCAGCACGGCGGACGCGCATCATATCACGGAGCCAGCGCCTGGGGGTGAGGGGTTGGCGCGGGCTATTCGCAAGGCGCTGAAGAAAGGCGACATTGCCACCGATCAGGTAGACTACATTAACGCGCACGGCACCGCGACGATGTATAACGACCGAAACGAGACGGCGGCGATCAAGACGGTCTTTGGTGATCATGCGCGCAAGCTGGCCATCAGCTCGACAAAATCCATGATCGGCCACACGCTTGGTGCTGCGGGCGCAATGGAGGGGGCTGTCACTGCCCTCACGCTCCATACCGGCGTGATCACGCCGACAATCAATCTCACCCATCCAGACCCGGATTGCGACCTGGATTACGTGCCCAATGAACCCCGCACAACGCATCCGAAGATCGCTATCTCGAATTCGATGGGATTCGGCGGCCACAATGCCGTGTTGGTGATGCGCCGCTACGAGTGATAAGCTGCCAGCGCGCTCCCTTAGCCGCTCTGGCGCCATGCGCCGGGCTGGTGGAATGGCCCGTCGTTGTGGCCATGCGTCACTTGTCATGATCTATAGGTGTGAACAGTCTGATTGTTTCTGAACATAGAGGAGGCATCCTACGGAACGCCAGTCGCTAGTTAGCCGGGTGAAGGCGCTCGCTGAAGCTCTGGAGGGCACTGACGTCAGCGAGCTCGATCTCACCGAAGATGGTGTGCGCATCGCACTGCGACGCCGCCTCGATGCGCCTGTTGCCGTTCCGGCAGCGCAGGTTGCCACCTCTGTCCGCGCGGCCCGCCCGAAGCGCGCGAACTCCGTAGCCGGGGATGCGCCGAATCCGGCAGAGGCTGGCGTCGCCGTCGTCGCGCCGCTCACCGGAGTCTTCTACACCGCGTCTTCTCCGGCCGCCGATCCATTCATCAAAGTCGGAGATGCGGTGCATGCTGGCCAGGTAGTTTGCATTGTCGAGGCGATGAAGGTCTTTAACGAGATCAAGAGCGAAGCCGCAGGCATTGTCGCCGCGATTGTTGCGCAGAACGGCCAGCTAGTTCAGAAGGGTGACGCGCTCGTACGGATCAAGCCGCTCTAATGCCCAAAGTGTAGCCTCCATGACGACTCCACTCGAACGCAGTGCACGACTTCCGGGGAAGACAAACGCCCTGCCTGGCTCCTGGCTGGGCCAACTGTGGCAGGCGCTACAGACCCTGGAAGGGCAGCGCCGCCTCGCCTGGGCGCTGGTCGCGTTGCTCGTCCTCGTCGATAGCTTTCTGGTCTGCCAGCATAGTATCGCCCGCTACCAGACGTACCACGCCGACGCGTTCGATCTCGGCAACATGAACCAGGCCGTGTGGAACACGCTGCACGGTCACTTGTTTCGCTTCACCAATCGCGGGCTGGATTGGTTCGGCCCACCAATTCGGCTGGGCATCCATGTCGAGCCGATCTTGCTGCTGATCGCGCCGTTCTACCTGCTCCATGACGGGCCAGAAACGCTGATGGTCATCCAGAACGTGGCCATGGCACTTGGCGCGATTCCGCTCTTTTTGCTCAGCCTGCGCCGTCTGCCGGGATTGCCGTTGCTGGGTGTCGCTTTTGCCGCCGCGTACCTGCTCGCGCCAGAGTTCCTCAGCGCGGCGCTCTGGGATTTCCATAGTGTGGCGCTGGCGACGCCTCTGCTGATTCTAGCGATTTGGGCGCTCGACGCCGAGCACTGGGCCACCTTCGCTGTGGCGGCGATACTGGCCGCCCTCACGAAGGAGGATGTCGCGCTCTCGCTGGCGCTGCTCGGGTTACTCATCATCGTCTGGCGCAAGCGCCCCGTATTTGGCCTGGTTGTCATCCTGCTCTCGATTGCGTATGTCGCTTTTTGTTTTGGGATTGTTCTCCCGCATTTCAACGGCGGCATGTCTGGCGGCAACAACTTCTGGTATCGCTACTCGTGGCTGGGAGGCTCGGCGGGAGCCGCGCTGAAGAACATCCTGGCGAATCCGCTGCTCCCGCTGACCATCCTGGATGCCGACCGGATCAACTATCTGGCGATGTTGCTGCGAACGGGCGGAGGGCTGGGTATCTTCATGCCCGCGCTCTGGCTCTGCGCTCTGCCGGAGGTGGCGGTCAATGTCCTCAGCACGCATGTGGAGCAATACAGCGGCTTCTTTCAATACAACGCGGTGATCCTGGCCTATGTCATGCCCGCCGCGGTCTACGGCGTCGCGGCGCTGTTGGCGGCGCGCCAGCGGGTTGAGCGTGGTGAGCCGCCGCCCCGGCCAGAGTGGCCAGCGGAGCCTGCGCTCCGGGCGCGTATCGAGGCGCTGGGACGGCTGGTTGTCTGGGGCTTGCGCTGGCTCCTGGAGCATATTCCGGTGCCATCTCGCTGGATTCCAGCGCTGGTGGTGCTCTGGCTGCTGGGTACGGGCTGGTGGAACCTGACGACGACCGCTGGTGGCATGATCGGCTCGTTCTGGCATGCGGGCGACCATCCCATACCCCTCCAGGCGGAGGTCAACGCGCTGCTCGACCGCGTGCCGCAGTCGGCTTCGGTAGCGGCCACCGACTCGCTCAATCCGCGCCTGAGCAGCCGCTATACGATCTATTTGATGCCCGATCCACAATCGTACCTTGCCGACTATGTGGCTGTAGATATACCAGACGCCATCTCCATCTCACGCGCGGATGATGAGCGGATGCTTGCGCTCATGCTGCGGTCGGGTCACTATCAGGTGGTAGGACGTGCGGGCAATGTCATCCTCCTCCACCGGGTAGGCCTGCCAATTACGCCCGCGGGATAGAGGCGGAACGTGGGACAGGCGGGAGGAGTTCATGCCTGGGCTCGGTGAAGGCGTGCGACGTCTGCTGGACATCGTCTATCCTCAGCGCTGTGTCGTCTGCCAGCGTGCTGGGGCAGTTGTCTGCGCCGGCTGCCTGAACAGTATGCATCCCCTCGATCCGCCAGCATGCGAACGCTGCGGCGCAACCATCACCGACGCGAGCCTTCCATCTTCCAGCTTGTGCGCGGATTGTGCTGCGGGCCGTGGCCCGATGCATCTGGAGGGAGTTCGTATCGCGGCAGCCTATACGGACGCTGCGCGAACGGCTGTGCTCGCGCTCAAGTTTCATGGCCAGCAACGGGTTGCCGAACGGCTGGCGACGTTGATGCTGGCACCCTTTCAATGTGACATCCGTAGCGCCGATATGGTCATTCCCGTGCCGCTACACTCCAATCGTCAGCGCGAGCGGGGCTATAATCAGGCAGAAGCGCTGGCTCGCGCCTTTGCGCGGCTTCAGGGGTTACCCGTGCGCGCTGATGTGCTGGTGCGCACGCGTGCGACCGAAGCGCAGACACGCCTTTCGAGCGAGGAACGCCGCCGGAACGTGGCGGGCGCTTTTGCCCTGGCTTCGCCCGCCACCACATCGGTTGTCAAGGAGAGGCGTATCCTGCTGGTGGATGACGTGATGACCACCGGCAGCACCCTCGATGCCGCTGCCGAGCCGTTGCGCGCCGCCGGAGCGGCATCCGTGTGGGGGCTGGCATTTGCGCGACCTGCCCTAGACACCAGTGACAACCAGTAACGGCCCGCGCCGCGATCTGCCGCTGGCGTGATGCCCCGTATCACCATGGGGAGAGCCGCATGGGCTGGCCGCTGTGCCTGGTACCTGTGTATTCTGGGCCGCGGGGCATAGTGCCGGGTATTATCTAGACGCGGCGGTGCCCCCTGTGTGCGGCATGTCAAGGGCAGCCGTGGCCGTGCAGAGACAATCGGAGAGGTGGGGGAAAGCCATGACGCAGACTGTGATTCCGGCCGAAGAGGTCGAGCGCCTGGTGTTGCTCCTCATCGTCTCTCTGGTTATTGCGCTGGTGGCGCGCCAGCTCCGGTTTCCGTATACGCTCGCGTTGGTCATCGCGGGTCTGGCGCTGGGGCAGATTCCCAGCGTGCAGCAACTGAAGCTCAACCCGGAGGTCGTGCTCTTCATCTTTATCCCCGCCCTGCTCTTCGAAGGTTCCTGGAACATCAGGGTCTCGGTGCTGCTGAAAAACTGGGTTGCGGTGCTGTTGCTGGCCGTGCCCGGCTTGCTCATTGCGATGGCTATAGTCGCGGGGACGCTGCACTTTGGCGCGCACCTCTCCTGGCTCGAAGCCTTATTGCTGGGCGCTATCATCTCTCCGACCGATCCAGTGGCTGTCATTGCGCTCTTCCGGAAGCTGGGCGTGGGCGAGCGTATGCGCACCATTATCGAGGGTGAGAGCCTCTTCAACGATGGCGTGGGTGCCGCGGTCTATGCGGTCGTGCTGGGCCTGTTGCTCGTGCAGACTGGGATTTCGACGACTGAGATAAGTGGCTGGACGGCTGTTCTGCAGGTTGCCTGGCTCTTCATCGGTGGCCCCGTGATTGGATTCGCTGCCGGGTTTATCATCTCGTGGCTGATGCGGCACTTCGATGATTACCTGATCGAGATGACCATCACCTTTAGCACCGCGTATGGCGTCTATCTCCTGGGCACGTTTCTGAATACCTCTGGCTTGCTGGCGGTCGTATCCGCCGGGCTGACGCTTGGCAGCTACGGCCGCCAACGGAGCATGTCGCAGCGTACCCGTGACGTAGTGGATGAGGTCTGGGAGTTCATCGGTTACATCGCCAACTCATTGCTCTTTCTCTTGTTGGGCATCCAGATTGGCGCCTCGCACATTGGGCCTGCCGTCGCACCCCTGATCTGGGCGATTATTGGCGTCATTGCCGGGCGTGCGGTCATGATCTACCTGATGTTCGCTCTGCACGATGCCATCGCACGATGGTACGCGGGCTATCGCCGCCATGAACACAAGAGTCTGCGGAGTAAGCTTGTGCCGGTGCCGCGAAACTGGCGGCCAATCATCCTGCTCTCGGGGTTGCGTGGCGCGCTCTCGCTGGCGCTGGTGCTCAGCCTGCCGCAATCGTTGCCGGATACCGACCTGATGAAGTATGTCACGTATGGTGTGGTGCTGGTGACGCTGGTCGGGCAGGGAATCGCGATGCGCGTCATTCTTCCTCCCTGGTCGCGGAAACACGCGCCGCTTGAGAGCGCGGAGGCGACAGCAGAGCCAGCGGCGCCCCACGGCTGACACAGGCGGGAGCAAATCGGTATAGTATCCCTATGTGATGCGTAGCATGTCCCGGCGTATTCTTTTCGCCGGAGGAAAGGATGCACTGGGTGGGTACATCAGAGAAGACTAGCGCTGCGAGCGGTGAGCTTGCCCCGAATTACTTCATGCAGGTATTCCCCAATGGGCTGCGGATGCTCGGCCAGCGGATGCCCAGCCTGGCATCGGTGACTTTCGGCGTACAACTCGATGCGGGGATTCGCGATGAGCCGGAGGATCGGCTTGGGCTGACCTATCTGCTCTCTGAGATGATGTTCCAGGGCACAGAAAATCGCTCTGTGCGCCAGCTTACCGAGGAGTTCGAAGCGCTGGGCGCGCGCAAGGGCGGCGAGTCGGCCATTGAGTTTGCCCGCTACTCAGCGCAGATCGTCGGAAACCGGCTCGACAAGGCGCTCGACCTGTTTGCCGATGTGCTGCTCCATCCCACGCTTCCGGACGAAGAGCTTGGCCAGATGCGGGCGGTGCAGTTGCAGGAGATTCGCCGCCGCGACGATGAGCCGATGCGCCGCATCTTCGATCTGGCACGCGAGCGTTACTATCTCGGCTCGCCACTCGGACGCCGCGCCCTCGGCAGCCAACAGACCGTCGAGGCGATCACGCGCGACGATCTGCGCGCGTTCTGGCAGGCGCGCTACCATCCAAAGGGCGCCGTCCTCTCGATTGCGGGCGACTTCGACTGGGACGCCGCAGTGGCGCGTGTGGGTGAGTTGTTCAGCGCCTGGGGCGGCGAAGCGCCTGCCTCGACAACTACCCTGCCGAATCCAGTCTCCTCGGTATTCGTCGAGCCACAGGAAGGCAATCAGCAGCACATCGCGATGGTCTTCCCGTTCCCGGCGTATGGCGACCCCGATTACTACGCCGCCTCGGTGGTGACGGAGATCTTTGGCGGGGGCATGACATCGCGCCTATTCCGCGAGGTGCGCGAGAAGCGCGGGCTGGTCTACTCGGTGGCCGCGATGTTCGCGCCGAACGGCGTCTCCGGCGCGGGCTTCATCTACGCGGGCACGACGCCTGAGAAAGCACCGGAGACCGTCCGGGTGATTCACGACGAGTTGAAGCGGCTGCGCGAGCATGGTGTCACCGATGATGAGCTGGAGCGCGCCAGGGTTCAGCTCAAGAGCGAGCTGGTGATGCGCGGCGAAAGCTCGGCGGCGCGGATGGGTGCCTTGCTTCGGTCATGGTGGTTTGAGGGAAAATTGACGACCATCCAGGAGCTGAAAGAGGCGGTTGATAGCGTCAGCCGGGAGCAGATCATGCACCTGCTCGAACGCTTTCCGCTCAGCGAGCCGCTCGTGCAGGTAGCCATCGGGCCACGCCCTGCTGAGGAGCTTTTCCCCGGCGCGTGAGGCATAGCCACATCAGTTTCGTTCAAGACGACGGCCAGATATGGGGTCCCACCATCCCCCCTTCTGGCCATTGTTTGTTGTGGGTGGCCGTCGTAGCCCCGAACTCCTCGCTGACAGCCACACGCACAGTACGCACCTCCAACCTATCTGTGCGACAGTTTGAACCTTCCGGCCCCGCCCATACACCTATTATTCGTCGAGACCTGTGACAGCGGCGAAGACGATGATGAATAAAGGGAGTTGGCGCGGATGGGGAATGCCTGTGCTGAATGAGCAACTGTTACTAGCCCAGGTCGCGGCAGGCGATGAGGAGGCGCTGCGCCGGCTCTATCTGGATTATCGCCCGCGCCTGCGCCGCTATCTCTGGCACCAGCTCGATGGCGATGCCACGAGTGTCGAAGAGGCTCTGCAAGATGTCTTCCTGGCCGTCTGGCGTACTGCCAGCGGCTATCGCGCTGAGGCGCGTGTCTCTACCTGGCTCTACCAGATCGCCCACAATGTCGCGTTGAGCGCCCGACGGCGCCTCGCCCGTCGCCCCGACAGCCTATGGCTCAACACCTCTACGAACGAGAGCGACGACAACGACGTGCTCCACTGGACTGATATAGCAAACGATACCCTGGACGATAGGGTGCTCAATCGTCTGAGTCTCGATGATGCGCTCGACAGTCTCTCGCCAAAGCATCGTGAGGTGCTGTCACTTGTCTTTCAGCATGGCTTCTCGCTCGATGAAGCTGCGCGGATCCTCGATGTACCTACCGGTACAGTCAAGAGTCGGATCAGCTATGCCCGTAAGGCGCTGCTACACCAACTCACTGGGGCTTCGAATGAGGAGGTGCGCCATGATGCCTGATACGACATGTTCCCAGTGCCGCGAGCACCTCGCGTGGTATGTTGCCGGCCGTCTCGA